>JAIUPE010000036.1 GCA_020160875.1 Pseudomonadota bacterium
GCGCGCGGCGGCAACGGCTTCTTCCAGAAGATGTTGGTAAAGCTCGACGCCCACTTCCTTGATGTGACCGGATTGTTCATCGCCCAGAAGATTACCCGCGCCGCGAATGTCGAGATCGTGGCTCGCCAGCGAGAAGCCCGCGCCGAGGCTGTCGAGAGTCTGCATGACATCCAGGCGCTTCTGCGCCGTCGGGGTCGGCTTCCGGTCCGGCGGCAGGGTCAGATAGGCGTAACCGCGCGCCTTGCCTCTCCCCACACGTCCGCGCAGCTGATAGAGCGCCGACAGGCCGAACATATCTGCCCGGTGGATGAGGATGGTGTTGACCTGCGGCATATCGAGACCGGACTCGATGATGTTGGTCGCCAGCAGGATGTCGAACTTTCCTTCGCTGAAAGACGTCATGACGTCCTCGAGCGCGGTCGGGCTCATTTGGCCGTGCGCGACGGCATACTTCACTTCGGGCACCAATTTGCGAAGGCGCTCCGCGACACCGTCGATATCAGAGACGCGCGGGCAGACGTAGAAACACTGGCCACCGCGGAACCGTTCACGCAGGATCGCTTCGCGGACCACGACGGGGTCGAACGGCAGCACGAAGGTCCGCACCGCAAGACGGTCGACGGGCGGCGTCGCGATCAGGCTCATCTCGCGGACACCGCTCAAGGCCATCTGCAGCGTACGCGGGATCGGCGTCGCCGTGAGGGTCAAGACGTGGACTTCGGCGCGCAACTGCTTCAGCCGCTCTTTATGCGCCACGCCGAAGTGCTGTTCTTCGTCGACGATCAGCAGCCCAAGATCCTTGAACGCGATACTTTTAGCCAGCAGCGCATGCGTGCCGATCACGACATCGATCGTGCCGTTTGCGAGCCCTTCTTTGACCGCCGCGGCGTCCTTCGCCGTCACCAGGCGCGAGAGTTGCGCGATACGTAGCGGGAAACCTTTGAAGCGCTCGGTAAATCCGCGCGCGTGCTGGCGGGCAAGGAGCGTCGTCGGGACCACGACGGCCACCTGCATGCCGCTCATGGCGGCGACAAAAGCGGCGCGCAGCGCGACTTCCGTTTTGCCAAATCCGACGTCGCCACAGACCAGGCGATCCATCGGACGTCCCTTCCCCAGGTCATCAATCGTGTCGGAGATGGCTTTGATCTGGTCGTCCGTCTCGGCATACGGGAAACGCGCACAGAACTCCTCGAACAGCCCTTCCGCCGGCGCGACGACCGGCGCCTCTTTGACCTGGCGGTCGGCCGCGATCTTGATCAGCTGCTCGGCCATGTCGCGGATGCGCTGCTTGAGTTTGGCCTTGCGCGCCTGCCACGCGGCGCCGCCCAATTTATCGAGCTGTACCCCCGCTTGCTCGGATCCAAAGCGCGAAAGTACATCAATGTTCTCGACCGGCACATACAGGCGATCGTTGCCGGAGTACGTGATCCGCAAGCAATCGTGCGGCGCGCCGCCAACGGTCAGGGTTTCCAGACCTTCGTACCGGCCGATCCCATGTTCGACGTGAACGATGAGGTCGCCTTCGCTGATCTGCGAGGCGTCGGCAATGAACGCATCGGCGCGGCGTTTTTTGCGCGCGGTGCGGACCAGACGATCCCCGAGCAGGTCTTGCTCGGTTGTGAGGGCGATATTCTTGGTCGTGAAGCCACGTTCCAGCGGCACCGCGGTCACGACCAGGAGCGACGGGTCGGCGGCCAGAGCTTCCTGCCACGTATCGACCGGCAAAATCTTTTCCTGCCCGTGGTCACGTAAAAGTCCGGCGATACGGAGCTTTGAGCCCGCGCTCGCGGTCGCCAGGACGACTTTCCGGTTCTCGGCCTGCTGTGCCTTCACATGGGCAACGAAAGCTTCGTAAATATTCTCATTGGGACGCGCGCGGACGTCGGCGAAATCGCGGCCCAAACGTCCACCCGCGTCCTCTCCGCCGCCGACGTCGGCGGCCGCATAAGAGCGGAATGCGGCGACCTGGCGGCCGCGCAATACGGTCATCCAGTCAGCTTCGTCGAGGAACATCATCTCCGGCGGCACCGGGTGATAGACGATGCCTTCTTCGATCGAGAGTTCTTTCTTGCCGGAACTCGCTTTATCTACGATACGGCGCGCTTCGTAATAATCGCGGATCGTCTCAAACCGCACGGTGACGGACTCCTCGATGTCTTGATCGAGACTGACACTCGCGTTCGGGAGGTAATCGAGGATCGTGCCGAGGCCATCGTGGAACAGCGGCAGCCAATGTTCCTGGCCAATAAATTTCCGGCCGTGGGAAACGGATTCATACAGCGCATCGTTGTCCGCCGCGGCGCCGAATAATTCGCGGTACTTGGTGCGGAACCGGGCGATGGACTCCGGCGTCAGCACTGTTTCACTCATGGGTTTGAGCGAGATGCTGGTTCGCGTACCGGTGGTGCGTTGACTGACGGGATCGAAGGTGCGGATCGTTTCGACATCGTCGCCGAAAAGATCGATGCGCACGGGTTCCGGCGCGCCGGGCGGATAAAGATCGATAAGCCCACCGCGCACGGCGAACTCGCCGGCTTCCATCACCTGCTCGGCGCGGGAATATCCATTGGCCGCGAGGAAGGCATCGAAAGCCTTGCGGTCGAGCGTGGACTTTATCTTGAGCTCGAGCGCGGCGTCCTTCAGCGTCTCGACCTTCGGCACGCGCTGCAGGATCGCGCTGACCGTCGTGATGACGAGACGGCATTGGCCTTGGGCCGGCGGCGTCGTCAACCGGGTCAGGGCATCAATGCGCCGCGCGACGACGTCCGCGTGCGGCGAAACGCGGTCGTAAGGAAGGCAGTCCCAAGCCGGGACGGTGATGATCTCGACATCGGGTGCGAAATAGGCGACCGCATCCGCAAGCGCGGCCAGACGGAGTTCATCGCGCGCGACGTGCAGCGTGGAATCGCGAAAGGCGCCGCGCGCGCGTTCGGCCAGGACAAGGGCATCGAACCCTTCCGGGATGCCGGAAAGAATCCGGGCATCTACCTTAACGAGAAAGCCGTCCATCCTTTAACCGCCTTGCCTCTTCTTTTCCCATGCCAGGACATCGTCCAGCAGGGAGCCGTTCCAACGCTCCGGAATCGGTTTCCGTCCCATGATCCAGTCCATGAGATCGAGATCCGAAAGTTCGAGGAATTCCTCCGCTTCCGTCAGCCGTTCTTCCGGCAGGCGGGCAGCGTTTTCCTCGAAAAACCCCCCGATAATGACGTCGGCTTCCTTGGTGCCACGGTGGGTGGCCCGAAAAAGGAGGCGCTTGCGTCGGGGGTCGGTCGGCCGGTCTGGTTCCATGGGTCCAAAACAATAGATTCCCGCAGGACGGGCCAAAATTGACCTCCTGTGGGGTGCTTCCGGTATAACGGGTCACGTCCGATTTGTCAGCCGGGAGTCCATGGCCCTTCTCCGTCCCCAGATCCTGTTTCCCCTGTTCGCCAAGGCCACCACCTTGCCGGGCATCGGGCCACGCCTTGGGAAGCTCGTGGAGAAGATCGCGGGCGATAAGGTGGTGAACCTGCTGTGGCACTTGCCGTCCGGCCTCATCGATCGGCGCTTCTCGCCGAAGGTCGGCGACGCTCCGCCGGGCAAGATCGCCACGCTGGTCGTCGACGTGCTCGCTCACGCGCCCTCGCCGCCGCGCAACAAACGCATCCCTTACCGCATCACCTGCGGTGATGAGACCGGGCGTATCACGCTCGTTTTTTTCCACGCTCAGGAAGACTATTTGATGCGCATGCTGCCCACCGGCGAACAGCGCGTGGTCAGCGGCAAGATCGAACTGTTCGACGGCAAGCGGCAGATGACCCATCCGGATCATATCGCGCCGTTGCATCAGATCGAGGACGTGAAGCGGGTCGAACCCGTCTATCCCTTGACCGAGGGGCTTTCGTCCAAAGTTCTCGACAAGGCGATCAGAGCGGCTTTGGTCCAAGCGCCGGATCTTCCGGAGTGGCTCGATCCGGCCTATCAGCAGCGCAAAGGTTGGCCGTCATGGAAGACGGCGCTCACGGCGGTGCATGCCCCCGGTTCGGAGGCGGACCTTTCCCCGACCACGGCGGTCCGGCAGCGCCTCGCCTTCGACGAATTGCTGTCGAACCAGCTTGCGCTGGCGCTTGTGCGCCTTAAGAGCCGCACGCGACGTGGACGGTCCCTCGCCGGAGACGGCGCACTCCGCAAAAAGGCCGAAGCCGCGATGCCGTACCAGTTGACTGGCGCGCAGCGCCGCACACTGGAAGAGATTTACGCCGATATGGCCGGTGAGAACCGGATGTTGCGCTTACTGCAAGGTGATGTCGGCAGTGGCAAGACGGTTGTCGCGCTCATGGCCATGCTCAATGCCGTTGAGGCGGGCGGCCAAGCCGCGCTTATGGCGCCGACGGAAATACTAGCTCAACAACACGGCGAAACCTTGCGGCCTTATGCCGAGACGCTCGGCCTTCGTCTTGAAGTCCTCACGGGCCGAACCAAGGGCGCCGCGCGCGCGGAAATCCTCGCCGACATCGCAAGCGGCGCGGTGCATATCGCTGTCGGAACGCATGCATTGTTCCAAAAGGATGTTGAGTTCCGCGACCTCGCGCTGGCGGTGATCGATGAACAGCACCGGTTCGGCGTCCATCAGCGGCTCGATCTCGCCGACAAGGGTACCGGCACCGATGTGCTGGTCATGACGGCGACGCCGATCCCACGCACTTTGGCGCTGACAGCTTATGGTGACATGGACGTCTCGAGGCTTGACGAAAAACCGCCCGGGCGCGCACCGGTCGACACCAGGCTTATCAACCTCGAACGCCTTGAGGAAATCGTCGGTGGGGTTTCCCGCGCGATCGGCAGCGGCGCGAAGGTCTACTGGGTCTGCCCACTTGTGGAGGAATCCGAAACGAGCGATCTCGCGGCGGCCGAAGACCGGTTTGTGCACCTGAAGGAACGGTTTGGTGCGAAGGTCGCGCTCCTACACGGGCAGATGAAGGCGGCCGACAAGGACGCCGCGATGGAAAGTTTTGCGGCGAAGAATACCGACTGTCAGATCCTCGTGGCGACCACCGTCATTGAAGTCGGGGTCGACGTACCCGATGCGACGATCATCGTGATCGAACACGCCGAGCGTTTTGGCCTCGCGCAGCTCCATCAATTGCGGGGGCGCGTCGGGCGCGGCGGAAAGCCCGGGACCTGCCTCCTGATGTATGCGGGTCCGCTGACGGAAACAGCGAAAGCGCGGCTTTCGACCTTACGCGATACCGAAGATGGTTTTGTCATCGCCGAGGAGGATCTGAAACTGCGCGGCAGCGGAGAGGTGCTGGGAACGCGTCAGAGCGGCCTCCCCGATTTCAGGCTCGCCGATATCATGGTGCATGGCGATCTGCTCGCCGCCGCGCGCGACGATGCAAAACTCACGATCGCGCGGGATCCTGACCTCGAAACACCGCGCGGTCAGGCCCTGCGTACGCTTCTGTATCTTTTCCAGCAGGACGAAGCGGTGCGGACTCTCAGATCGGGCTGACGTTTTTCGCGGGCGGGACGACGATACCGCCCGAGACGATCATCTTAAGAGCTTCCTCGATCGTCATATCCACTTTCATCATGTCCTTGCGCGGAACGAAAACCAGATAACCGGAGGTGAAGGACATTGTCGGGATGAAGACGCTGTAAATCTCCTCTTCCATTTTGCTCTGAACTTCCGGCGGCGCGCGGCCGATTACAAAGCCGAGGGCCCACATATCTTTGCGCGGATACTCCACCATCACGACTTCGCGAAACGACTGGGTCTGTTTCGACAGTACCGTTTCGAAAATTTGCTTCACCGCGCCATAGAAGCTGCGGATGACCGGCATACGGTTGAGGATCGCCTCTCCGACCCTGACCGTCATCCGGCCGAGGTAATTCGCCGTCACGAAACCAACCAGCGTGAGGAAAATGGCAAGTATGACAATACCCACGCCCGGCACATCGAGGTAAGTCCGCGGGTTCATGGCGGCGGGGAGCAAGCCGGTGACGGCCGCGTCTATATAATCAACGAGCGACCAGGTCACATACAGGGTTATGGCGATAGGCGCCGTGATGAGGACGCCGGCCAGGAAGTAGTTCCGCAGGCGGGCAACGGCGGGGTGACGCCCATCGTGTGGCGGAGACGTTGGTACAGGAACTGTGTTCATGCCATCATCATCGCATGACTGCACCCCCTGTCCCAAGCGGCGAACGTCAACGCCCGTCCGTCGGCATCGGCGCCGTCGTACTCAAACGTACGGCCGCCGGGACCGCGGTACTATTGATCCGTCGCGGCAAACCGCCGCGCATGGGGGAGTGGAGCATTCCGGGCGGACGCCAGGAATGGGGGGAAACCATCCGCGAGACCGCCGCACGCGAGGTTCTCGAAGAAACAGGTATCACGGTGGCGAACCTGCGCCTGCTCGACGTGGTCGACGGCATGACCCGGACCGCAGGCACCGTGACGGGACACTGGACATTGGTCGACTTTCGCGCCGACTGGAGCGGCGGTGAACCTGTGGCCGGCGACGATGCAATCGACGCAAAATGGGTGCCCGTATCTGAGCTCCCGAACTATGGGCTCTGGAGCGAGACGCAGCGTATTATTGATGCCGCGCTGGCTTTGGACTAACGGTGGTTCATGATCGATGCTGACTGGATCCCCGTCCCTAAGCCGCTGTTCACGGTACGGATCTGTATCAATAAGCGGCTGAACACGGACAAGCTTCCTTCCTGCGGTGGCCGGGGCAGCCGGGGTGTGGCGGATGCGCTCGAACGCCTCATCATGGACGAGCGCCTGCCGGCGTCCGTGACCCGAGGCCCCTGCATGAACAATTGCCTACATGGACCGACGATCAAAATTCAGGGCGCCGATTTCATCAGCCTGGAGGGTGACATCGGCGCCGCGCAACTCGAAAAAATCATGGCGGCAATCCGCGCCGAGGCCATGCGTCGTCAGTCTATCGTTGCGCCAGCCGAGCCGCCTGCGCCGTGACGCTTTTCCTCGCGCTGTGCATGACTTTCATCGTCGTCATCGCAGGGCTGGCCTTGGCCCTTCCATGTAAGGGCTGCGAACTCCGCCGCGAGCGTTTGAAGCAAACCTATGAGGCGTGGAAAAAGGCGCGCGCGCGCGAATAGCTATTGGATCGCCGCCATCACGGAACCGATCCACGTCATGATATGGACTTTCATCACTTCAAATTGGGCGTATGGCCATATGAAGGCGTTGACCATCGCCTTGTCCATCGGCGTCCGTTCGACCATGAGATCGCGGACGAAAAACATGATTCCGGTGACCACATAAACGGCCTGAAGCAGCGCAAATTTACCCATCACAAAACCTCCCTATTCTTGCTGCGATGCTGCACCAGCCAACCAAGAAAATCCAGCAAGGCTAAATTCCGGCTAGCCAGCCTGTCCGGGTTTGCTCCGCAAGTCCGCCAACGTCCGTTTCATGATGGCGACTTTATAGGCCGGCACCTGGAACACACGTCCCTCGCCGCGGGCCTTTATGCCGGCCATGGCCTGAGCCGCGCTGCTTTCAGCCGCGAGCCCCGGCGCCGGATTGGCCGAGACCTTGATCCAGCTCTGGTCGTTGGCCTCTGTCATCTCCACAGTGATAATCGATCCTTCGACGGTTTCGACAACCGCCGTATAGGTTTTGTCCTTCGGGAAGGGAACCTGATCGGCCGGCGCAATATCGTCGGCCTGCAGACCGGCCAAAATGCGGCCGTACTCCTCAGCCGTGAAATTGCTTTCGAGCGAGATATTACGCGGAAGATTTTCGATCGCGAATTTCTCATCCGCGCCGCGGCCGGCAATGACGCGCTCGCCTTTAGGCGTCGTGACGGTCACGCGTTTCACCGCGGCGTCCGGCACATCAGCGATGTCCCGGGCAAGCCAATCGCGCGGCGCGACACCGGGATTCACTTCGCCCAATGCTAGCCACGTTTGCGCATCACCCGGCAGGCGTATATAGGTGCCACCTTCCTTGCCGCCCAGCGTGTACTTCCGCTTACCGACAATCAGGCTCGCCATTTCCTTGCCGCCAGCATCCAGCAATGTGATTTGCTTCGCGTTCGAGCCCTTCTCCGTCGGGTCTTGCAAATCGAGACGCGCATAGCGGTCGGGCTGATTGGTCTTGCTCTCCAGTTTAGTCAAGCGCGCGATATCGACCACCAAGTCCACGACCTTCTGCGGGTCGGCGGGATAGTTCGCGCGCTCACGGTAGTGAAATGCATTTCCGTCCCGGTCGAGCGAAATGGTTCCACCGGCATGGCGGATAACCACGGACTTCAAATTGGCCTGAAGCTTTTCAGCGAGGCCGGGAAACACGGGCGCGCCGTTGCCCGCCGCCGTCTCGACGCGCGGCTGGCTAACCACTGCTGCAATCGCGAGCACGGCTCCCACAACCGCGGCGCCGGCGAGAGCGAAGACCGTTTTCTGTCTCATGTCCGCTACTCCCTAAGCCGCCGCCGACCGGCGGCGGCGGCGGCGCCGTACCGCTGCGAAAACAATAAGCCCAAGACCGAATAGAATAGGCACGACGGCGATGTTCACGAATGTGAGGATACCCTGCAAACGGTCTATATCTTCACGCAGAGCCCGCTGCACCTCGCGAAGTTCGCGGCGGGTTGCGAGGATGTCGCCGCGATAACTCTCGATCGTACGCTGGTCTTCATCGCTCAGAATGGCTTGGCCCTGCCCGTCTTCGCGGACTTGCATGGCGCTGACCTTCTTCTGCAGCTCCTCGAGACGGCCGGTGAGCGACTGCTCTGTCTGGCGGTATTGCATCTCCGCGTCGCGCCGAATTGATTCCAGCAATTCGAAAGGCCGGCTTTTGACGCCTCGGCCGCGCAATGCCGAAAGCGCCGGTGATCCCGTTAGGTTTTCAAGCGCGTTGATAACGAAATTTGCATTGTCCGCCGTCGGTACGACAACCTGCTCACCGAGAAACGAGCTGTTCTGCGTCCAGAACCGGTCCCCCAGGATATCCGTGTCGGCCACGACCACGACCTGAATTGGCTGCTTTGACTCGCTCAAGTGTGGCGCCGTTGCAATTCCCTCGCCTTTGGGGGCTTCGGCGAACGCGCTTTTTGCCGGACCTGAGATACGTGCGGCAAGGATTTCGGCTTTGTTCTGCGGTTTGAATTCGCGGAACAGGGTCACGACATCCGGCAAGCCGATAAATTTGTCGGCAGGCATACGCATTGACTGCAACCCCGTCGAAATGAGGGGGGTGACGGTTGTCGTGGCGCCCTCAACCTTCTCAAGGACGCCCGAGGTCCCGAGATTGATTTGCTGAAGATCACCGGTGATCGCATCGCTGGTATCGAAATGCCCGGCGCGGAGCTGAAGCCACGCCACATAATCGGCGGCGACAGGGCGCCCTTCGGCCTGAATACCGACGCGCGCCGCCGCTTCGAGGTCACCGACGACTTGCCCGTCCACCATCCGTACGCCCCACGCCGTCAGCAGTTTGTTGATACCCTGCTTATCGCCGCCGCCGGGAGGGCCGCCCATGCCGGCGGACTCCGCGTTCGGATCGACAAAGACCAGCGCCTTTCCGCCGCGCAGGATAAATTGATCGATGGCGTAGGCGGCTGCGTCTGAAAGCCCATCCGGCTGAACGAGCATGAGGATGTCGATATCGGCCGGAATCGCCGTGATACCGGGGTTCAGGGTCTCGATCGCGAACGTATCGCGGATCTGACCGAGGACCGCCCACGGACGCGGCTGTTGTTGAGGCATCCCCATCATGTTCGGCATGGCCGGGGCGCCTTCGATCGGCAGGGTCGAGAGAAGGCCGATTTTCGGCTGGTCCGGTTCCGACAGGCTATAGATGAGCTTCGCGAGATCGTATTCCAGGAACTGCGCCCGCTCGAGATTGAAGAACGGGATCACCTGTTGGTCGTCTGTGGAATTCGTCGCGGCGAGGCCGAAGTAGCCCACCTCGCCCAACTGCCCGAGCGGCACGGCTTGAAGACCGAAACCGACCGCACGGTCTTCAACGTCGGAGAACGGCTCGGGGTTGTAGAGCTCGACCTTGATCTTCCCGTTCGCGAGTTCAGCGTATTGTTGCAGCAGATCGCGAACGCGCTGGAAATACTCGGCGTGCCGCGGGCTCGCCCGCCCGATCGCTTCCGAGAAATAAACCCGGACAACGATAGGCTCCTTGATACTTGCGAACATCGGCTTGACTTGGGCCGACGTGCTGTAGGACGCGCCTTCCGTCACGTCGAGGCGCAGGTTACGCAACCAGGTGTTCGAGACGACGTTGACGGCGACGAAGAGCACAGCCGCTGAGACGATCCCGATGATGCCAAGCGTGCGTGAGTCAAAGCGTTGCATGCTTAAGTCCCCTTACGCGTATCAACGGCAAGAATGGCCGCAAACAGCCAGAACGCCATCAGCGAAAAGAAAAAGACGAAGTCCCTGAGCGCGACAACCCCTCGCGTCATGCCATCGAACCGCGTCAGGAAACTAAACGATGCGATGGTATCGACAACGGTCTCCGGCGCCCAATCCCGAAAGGCATTCAGAACCATGTCCAACCCGCTCATGGTGAACAAAAAACACACCACCGCGCCAAGGATGAAGGCCACGATCTGATTGCGCGTCAGGGCGGACATGCAGATACCAATGGACAGAAACGCGCCCGCCACGATGAAGCTGCCGATATAGCTGAGCAGGATGACGCCGTTATCGGGACTGCCTAGCACATTCACGGTGATCCACATCGGCACGGTCAGCGCCAGCGCTATTCCGCAGAAGAGCCATGCGGCGAGGAACTTGCCGAGGACAGCCTGCGTGGTGGTTATGGGAAGCGTCAGCAATTGCTCGATCGTGCCGGACTTGCGTTCCTCGGACCACAGGCGCATTGCGACCGCGGGCACCAAAAGCACATAGAGCCACGGGTGATGGCTAAAGAAGTTCTGAAGGCTTGCCTGATTTTGGTCGAAAAAATCGCCGATGTAGAAAGCGAAGGCGCCGGTCAGGCCGACGAAGATGGCTATGAAGACGAACGCAACGGGCGTCGCGAAATAAGCCGCCAACTCGCGCTTGGTGATAATCCAAATGTTACGCATTGGAACCTCTGAGATCAGGCGGCCGCGCGCGGCGCGGCGCCGGTCGTGATCAGCCGGAATACGTCGTCTAGGCTGCTACGATCTTGATAGACTTCGATCGCGGGAATGCCCTGCTGACGAACCGCGGCGGAAATCTCCGCCGCGAGCGCCGTCTCGCCCTTGGGCGTGATGCGAAGCTTCACATTCCCGTTCTCCATCGGCGTCTCAAACACCGCGGCAACAGTCTCGAGTGCTTTGAAGTAAGACGCGGCGGCGGCGGCCGCCGCTTGCGGCAACACGACACAAATCGCATGGCTTTCCGGTAGGCGCGTCCGGAGCTGGCCCGCGGTGCCGTCGGCGAGAACGCGGCCGCCACTGATAATGACCGCGCGCGTGCACACGGCCTCGACTTCTTCCAGGATATGTGTCGAGACGATGATCGCTTTCTCCGCCGCCATTTCGGCGATGAGGCTGCGCACCTGATGTTTCTGATTTGGATCGAGGCCGTCCGTGGGCTCGTCGAGGATGAGAACCGGCGGATCGTGAAGGATGCTTTGCGCCAGGCCAACGCGGCGGCGATAGCCCTTGGAGAGCACGTCGATGGGGCGATCGATTACGTCCCCAAGCCCCAAGCGGGCGACGACGTTTTTGACGCGCGCTGAACGTTCCGCCCCATCATATCCGCGAATTTCGGCGATGAATTTCAGAAAACCATTCACCGTCATGTCATCGTAGGAAGGTGAACCTTCGGGCAAATAGCCGAGCATGCTCTTAACCCCGGTCGGGTCCTCTACGACATCGCGGCCGCAGACGCGGGCCGTGCCGCCGCTCGGTGTCAGGAACCCGGCAACCATCCTCATCGTGGTGGTCTTACCCGCGCCGTTAGGCCCCAGGAATCCCAGGACCTCACCTTTTGAAACCGTCAGGCTAATACCGTCGACTGCCCGAAAGTCGCCAAAGGACTTCGAAAGCTGATCGATTTCGACCATCACCGTCATGCGTTTTCCCCGCTTCGCTTACGCGCGGGCGAAAAGTTAGGGGTTCACCCGGAGCTGTGCAAGTCTCGGAACCGTGAGCGAAATGAAAGGGCTGTAAGGCGCCCCTCCGTTAACCGCCGAGGTCCTTTTCACTGGGAAGCGCGGGGGTCCGGCGATCGAGGTCAGGCACGCTTTCGATCAGCTTGGCGAGGTCCTCGGAGAGCTTGACCACCTTCTGCGCCACCTCCGCCCCCTCTTTGCGGACCGCCGCTTCGGCTGCGCTTTCCAAATAGGCGCGGATGTGCCGCGCCTGCTCGCGAATTTCACGCACGGAGTCCGACATACTGCGCCCTTTCGGCGCGTAAGCGTCATGCACCATGCGCAAGCTATTGCTGAGCATATGTAGGACCGTGCGCACCAAAGGATCGGATGCCGCGAGCTTGTCCTCGATCATTTCCTTCGAGACGAGGGAGAGCGTGCAGTCTTCCAGCGCCATCGCCGAGTTGCGGCGCGGACGGCTATCGATGATCGCCATCTCGCCGAAGAATTCGCCTTTCTTCACGCGTGCGACTGGAATGCGCTTCCCGTCGGACTCCTTGAAGATGCCGATAGCACCGCTATTCAGGATGTAGGCGGATGTCGGCGGGTCTCCCTGACGGAACAGGAACTGCCCCTTCGCCAAGGGCAGAATTTCAATAATAGGTTCGTCCATCGCCACGACCGGCGCTTCTCCCGGACTACGGTGTATCTCGCTGGCCGCGCCAAAGCTTGTCCGGTCCCGCTGTTGATAGACATCGGCCGCCTGGCGCGTCTCCTGATCCAGTTTATCAGGGGGCGTGCGCGGTTTCACCGCCGAAACAACGGCGCGGGACAGCTTCTTGATGAGGTCGATATCCTTGGGCGTGGGCGTCGCATAACGCTCGGCGATTGAACTCACGTCCCGGGAAAGAGAGCCGCAGAGCAGAGCCAACTCGCGTTCTTCCAGCCGTTCGGCGGTTTTTGCGGCGTCCCGCAACAAGTCGACCAGAACCTCCAGTTTACCCTGGACCTCTTCGGTAATCTGATTGGACTCGTAAGCCTCCAAAATGAGATTGCAAACGAACCCGAGCCGATACCCGTGAGAATCCAGGCGCGCTTGAAGCACCTCATTCATGGAACCTTCCACGGCATCGCGGATGGTGTTCAGATCAACGTCCCTGCCATTTGCCTTCTCCAGCATGGTGTTGAGGACGTTAATGCGGCGGATCGCCGAGGGACGGCTTTTCGCCCGCCGGTCCGGGCCGAGATAATCGCTGGTGACGACAAAAGCCGCGCGGTTGACGGTCACGCGCTTCAGGCGTTGCAGAAGTTGCTCTTCTTTCACGGGCTTGATGATGATGTCGTCGGTCCCCGCCTGCATTGCCCGCTTAACGGCTTCCACATGGTTGGGCGCGATGAGCGTCGTGATCAGCACAAATGGATTGGTGCCGATCTTGTTGTGGCGAATATCGCGAATAAAGTCGAAGACGCCGGGATCAAGATCATCCGCCAGGATCAACAAATCCGGCGGCACCTGAGCGATCAATTTAGAGAGATTCGAGAGGCTGCCATGCGCGCTGACCTGCTTGACGCCGGCATGGTTCAATATCTGACGCAGTTCCTTTCGGACCTGATCATCAGCCTCGCCGATGAAGGCGACGACCTTGTCCATCGACTGAAGGTCGAAGTCACTCATTCCAAATAATCTTCCCCACTTGGCCCGGAACTATACCGTGATAGCCGGACCGCGCGCAGCGCATCCCCACCTCATGCATCCACCGAACCGGGCGGGCAAATCAAGCCAATAATTAACCAACGCATTGATTTAAAAACGCAATACACAGTTTTTGCTTCACCCGTTGCCCGAATCATGAGAGCGTAAGTTCGCGGAGTAGTTGTCTAAATGACTGCAACGCATGAGATGCCGGAGACATAACCCAGAACCGCACTAACGCGGCGGGTAGATGCGCCGGTTTGGCTGGGGAACTTTTGTGGCCGAGACTGCCACCGATCAGGCTTTCGCGCCGATCCCAACGCGCAAAAAGCGCGGCCTCGCCGGGCTTGCGTGGCGCTTGTCGCTACCTGTGCGCCGCCTGCTCGGATCCGACGATATCGACAACAGCGTCGAGGCGCAGCTCGCCGTTTCTTATTTCCTGAACGAAATGAACGCCGCCGCCGCGCGCACCTATCCCACCTGGAGCCGTCTCCTCGACAGCGCCTTCAGTGAGTGCGCGCTCAATTTCGATGAACGCCGGGCCCTGTTCGACGTTCATCCGATTGACGATTACTATTTCGCGGGCGTCGTTGCGCTGGAGTGCGCGCGGATGCGCGGTTTTTATAATGTGCTCGAAGCGAGCGAGATTCTTGGTGAAGTCGGCGAGCAGGTCGACGACGCCGCCGGACGACAAGATCGGATTGTCTCCGATCTCGTTTTCTACATCATGGGTAAAGTTGAACTTGGGTCCGGCGTCGACCGTATGAAGGCGCCGCACGACAAGGTCGTGAAGGCGATCCTCCACCATATCGGTGTGGATAAGGTCGAAAGCACGCGCGTTTTACTGCGCGATAAGGCACTGCGTCATCAACTCGGCGAACCGCTCGCGGTTGGTATTCCGCAATGGTGGAAGGCGTTCCAAACGCAGTTCCGGCTCTACTGGCCGACGCCTGAGGAGCGTGCAGCGGACGCGCAAAGCGAAGAACAAACCGCCACTCCCCCGCCGCCGGCCAGCGAGGCGTCGGGGCCGATGCGTGGTCGGCGCCGACGCCGCGCGGTCGCGCTCTAGCTTCGTGGCGGCAGAACCTATCCCCGCAACGATTGGGGATCTCGGCCCGTATATGACCGCTTTTCCTCGAAGACATGCCGCCGATAACGCTTCAAGATAGCAAAGCCGCACAAACCTATTGAAATGATTGACTGGTTGAAAAAGGTCCGCGCCCCGTGATTCATGCTCTTTCGCAGGGACGGCTCCATCTCTTCGGCAACGCGCCCGCATCCGTGCTTTTTGTGCACGGCGGATTTCACGGCGCCTGGTGCTGGTCTCGAACCTTGAGCTTCCTCGCCAGCCGCGGCGTATCCACCGCCGCGCTTGATTTACGCGGCCATGGAGGCCTGTCGCAGGATGCTTCTTTTTTGAGTGACGGCATCGACGCCATGACTGAGGACGTGCTCGAAGCGATGCGATTGATGCCCGCACCGTTCTTGGTGGGGCATAGCTTGGGGGCGCTGATCGCGATGAGGGCCGCATCTCAAATTTCACTCCGCGGATTAATACTGCTCGCGCCGGCCGCGCCATCGGGCATAACGCGGTCGCATCCCCTGCCCCGATTTCCAACAGTGCACACGGTCCAACCCCCTGATGAAGTGCGGGCACGCAAATGGTTCATGGCGGGAGCTTCCGCACCCGATATGACCTTATATCTTCGGCAACTCTGCCCTGAGAGTCCGAGACTCCTGAACGAATGCTTTCATGAAGGCGTCGCGGTCGAGCGCGACGGACTCACGAGCCCGATCCTGTGCTTGTCGGGGGAAAAAGACGACTCACCGCTGCATCCGCGCGGCCAGGACCAATTGATCGCGGATCACTACGGCGCCACGCTAAGAGTGATCGGCTCTTCTGGCCACTGCCTGATGCTCGATGACGGTTGGGAATGCACGGCGTCCGAGATCCATGCTTGGATCGCCGCACGATAGTTCGCCAGCCCCCGCAGCACGGCGACGTCGTGCGCCCCTCGGCTGCTTGTTTGATCAAAGGCGATGCTCTAAAAAACAACAGCAACCGCCAAGAGCTGTCGCCCATTCTCACAGTCCCCTAACGCACCAACGCAATGCCATCCCGCGCTTCGCGGATGAAAAGGACTGACTGTGACTCTTCAAGACCGCTGTTCGAACCCAATCCTTCCGGTCGCTGTCCTGAGCGGTGCGATCGCGTTGGGCTACTCCCTTGCGACCTCCACCGAGGCGCTTGCCGCCTGTACGCAGACAGGAAGGACGGTGGACTGTACCGGCGTGGACGGAGACGGCTTTCTTTCTACGCAATCCTTGACCGTCCACGTCCAGCCAGACGCTCTCATCGGAAACATAGTATCGCGCAACGTGACGGGCCGCTGTCCGCTCTCGCAGCCAGGCCTCTCGCTCGGTGCTTCGAGCAACGTCGTCAACGAAGGAACGATTTCGACCTTCGGCGTATGCGCCTTCGGCATCATGGTCGAGAACGGCAGTACCGTCACAAACACCGGCACGATCCTTACGCACGATCTGATTTCCTACGGCATCCTTACAGGCGACAACGTAAGCGTCCGCACAAGTGGACGCATCGCCACCGACTATCAGGGCTCGGGTGGAATCT
Source organism: Pseudomonadota bacterium (assembly GCA_020160875.1). Lineage (GTDB taxonomy): Bacteria > Pseudomonadota > Alphaproteobacteria > Rhodospirillales > Rhodospirillaceae > SHVO01. The sequence goes on from JAIUPE010000036.1 coordinate 16,387, forward strand.
TTGGCGGCGATGGGATGCGGGTCGCGGTCGAAACGGGTGGAACCATAACCACCGGTGGCATCGCGGGGAACGGGATCGAGGTCGGCATCAACGCTCAAGTGGTCAATAACGGCGCTATCCTCGCCCGCGGTGACGCCAGCGCCGGTATCAGCGTCGCCGCAGGCTCGATTTTGGCCAACAGCGGCAGCGTCGAAACCACAGGCAATAATTCCATCGGCATTCAAATCGTAAATGCCGATCTTACCAATGCGGGCCGCATCCGCAGCGTGCTCGCCGGACCGGCGCTTGCGTTGACACCTACCGTGGGCGTTTCAGTCGTCGGACCGGACGCTCATTTCAGGAACACGATCGATGGGCTTGTCGAAGCCACCCACATCGGCGTGCGCCTCGATGGCGCGCGAAGTGCCGGATTTTCAAACGACGGGCGCATCGATGTTTTTGCCGCAAAACAAATCGACGGCACGAACCTATCCGGCGGCGCGGCGATTCTGGTGACGGGCCACGCGCCTGTTGAGATCGTCAACTCAGGGACCATCACGGCGCGCGATGGGCTCGCCGCCTTGAAAAGCCTCGGCCCTGAGGTTGCATTCTCCAACGGCGGAACGGTCAATGGTGACATCTTGCTCTCCGCGGGCAACGACGTTGTCACCTTTCGCGCTGGCTCGGCGATCAATGGCACGCTCGATTTTGGCGCCGGTGAGGACCTTCTGCTCTTTCTGGGTGGCAGCACGCTCAACACACCCATTCTCAACGCGGAAATCCTTTCGAAAAACGGCGGAGGCAATCTCGTGGTCGCACGAGACATCGCGATCCGGCAGCAGGTGAACATCTTCGACGGCAGCGCCATTACGCTCAATCCCGGCGTTCGGCTCACGTCCGCCGCCACCGGAAATCTCGGCCTCCTCCGCGGTACCGGCACGATCGACGGGACGGTTTCGAATGACGGCATCATCGCACCAGGCACACACGACGGAAAAGGCGCACTGACGGTGACCGGTGCGTTTCAGCAGTCTGCGCGCGGCACACTCGCGATCCGCCTTTCACCGGATGGATCTTCCGATCAGCTTATCGTCGGCGGTCCTGCGACTTTAGCGGGCACCCTCGCCGTGAGTTATGAAGGAACCGCGTTCCAGAACGGGCAGCGCTTTGACGTTTTGACGCCCCTGTCCGGGGTTTTGCCGAGCACCGGCAAGCTCGCCCTCGCCGCCCCCGAACTCGCTTTTGTAAAAGCCGCCATGGTGACGACCACTTCGGGTGCGCTCGCTGTGCAGATCGACCGGTTATCTTACAGTACGGCGGGCGTCACCGCCGCACAGCAGCAGGTGGGACGATTGTTCGATCGGCTGCAAGCATCGCCACCAGCGGCGCTTTCGGCGACACTGGCGCAACTCGAATTCTCGACGCCGGACGGCGCGACGGCAATCCTCGAAGACTTCGCGGCGGAAACCCCGGGCGGTATCCAAAATCTCGGCCTCCTGACTCTCGAGCGTCTTACACAAGGATTGCGGCACAGCGCCCCCGTAGAAACGCTCACCGGTCATTCGTCATGGGCGCGCGGATTCTCATCAACCGGCCGCTCGCGCGGCGGGGCGTCCGTCGCCGATTTCGATGTTCGTGGTGTGATCGCAGGCATGGACATGACCGCCGGCGAAACGCGGCTTGGCATCGTCGCCGCCAGGACCGATGGCGATTTTGCGCGGGGCACGGCGGATGCGTCACTGAATACGTCGCTCGTTGCAGTCACGGCCGGCACCCGTTGGGATGATTTCGAATTCGAAGCCGCCATCGCTTATGGACATGGCGCGCCAGAGCTGCGCCGCGTTCGTACGCGCGGCGGTCGTTCCGATGCGCTCGCGACCAGTGCAGACAGCGACCTATGGTCCGCTTACTTTGAAGCAAACTATGAAAAAATTTTCGGGCCGGTGATTTTCTCGCCGCATTTCGGCGCCAGTTATAATCGTGTCGGTCTCAGCGCGATCGACGAAGGACAAGCGTTGGCGACACGAACCTCACATGATGCCCTGAATTCGCTTCGCGTGCGCCTGGGCGCGGGTGTGAGCGGCGCCGCCGGCCGCATTCGCCCATATGGAGACCTATCTTTGTCCACGGAACTCTTGCAACGCATGCCGCGCATTTCGGCCCGTCTCAATGACGTCCCGGGCAGCGACTTCGAACTCTACGGTGATGCCCGGCGGCGCTTCGCCGTGGACGCGCAGGCGGGGCTTGCGATAACGATCACGTCCGCACTGGAAGGTTATGTTGCCGGGACAATGACGGCCAACGATCTTTTGGCGGGACACACGCTGACGGCGGGACTGACCTATCGCTGGTAACGCTTCTAGCGCGGCAGATCGCTCGCCCCCATCAGGAACTCATCGACCGCGCGCGCAGCCTGACGTCCCTCGCGGATCGCCCATACCACGAGACTTTGACCTCGCCGCATATCGCCGGCGGTGAACACCTGAGGCACCGACGTTTGATACTTGAGCGTGTCGGCCTGAACGTTCCCGCGCGCATCGAGCGCGACACCCAGATCCTTCAATAGCCCCGCATGCGTCGGGTGGACGAAACCCATCGCCAGCAATACCAGATCGGCCTGCAGGTTCTGCGCGCTTCCGGGCACTTCCTGACCCTGGGCGAGTTGGACGATCTGCTGGCTCTTCACCTTACCGCCCTCACCGATAAACGCCTTCGTGGCGACGGCGAATTCGCGCTCGCAGCCCTCTTCCTGGCTCGATGACGTACGAAACTTCAGCGGCCAATATGGCCATACCATCGGCTTGTTTTCCTGCTCGGGCGGCCGCGGCATGATCTCAAGCTGAGTGACGGAGGCCGCGCCTTGACGGATCGAGGTCCCGATGCAGTCGGAGCCCGTATCACCGCCGCCGATGACGACGACGTGCTTGCCAGTCGCCATGATCGCTTCGGCGTCCGGGATCTTATCGCCGGCCACGCGTTTATTGTTCTGTGCCAGGAATTCCATGGCGAAATGGATGCCTTGCAATTCACGGCCGGGGACCGGCAGATCGCGCGGCACCTGAGCGCCGCCGGTGAGAAGAACCGCGTCGAAGTCCTTCAATAGCGCGCCGGCGTCTATATCCCGACCCACATGGCAATCCGGCTTGAAGGTCACGCCTTCCGCCATCATCTGCGTGATGCGGCGATCGATGAGGTGCTTCTCCATCTTGAAGTCAGGAATGCCATAACGCAGAAGGCCGCCGATACGGTCATCCTTCTCGAACAGCGTGACATTGTGTCCCACGCGCGCCAGCTGCTGCGCTGCGGCCATGCCCGCCGGACCAGAGCCGATCACAGCGATTTTCTTGCCCGTCTTGCGGGCCGCCGGCTGGGGCGTAATCCAGCCTTCGGCCCACCCCCGGTCGACGATGGCGCACTCGATGCTCTTGATCGTGACCGCGTCGTCATTGATGTTCAGCGTACACGCCGCTTCGCACGGCGCCGGGCAGATCCGGCCCGTGAACTCCGGAAAGTTATTCGTCGAGTGCAGCGCCGTCAGCGCTTCTCGCCATTTGTTCTTGTAAACGAGGTCGTTCCAATCCGGGATCAGATTATTGACGGGGCAGCCGTTGTGGCAGAAAGGGATGCCGCAATCCATGCAGCGCCCCCCCTGCTTCTTCATCACCTCGTCAGGAAGTTCATGAACGAACTCCTTCCAGGTCGCAACGCGCGCCGAAACCTTATCGTAGGAACGATCCTGCCGGCCGACTTCAAGAAATCCCGTTGGCTTACCCATGGATTTTAAACGTCCTCTCGCCATCAAGTTCCTGATGCCGTGAAGCCGCCAGGATCTTGAGGGATTTGCTGTAATCGATGGGCATGACTTTCACGAATTTCGGCAAATAAGCATCCCAGTCGGCCAAGATCGCGGCCGCGCGGGCGCTATTGGTGTAGTGGAGATGACGTTCAATGAGCGCGCGCAGACGCGAAGCGTCCTGTTCGAGATGGTTCATCATCAGTTGGCGGAAATTACCGTTTTCACCACTCACATGAGGTTCGGGCTTCACGGTTTCGAGGTCCACCATCGCCATGTTGCAACGCTGACGGAAAGAACCGTCTTCATCGAGCACGTAGGCGATGCCGCCCGACATGCCGGCGGCAAAATTACGGCCGGTCATGCCCAGAACGGCGACAACACCGCCCGTCATATACTCGCAGCCGTGATCGCCGACCCCTTCGACGACGGCGTAGGCGCCGGAGTTGCGGACGGCGAAGCGTTCGCCGGCAACGCCTGAGAAATAGCATTCGCCCTCGATGGCCCCGTACATCACGGTGTTACCAATGACGATGTTCTCGGATGGTACGGCCGGACATTCTTTGGGGGGATAAACGGCGATACGTCCGCCTGACAATCCCTTGCCCACGTAATCGTTGCCCGCCCCCACCAACTCGAGAGAAATTCCGCGCGCAAGGAAAGCACCGAAGCTCTGGCCGGCGATGCCGGTAAAGCGGATGGAAATCGTGTCTTCCGGCAGTCCGGCTTGCCCATACCGCTTCGCCACTTCGCCGGACAACATCGTCCCGACAGTGCGGTTGACGTTGCGGATCGGCATCTCGAATTGCACGGATTGCCCGCTCTCAAGCGCGCCCTTGGCTTTGGCGATCAATACATGATCCAGCGCACGGTCTAGTTCATGGTCCTGTTTCTGAGTCCAGCGAACATGGACATCTTTTGTGGCCGGCGCGCGATAGAGCAACTTCGAGAAGTCGAGGCCGTCGGCCTTATAATGGCCGACCGCGCGGCGTGCATCGATCAGATCCATGCGTCCGATGAGATCGTCGAATTTGCGAATGCCGAGCGTTGCCATGATCTCCCGCGCCTCTTCGGCCAGCAGGAAGAAGTAATTGACGACATGCTCGGGCACCCCCGTGAAGCGTGCGCGCAGGACCGGGTCCTGCGTGGCCACGCCGACGGGGCACGTATTCAGATGGCACTTGCGCATCATGATGCAGCCCAGCGTGATGAGCGGCGCCGTGGCGAAGCCGAACTCGTCCGCGCCCAGCAAGGCGCCGATCACCACATCGCGCCCGGTACGGAGCCCACCGTCCACTTGCACGGCGATACGGCCGCGCAGGTTGTTGAGCACCAATGTCTGATGCGTTTCCGCGAGGCCGATTTCCCACGGCGAACCGGCGTGGGTCAAAGACGTGAGGGGCGAAGCGCCCGTGCCGCCTTCAAACCCGGAAATGGTAACGTGATCCGCGCGTGCCTTGGCGACGCCGGCCGCAACCGTACCGACCCCGATTTCGGAGACGAGTTTAACGCTGATACGCGCACTGGAATTGGCGTTTTTAAGGTCGTGGATGAGCTGCGCCAGATCCTCGATGGAATAAATGTCGTGGTGCGGCGGCGGTGAGATCAAGCCCACGCCCGGCGTCGAATGGCGAACTTTTGCGATCGGGCCGTTGACCTTGTCGCCAGGAAGCTGACCGCCCTCGCCGGGCTTCGCGCCTTGCGCCATCTTGATCTGAATGTCGTCGGCGTTGACCAGATATTCGATTGTCACGCCAAACCGTCCCGAAGCCACCTGCTTGATGGCCGAGCGCATGGAATCCCCATTCGCCAGGGGCTTGAAGCGATCCGGTTCCTCGCCGCCTTCGCCGGTGTTCGAGCGCGCGCCGATGCGGTTCATGGCCACGGCAAGGGTCGTGTGAGCCTCGCGGCTGATGGATCCGAAGGACATGGCCCCCGTCGCGAAGCGCTTCACGATGTCCTTGGCGGGCTCGACTTCATCAAGGGGGACCGGCGACGCCGCCTTCTTGAGATCGAACAGGCCGCGCAGGGTCATCACACGTTCGGACTGATCGTTGATGAGCTGGGCGAATTCCTTATAGGCGTCCCTGCTGTTTCCGCGTGCGGCGTGCTGCAGTTTCGCAATAGTGTCGGGCGTCCACATGTGGTTTTCGCCGCGTAAGCGGTATTGATACTCACCGCCCGGATCCAAGGCATCGCGCAGATGCAGAGCATCGCCAAATGCAAGACGATGACGTTCGACGGTCTCGCGCGCGACCTCGGTAAGGCCGATGCCTTCGACTTGCGTTCCCGTGCCGGTGAAATACTTCTCCACGAAGTCCGAATGCAGCCCCACCGCGTCAAAGATCTGCGCGCCGCAATAAGATTGGAAGGTCGAGATGCCCATCTTGGACATCACCTTCATGATCCCTTTGCCCATGGCCTTGATGTACTGCTTTTGAAGCTTTTCCTCGGTGTACTCCACCGGCAATTGATCACCGCGCATGGAGTTGAGGGTTTCGAACGCGAGATATGGATTGATCGCCTCGGCGCCGTACCCACCCAGCGTGCAGAAGTGATGCACCTCGCGGGCTTCGCCGGTCTCAAGCACGAGACCCGTTTCGGTGCGAAGGCCTTTGCGGATGAGATGGTGATGAACGGCGGCCGTCGCGAGCAGCGCCGGAATCGCGATGCGGTTTCTGTTTACCGCCCGGTCCGAGAGGATCAGGATATTATAACCCTTAAGCACGGCGTCTTCGGTATCGGCGCAAAGCTGGCTGAGCGCCCGTTCCATGCCCTCGGCGCCATGTTCGACCGGGTACGTCAGATCCAGGGTTCTTGTCTTGAAGCTCTCGCCCACGAGATCGCCAAGGTGGCGGATCTTGGTCAGGTCCTGATCGGTCAAAATCGGCTGGCGCACTTCCAGGCGTAAATGCGTGCCTTCGGTGTCAAAACCAAGCAGGTTCGGCTTGGGTCCCACATGAGACACAAGCGACATCACCAGCTCTTCGCGGATCGCGTCGATGGGCGGATTGGTGACCTGCGCGAAGCATTGCTTGAAATAAGTGTAGAGCAACTTGGACCGGCGCGAGAGCACCGAGATCGCGGTGTCCACACCCATGGATCCGATAGGATCTTCACCCTTATGCGCAATCGGTTCCAGAAAGCGCGACAGGTCTTCCTGCGTATAACCAAAGGCCTGCTGGCGGTCGAGCAAAGCCTCGGTCGTTTTATGCTCATCGACGGGAACGTTGCCCGGAAGATCCTCGAGCACGAACTGGGTCTTTTCGAGCCAGGCTTTGTAAGGCTTCGCATTCGCGAGCTGCGCCTTCAGGTCGGCATCGTCGATGATGCGCCCCTCTTCCAGGTCGATCAGGAACATCTTGCCCGGTTGTAGACGCCACTTCTTGATGATCTTGTGTTCGGGAATATCCAGAACACCCGCTTCCGATGACATCACGACGAGGTCGTCACTCGTGACGATATAACGCGCCGGCCGCAAGCCGTTGCGGTCAAGCGTGGCCCCGATTTGACGGCCATCCGTAAAGGCGAGCGCGGCTGGGCCATCCCAGGGTTCCATCAAGCCCGCATGGTATTCATAGAAGGCCCGACGCTTCTCATCCATCAGCGGATTTCCGGCCCAGGCCTCCGGAATCAGCATCATCACGGCGTGGGCGAGCGAATAGCCCCCCATCACGAGAAGTTCCAGCGCGTTATCGAGGCTCGCCGTATCCGATTGGCCGGGCGCGATCAGCGGCCACAGCTTGTCCATGTCATCGCCGAGAATGGCCGACTTGATACTGTGCTTGCGCGCCGTCATCCAGTTGATGTTGCCGCGGACGGTATTGATCTCACCGTTGTGGCAAACCATGCGGTAAGGATGCGCAAGACGCCATGACGGGAAGGTATTGGTCGAGAAACGCTGGTGAACCAGCGCAAGCGCCGACGTCAGGCGCGGGTCGCTCAGGTCCCGATAGTATTTGTCGAGCTGCGGCGCGAGAAACATACCTTTGTAGACGAGGGTACGCGCGGAAAAGCTCGGAATATAGAAATCGCTTTTACACGCGAATGAGCAGCCGTCGACGAAGCTCTCGACCCTCTTGCGAATGACGAATAGCTTCCGTTCGAACGCATCGCCGGCGGCGGTGGCGTCTCCACGCGCGATCAGCAACTGGCGTGTCCATGGCTCGCAGGCCTTCAACGTCTCGCCAAGCGGCGAGGTGTCGACGGGCACGTCGCGCCAGCCCAAAACCTTCTGCCCCTCGTCGGTCACCGTCTTTTCCAAAAGCGCGATGTAGTGTTTGGCGATCGCCTTGTCCTTCGGCAGGAAGATCATGCCCACGCCGTAGTCACCTGCCTGCGGCAGCACAATGTTCTGCTTGGCGAACTCATCGCGCAGCAAACCGTCCGGCGTCTGGATCAAAAGCCCCGCGCCATCGCCGGCCAACGGATCGGCGCCCACGGCGCCGCGATGTTCGAGATTCAAGAGAATCTGCAGCCCTTGCCGGACGATGTCGTGCGACTTCTTGCCTTTGTAATGCGCGACAAAGCCGACGCCGCAGCTGTCGTGCTCGTTACGCGGATCATAAAGGCCCTGTTTGGCCGGTAGGCTCATAGGCAAACTCTTCCGATAGTAGGTCTTACGCGGCATTCGGGGACGGCATTTCTCAGAAAGCCAACGCTTCGCGCCTGCCAGCTCAAGGCCGCAAGCGCACATGTGCGGTACGGTGAGAAGCGGTCTCCCCTAGACCGTGGGGTGTCAATAAACAGCAGCCTTGACGAAAACTCAATTATCTAAATTCAACCATCGAAAAAACCCATAGATCCAAACGGTCTTGGTGCACATGCGAACGAGATTTCGCACCGCATGGCGACTTTTAGGGCGTATAATTCTTACGCTCAGATCGACGTCATTTTCCTCTGCTTTTTTTTCAACCGGAGGGTCCATGGCACTGTCTTCTTTGCACACCACACATGCCGCGACGGCGCAGCCTGCGGTCCGAAAGATCGGACTACGGGATATCACCGAGGCCCTGCACGAAGGCATCGAGGATTTCTCGGCCAAACCGACGCACCTCTATTTCCTAGGGGTGATCTATCCGCTGATGACCCTTGGAGCCTTCCTTGTGGTCTTCAACTATGACCTTCTCCCACTCGCCTTTCCGGTGATCTCCGGTTCCCTGCTGATCGGGCCGTTTCTCACCATTGCGATGTGCGAAATCAGCCGGCGGCGCGAGCGCGGCGAGGATATCTCCAGCTCCAACGCGGGGAACTTCCTGCGTAACCCCGCTGCCCGCGAGATATTGCTCCTGGGCGGTGTTCTTCTCGCTCTGTTTTTCTTCTGGCTGACGACCGCGGCGACGATCTACGACATGACGCTCGGTGATCCGTGGCAGACCGTTGCTCCGAGTTCAGCCCAGGAGTTCATGGCGAGGTTATTCTCCACGCCTGAGGGATGGGCCCTGATCGCGATCGGTAATGTGGTCGGGCTCTGTTTCGCGGTGGCCGCGCTGTGCATCAGCGTCGTGTCATTCCCGCTCCTCCTGGACCGCCATGTTAGCATCGGGACGGCAATCATGACGTCGATCCGGGCGGTTCAGGCCAATCCAATCATCCTGGCCGTGTGGGGATTGCTGGTGAGCCTCGCTCTGCTGATCGGAGCGATTCCGTTCCTCGTCGGCCTCGCCGTGTGCGTGCCGGTGCTGGGTCACGCAACCTGGCATCTTTATCGCCGGTTGGTTGTATAGGGAGTTGGTGAGTCCGGATGGATTCGAACCATCGACCACCGCATTAAAAGTGCGATGCTCTACCGCTGAGCTACGGACCCGACCGCGAGAGGGCCGCACCATAGGGGCGGCCCTTCCCCCGGTCAAGAAGTCCGGGAGCGATTGCGGGGCCGCCGCCTAAGCCGTAAAGATGCCCTTCCCGGCCGGCATCTCACGGGTGTGCTCGCGGTCCATGCAATCCATTGAAGAACAGCGCGATAGAGCCGCGAATCTGCTCGCGGCGGGCGACCTGCCGGGAGCCCTCCAATGTGCCGGCGCCGGCCTTGAGGCCGCCCCAGATGACGTTTTTCTCCTTCAAATTCTTGCGGACATTTACGACCGGGCAGGTGAATGGGGCCATGTCCTTAAAATTTGCCAGCGTTTAGCCGCGCTTTGCCCCCGAGACGCGGCGCCGCGCCTGAAAGCGGGCCAGGTCTTGCTCCAGCTCCTGGAGTACCCCCGCGCCGAGAAGGAATTTGCGGCGGCCCTGAGGATCGAACCAACCAACCGCGCGGCGACGGACGGTCTAACGAACCTTTGGCGCTTGAGCGGCAAAATCGTGGAGGCCCGCGCGCTCCTTCTCGAGTCCGCGATCCACGAGTCTGATCCGGCGCGCGCCGCCATTTCGCGCTTCAAGGCCGCGTTCACGCAGCCGGTGGTTCCCACCAGCGTGGCCGAGATAGAGGAAAGCCGCGGGCGCTATGCCGCCTTCCTGCGCGGCGGCCCGGCGGCGCCGATCCCAGATCCCTTGGAGGCCGGTTTAGGAGCAAATTTCTTTCTGGGGTACCAGGCGAAGAACGACCGCGACCTCCAAGAATCGCTCGCGGCTTTTTATCGCGCCGCCTGCCCTTCGCTGACATTCACCGCCAAACACGTCGGCCGTCGGCCACAAGGAAAAATACGGGTCGGCATCGTTTCGAATTACTTCTCTCACCATACAGTGGGGTATCTGACTTTTGGCCTTATCGCCGGTCTCGACCGATTCCGCTTTGACCTCACGCTGTTTCGCACGCCCCACGCACAACCGGATTCGGCGACCGCACGGTTCCTTGACGCGGCACCTTGCATCGACCTGCCGAATGACCTCGCCGCCGCGCGTCAGGTTATCGCCGACGCCGAACTCGACGTGTTGCACTATCCGGAAGTGGGCATGGACCACATGGCCTATTTTCTGGCCTTCGCGCGGCTTGCGACCTTGCAGACCACGGCCTGGGGACATCCCGTTACAACGGGGCTTTCCACCATCGACCACTTTTTGTCGGTCGCGGATATGGAACCTGACGGCGCGCAAGCTCACTACACCGAGAACCTCGTGCGGTTGCGCGGCCTTTCCTTCGCCGCCGAGCCGCCAAAGCCAACGTATGCGAACCGCACGGACGCCGGACTCACGGAAGCGCCCGCCTACGTTTGCAGTCAAAGCCTCTACAAGGCGCACCCGGATTTCGACGCGGTCATCGCCAAACTGCTTGAGGACGACCGCGATGGCCACGTCTTCTTCGTCAGCCTTGGCGCGCACGCTGATGCGGTTTTCCGCAAACGCATCGCAGAAAGCGCGGGGGCCCACATGGATCGGCTGCATATTCTGCCGCGCACGACAAAAGCGGGATTTCTCAGACTCGTGAAATCCGCCGACGTCGTCCTGGACGTTCCACAGTGGTCCGGCGGAAAAACCTCGCTTGAGACGCTGGCGCTTGGAACGCCCGTTGTGCATTGGCCGGGCGAATTCATGCGCGGCCGGCATACACTCGCCTTCTATCGCCGCATGGGCATCACGGCGCCGGTGGTGAACTCCGCCGCGGACTATGTGCGCGCGGCGACCCGTCTTGCCCATGACGCCGCCTTCCGCGACGAGGTCCGCAGCCACATAGCAGAAGCCCAATCCACGCTTTTCGCGGATTGGGCTTCCATTCGTGAAATCGAAGATGTGTGGGCCGCCGCCGTCGCGGGCCGCAGCTAACCCGCTTACTTCTTCTTTGCTTTATCGGCGTCGATCGCGACCTGCATACGGATAATGCGGTCCGGGTACGGCACGCGGCCGTTCGCGCTGGGATCCCCCTTGCGGATCTTATCGACGAATTCCATACCCGAGACGACCTGTCCCCACAGGGTGTAGTTGCCGTCAAGGTGCGTGCTGTCTTCCAGGACGATGAAGAATTGGCTGTCGGCGCTATTGATGTTCGCTGCGCGCGCCATGGACACGGCGCCGCGCACATGGCTTTCCTTGTTGAACTCGGCCTGGATGTTCTTACCCGAACCACCGGTACCGTCGCCCTTCGGGTCGCCGGTCTGCGCCATGAAACCATCGATCACGCGATGGAACACGATGCCGTCATAGAAGCCTTCCTTCACCAGCTCCTTGATGCGCGCGACGTGGTTCGGCGCGAGGTCCGGCCGCATCTCGATGACGACCTTGCCCTGGGTGGTATCGAGCGTCAGCGTGTCTTCCGGTTTAGCCATTGTGGTTGTCCTTGTTGATGTTGTTCGTTGTGCGCAGCGTGCGCGTCACTTCATGTCGGCGGCGACCTGCACCTTCACCATCTTGTCGGGATCGGTGACGGCGCCGCTCTGCGAGCCGGGCGGCGCTTTCTTCAACTTGTCGACAGTGTCCATGCCGGACACCACCTCGCCGATCACGGTGTACTGGCCGTTGAGGAACGAGGCGTCGGCAAAGCAGATGAAGAACTGCGAATTGGCGGAGTTCGGGTCGCTGGCGCGCGCCATGCCGACCACGCCGCGCTTGAACGGCGTCTGCGTGAATTCGGCCGGCACGTTCGGATATTTCGAGCGACCGGTGCCGTTGAAGTTCTGCCCGTCGCCGGTCTGCGCCATGAAGC
>JAIUPE010000037.1:0-7676 GCA_020160875.1 Pseudomonadota bacterium
CGGCCGTCCAGACATAGGCGAGCGGACCGATCACCTTCTTGAGCGCAAGCGACACGCCGCCGATAACGTTGGCGTCGAAGCCGACACCGGCCATCATCACAAAGCGCCGGCCGTTGGCGCGGCCCACCCGAATGGGCCGCAAGGGGCCGTGCGCCAGGACACGCGCGACCTCGCGCGGACTTTTCGAAAGACCGATTTCGTCCGCGACGACGTTGGCGGTGCCGAGCGGTATGATGCCAAGCGCGAGGCCGGTGCCCGCGAGGCCGTTCACCACTTCATTGATCGTGCCGTCACCGCCGGCCGCGGCCACCAGATCGAAGCCGGCGCCGGCCGCCTCGCGGACCATGGCCTCGGCGTGGCCTGGCGCTTGGGTTTCGCGCACCGTCACGGCACAGCCCGCATTTCGCACAAGGTTCACGATTTCATCGAGCCGCCGACGCCGATTCCGTCCGGCCGCCGGATTGAATATTGCAAGAATGTGACGGCTTGCCGCGTCTGAAACGCCCGCAGACTCGGACTTTTTCATGAGTTCTCCCGCATACCGCAGGACGACTCTAGCAGAAAGTGACAGTTCTGTTTCAACGATGTGAAGAGTTGGCGAAGACCGGGGGCCGCCCTCTAGGCAGGGAGAGTTGCCTCACATAAATGGAGCGCGCGCAGGAGTTTTTATTTTGTCGCGTCGCTGAAGCCGAAACCCGGCTTCCATTTTTAGGCGCGGCGCTTCTTAGGAGCCTCGTGTTGCGCGATATCGGAACCTCGCTGAAGTATAAAACGCTCTTCATCTCCGATATTCATTTGGGAACACGCGGCTGCAAAGCCGACTTCCTCCTCGATTTCCTCAAACACACGGAATCGGACAAGCTCTATCTCGTCGGCGACATCATCGACGGGTGGCGCCTGAAGAAATACTGGTTCTGGCCGCAAGCCCATAACGACGTGGTGCAGAAACTGCTGCGCAAGGCGCGCAAGGGCACCGACGTCATCTTCATCCCGGGCAATCACGACTCCTTCGGCCGCGACTTCCTCGACCATGAGTTCGGCGAGATCAAAGTGCGCCGCGACGATATCCACGTCACCGTGAGCGGGCAGCGGTTCCTGGTCATGCACGGCGACGAGTGCGACGGCGTGATGAAATACGCCAAATGGCTCGCCGTACTGGGCGACCATGCCTATGCGGCCGCCCTCGCCCTGAACAACTGGTACAACACCTTCCGCCGCATGACCGGCCGGCCTTACTGGTCCTTGTCCAAATATCTGAAGCACAAGGTCAAGAACGCGGTCCAGTTCATCTCAAATTTCGAAGAAACGATGACGCACATGGCGCGCGAGCGCGGCGTCGATGGCGTGGTATGCGGACACATTCACCACGCCGAGATCCGCACCATCGACGGCATCGCCTACCTCAATGACGGCGACTGGGTGGAGAGCTGCACCGCCTTGGCCGAACACTATGACGGCCGCTGGGAAATCATCGACTGGGCCGAGATGCGCGGCCTGCTGCCGGCGGACATCCTCTCCGAAAGCGACGATCTCGTCGAACCCTCGCTGCCGCTGCCTCTCCCGTCCCTATCCCGCGCGCCAGAGGCGGCGACTTAGGAACCGACATGCGCATCCTTATCGTCACCGACGCCTGGCACCCTCAAGTGAACGGCGTCGTCCGCACGCTCGCGACCTTGAGGCAGCATCTCGACGCCAATGGCCACGAGGCGGTGATGATCACACCCGACCAGTTCAACAACCTGCCCTGTCCCACCTACCCGGAGATCCGCCTCGCGCTGTTCCCGGGACGAAAGATGGCTCGCACCATCGAGAGATCGAGGCCATGTGTGGTGCATATCGCCACGGAAGGCCCGCTCGGCTTCACCGCGCGGCGCTACTGCATGCGCCGCGGCATTCCCTTCACCACCGCCTATCACACCAAGTTCCCCGAATATCTCGAAGCGCGTTCGCCGATCCCGGCGAAGTGGACGTATAGAGGGATGCGCTGGTTCCATCGGCCGTCGGCGGCGGTGATGGTGGCGACGCAGACGGTGGAGAATGAACTCGTGAGCCAGGGTTTCTCCAACATCAAACGCTGGAGCCGGGGCGTCGACACCCAGATGTTCCGCCCGCGCGAGAAAGGCTTCCTCGACCTGCCGCGTCCCATCGCGCTGTACTGCGGGCGCGTGGCGGTGGAGAAAAACATCGAGGCGTTCCTGACCCTTCCTGAACCGAAGAGCAAGGTCGTGGTCGGCGACGGGCCACAGATGGATATGCTCTCCAAAAAATACCCCGACGTGAAGTTCGTGGGTTTGAAACAAGGCGAAGAGCTTGCGCGCTTCTACGCTGCCGCCGACGTCTTCGTGTTCCCGAGCCTTACCGATACTTTCGGTCTTGTGCTGCTTGAAGCGCTGGCTTGTGGCGTTCCCGTTGCCGCCTACCCTGTCGCGGGCCCGCTCGATGTGATCGGCGGCGCACCGGTCGGCTGCCTGCACGAGGATCTGGCCACGGCGGTGCGTGAAGCGTTGAAAGCTTCGCCGCAGGCCTGCCGCGCGCACGCCGAGAAATATTCCTGGGCCGCGAGCACCGCGCAGTTTCTCGACAACATGCGCCCCTTCCCGCCGACAAACTATTTCGCCGCGGCCGCCGCAGCGCCGGCGATACGCTGACGGTCAGCGTTTGCGCACGAACTCGGTGCGCAGGACAAGGCCCTTGATCGTATCGTGACGGCAGTCGATCTCTTCCGGATCGCCGGTGAGCCGTATGGACTTGATAACGGTGCCCTGCTTCAGCGTTTGGCCGGCGCCCTTGACCTTCAGGTCCTTGATCAAGATGACGGAATCTCCGTCGGCCAGAACGTTGCCGGATGCATCGCGAACCTCGGCGGCCTTGGCCTTCTCGGCTGCGACCTCGGACGCGGGCCGCCATTCGCCGGTCGCTTCATCGTAGACGTAATCGTCACTCTCGCCGTTCATGTGCGTCCTATCGTGGCAATATTCAGCCGCAGTAGCACGCCTCGCAAGCCGGCGCTACTTCACCGGCGGCGGATCGCCGGGCGGCATCATTTCCACCGGGGCTGAGTCCGGGGTCATTTCCCGTTGCTCCTGCTCAAGCCTGCGCTGAGCTTCGGCGGCCTCGCGTGCCGTGATCTCCGCGGGGCTGGAGGCCTCGACGGGCGACATGATCGCGTCCGGTGCGCGCGGCGGGGCGGCCGGAACGGGTCTTGAGACCGGCGGCGCGCTTTCGGCCTGAGGGACCGGTATTTCGGGATCGGGCCTGAAGAACGCCAGGCCGATAACGCCGATGGCCAGCGCGGCGACGATCAAAAGCAGAATCCGCACAAAAGGCATGTGTTTCCCGGGTGGCGAGAGCGAGGCTGTCTCACTATTGTCTCTAAATAGGATAACACGAGACGGAACCCTCTTTGGGCAAGCTTTTGAAACGCGTCGGCCGCAAACCCGCCGTGCAACGCATGGTGGGGGCAACCCTGGCGGCGCATATCGGCCTGGTCCGACGCACGACCCGCTGGAAAACGGTCGGCGAAGCGGCCGCGCGCGGCGCCTGGGCCGGCGAGAAGCCCGTGATCGTCGCCTTCTGGCACAATCGCCTCGCCATGATGCCCTACTGCTGGCCGTCGGCGCGGCCCTTCCACATGCTCATCTCCTCGCACCCGGATGGACAGTTGATCGCACGTACGGTGAAGCACTTCGGTATCGAGACAGTGGCTGGCTCCTCGACGCGCGGCGGCAGCGAAGCCCTGCGCTCCCTTGTGCGCCTCATCAAGAGCGGCGTGTCCGTTGGGATTACGCCGGACGGTCCCCGGGGCCCTCGCATGCGCGCCTCCGACGGCGCCATTGCCCTCGCCCGGCTCTCGGGCGCGTCCATCGTCCCGGCGGCGGTGTCGGTAAGCCGGCGCGTGGTGCTGGGCAGTTGGGACCGGCTGATCGTCGCGCTGCCGTTCGGAGAAGGCGCGATGGTGTGGGGTGACCCCATCACGGTGACGAACGGCGACGATCCCGATGCGTTGCGCGCCCGCCTGGAGGCCGACCTGACCCGCGTCAGCGCCCAGGCCGACGAGATGGTTGGGCATGCGCCCATCATGCCCGGGGAATTGGCCGATGCGCGCGCCTGACTTCTGGTTCAGCGACAATCCGCTGGCACGGCTCCTGGAACCGGTCGGGCAAATCGTCGGCGGCATTACGGCGCGCCGCGCGCTGAAGACGCCGCTGGTGCGTGCGGACGTACCGGTGATTTGCGTTGGGAACCTGACAACCGGCGGCACTGGCAAAACCCCGGTGGTCGCCTCCATCGTGCGCCGCTTGGCTGATCAAGGACAGACGCCCGCCGTGGTGATGCGCGGCTACGGCGGAAGTCTCAAGGGACCGGTGCGCGTGGATGCGCGGACACATACCGTCGACGACGTGGGCGACGAAGCGCTGCTGCACACACGGCGCGGCGCGGTATGGGTGTCGCGCGAGCGCGCGCGCGCGGCCGGCCCGGCCATCGCGGCCGGCGCTGGCGTCTTGGTCATGGATGACGGTCATCAGCACTCCAGCCTCGCGAAAGACCTGTCGTTGATCGTGATCGACGGCCGCACCGGCTTCGGCAACGGACGGTTGTTTCCGGCGGGGCCTTTACGGGAACCGATCCGCGGCGGCCTCGCGCGCGCGCAGGCCGCGGTGATCATGGGCGAGGACCGGCTGGGGATCGCGAAGGACCTGTCCGAATATCTGCCGGTGCTGTCGGCGCGCCTGGTGCCGGGGCCGGAGCGCATGAAGCTGAAGGGGCAGCGCGTCGTCGCCTTCGCTGGCATCGGCGATCCGGAGAAATTCTATCACACGCTGCGCGAGATCGGCGCGCGGGTGAATGCCTTCCATCCCTTCGACGATCACTACAGCTTCGATGTCGCCGATATCCAACCGATCCTGGACGAAGCCTTCGCCATCGGCGCGATTCCCGTCACGACGGAGAAGGACGCCGTGCGGTTGGAGCCGGATCAGCGCCAGCAGGTGGATGTGCTG
This sequence comes from Pseudomonadota bacterium, assembly GCA_020160875.1. Lineage (GTDB taxonomy): Bacteria > Pseudomonadota > Alphaproteobacteria > Rhodospirillales > Rhodospirillaceae > SHVO01. The sequence continues at coordinate 5,001 of JAIUPE010000037.1, forward strand.
TCGGTCGACGTGGAGTGGGACCGCCCCGAAACACTCGATGCGCTGCTGGACAAAATAATTTCGGGAAACAAAATCTAAAGAAGCGCATGCCCGAACCTGGCGGTCCCACCACTCAATCAGGAATAAACTACCAAAATGCAGTTGCCGCGCATTGGGTTGGCCGCCTGCTTTGTCCCGCAATTTATTCCGAAATAGATCGCGCCACCTCTGTTCAGATTGAATCTTCTGATTTCGTCGATGATTTGGTGGTGGGCTTCGCGTCAGGTCGAACCGAGTTCCGACAAATCAAAGAAACACTGCAGAGAGGAACGCCCGAGTGGGATGACGTGTGGATAAACTTCTTTAAACAGCACCAGCAAGACGTCGCGCGCCTAGATCAAAAATTCATTCTCACAGTAAGTCGCGCCACCGCCCCCTTAACCGCAGCGTTTGAGATTTGCCATCGCGCCAGCAGTTACGATGTCCCGGAGGATTTCGGGAAATCACTTTCGTCGACGCAGAAGAACATCTTCGACGAGGTTCTAGGACTCCTAAAGATTGTCAACCTTGCCAATGCTCACAAATTCTTCCGAAAGGTGGGCATTGAGTTTCTAAGCAACCCGAGCGCAGATGCTTCAGCGTTGGCCGCGCTTCCCGAATCTAATGTCGACAGAACAGCGTTGTTTGGGATTCTTTACGAATTCGTGTCAACTAGTGCCCGATCGCGTGCTCGCTTCACGAGAATGATTGCTGCAACCGCACTCCGTGAAAAATACGGCGTCTCGCTTACCGACACCGCGAAGTCGTCGCCGGAGGTATACCTCGCTACTCTGCAACGTATCACGTCAAGAATCGGAGTTCCCGGAACAGATTTTTCCGGGCCTGTTGATCAGTGGTTCGTATGGCCCACTTTTTCAAAAGTAGTTGCTGTAAAGACGAAAGGAGCCGCAGAGCTTGAGGCTCCCGACCCCGAGCACTTGCCAGGAAAAAATGCTTTCGATCTTCAGAACTTTCCCAGCGACAGTATTCGATCAGCGATAGTCTCGGCGCCAGCGGGAGCGGGCAAGACCACAATGCTTACTGCGCTGACGCACCAGCTAATTCCGCGCGGTTATCTTCCCTGCATTATATCGATAGATCATTTCCAAGAAGAACGCTGCTCTGTCATCGATTATCTACAGCATCAAATTAACCGAAAATTCGATGCCCAAATCGATTGGCGGCTGGAGTGCGGCACCGGACGAGCGATAATCCTTTTCGACGGCTTAGACGAGTTAGCACCTCGCGATCGCGCCGATGCTATTGAGAATATACAGCAATTTACGGCACGGCATACTGAGGCGGCGTGGCTTCTTACGGTACGCGATCCATCAGCGCTGACAGGCGCACTAGACTGTCAGCGCTTCCGAATGGAACCACTGAAATCCCAGCAAATCCGACAATACATTCAGGCTGCCTCAGGTCTGACTAACGAGGAGCTTCCAACTAATTCACTTGTCCACACCATGGGCGAGAATAGCAGTTACCTTAGGTTGCTCCAAATTCCGTTGTTACTCGCACTCGCGACATATCTAAATTTAACTGAAGGTAAAGTGGCAACAAGTAGATCGGAAGTACTAGATCGATACGTCACGCACATGCTGTCATCTCTAAAAAGGCCAGGCAAACAAGACGGCATCGACGCCAGTGAACTTCGAAAAGGAGCAGAAGCTCTCGCTTTCGAAGCTTTGTGTAATGACCGAACCTATCTCAATGCTCGCGATGCGACAGCCGCGCTGCAGGCAACTCTTCCTGCTCGCGCGAGTCAAATGATCGATACGTTAGTCGCATGCGGCGTCATAAAATCGGCAAATCATACCTATAGTTTCCAAATACCGCTGGTGCAGGAGTACTTGGCCGCGTCTCATATGACGGAGCAAAACCACCACAACATAGTGACATATGCAAATCGTCTCGTGCTACGGCCCTGGGGACAAGCGCTCCAATTGGCACTGGAAATTAGCAAAGCTTCCGACGCAATAATCGGGCAACTTCTACAGCTCGAAGATGACGCCTTCGGTTCGCTGACTCAACTCATCGGCCAGTCGATAGTCAACGGCGCACCGGCAAATCCGGCAACGAAGGAAGAGATCGGCAATCGACTTGTCGATGTTTGGAGGCGCTCCGGACATGCGGAACAGGCCCAGGTGGCGCGAATCTTAGCGTCAGGGTTTTCGAATCCCTTGCCAATAGCAACCAAAGCCATTCTGAAATCAGGCCCGCTTCTAAACGGGTATGAAAGACTACTAAATGCCACGAATGACGTGAACGTCATTAGAGACTTCATCCTACCACGGCTTCGCCCCTCTATTTCGCATCGTTGCAGCATACGAGGCCTTGGCGGCGCTATCTCGAAAATGCCGGATTTTATCGAGGTGGCAGTTCGCGCTGTTCAAGAGGGTAAGGCTGTACCGCGCATTCGACGCGAAATCGGCGAATATTTAGCAACGGCCTCTGTCGATGTTGCCACTTTCGAAAAATGGATGAACGATCGCGCATTCCCCACGCGCGCTCGCCTAATGTTTGCGAGTCTACCAGGGGTGGAGCCAAATTCATATATTGCGCGAATATTTCGGCGATATTTGCGTCAACATCCTTCGGCCGTAAGCTTGGACGGCAAGTTTGAAGCAGACCTCATCGCGAAAATTGGAGATCCCC
>JAIUPE010000037.1:7686-28638 GCA_020160875.1 Pseudomonadota bacterium
AGGAGATGAGAGCAGTCGCTCAGGACCGATCAGCGTCAAAGCGCGCAAGAGCTTTCGCTCTTATTGATTTAATGACACTTGCCCACAAACGCTGGGGAAGAGCGGCGAGAATTGTTGAATTAAACGCTACAAAAATTCAGGACGACGATCCACTTTTTCCGGATTGGCTTCGATTTTGTGCGATTGAGGGTGACAGAAAAGCGCAGGTCGAATTTGTGAGACGAGCCTCTTCTGGTGACTATGAATACGTTCGGTTGTTTCTTTTGATCGCACGCAGGTTGGAGCCTCAGATTACCTCGCAAATATCCTTGGACGGGGTGGTTGCTCATGAATACTCGAGCAAAGAGCTATTGGATATCGCTCAAGGATTATGTGGTGAAACAGGGCGGGGGATGCGCGACGGTCGAGCCGATGTGCGACTACCGGTTGACGAGGAGATATTAGAGCATTTTTCATCTGACGCGCTCGACGCATTTTACGAGAAGCTTCTGAAATTCGCTTCAGATATGAAACCCGGCGCTGACCGCATTCGGGCATTTATGTATGCATTTCAGTTAGCTTCTAAAACCGATGAGCATGATGCTTTAAATAAGGTACTTGCAGAAGTTGATACGGCGCTTCGCTCATCCGTGGATCAGGAGACCGCCAAAGCCGTCGAAGACGCCCTTAGCCGCATGCGAACGGAACAGATCCCCAAGGATATACCTGAGCGGATCGCGATGGTGTGTGGAAATTGGTCACTGATTATGGACCAGATCATTAAGGACCCCGGCATTGACGCTCTTAGAGCACTGCTTGAATTGCAATCGAGAATTCCGCAACAACGGCAACAGCACCTCGAAGACCGAATTAAGAGTATGTCAATAAGGATTGGGGTTAAGGTGCTACGTCGGGGAAATCGTCTCGCGCTTAGCGCCCAAATCTAAGATTGCGATTGAAGCGCTAGCCCTTCCTCTTCCCGGGCATCGCCGCGAGAACGGTTTCCGGATCGATGCGCTCGTCGAACCATGACATCCCAAAATACAGATGCGGTCCGGTCACGCGGCCCGTTTCGCCGACATTGCCGATGACGTCGCCCTGTTTCACGGACTGACCCTCGGTGACCGCGATCTTGCTGAGGTGGATGTAGATCGACTTCAGGCCATAGCCGTGATCGATCATCACCGTTTGGCCTGAAAGAACCATATCGGCATCGATGAGCACGACCTTTCCGTCCGCCGCCGCATGCACGGCCGCGCCGGTGTTCGCGCCGATATCGAGACCGGAATGGAACGCGGTCGGCTTGCCGTTCAGGACACGCGAACTACCGAACTTAGCCGTGATCGCGCCCGTCGCCGGTTTGACGAAACCCGTACGATAGAGGGCGCCCTTCTCTAGAACGGCGCGTGCTTTGCGCAGCCGCTCGCTATCCTCGGCGATCTGTTTCGCTGTTTTGGGGTCCGGCGTGACGAGGTTCTGCGGCACCTCGTCGATGAGTTCACGGTCCCAGGCCCGCTTGGCGATCCCGATGGTGCGTGTCTCGCGTTCGCCGGCCTGGCTCTTGATGACGATCTCGGCGGTCGCGGGCGCGTCGCGGTCGAGGCCGAGCACAAAGCGGCCGTCATCGGCGACGGGGATATTGTGATCCTTGAATTGAACGGTGCTGCCGGCAGGCGCAGTGCCGAGAACCACGCCGCCCTGCTCAAGGCGTCCCTCGACCGTGACATCGAAGGCGAAAGCAGGGGAAGTGGTGAGGAGAAGGAGAACGAGTGAAATTCGCACGCGGGTTGTCCTTGTTGGAACGAGTCTGTTCCAAAAGGGAACGCGCGCCTCGCGTCAAATGATCCGGGCTCTATTCCTTGGCGGGCATCAACGCGAGGATCGTTTCTGGATCGAGGCCCGTATCGAACCATAGCACCGAGAAGTGCAGATGAGGGCCGGTGACGCGGCCCGTCGCGCCGATAGCGCCGATCACGTCGCCCTGCTTCACATGCTGGCCGTCCTTCACGTCGAGGCGGCTCATGTGAATGTAGCTCGTCTGCAGGCCGTAGCCGTGATTGATGAGTACAGTCCCGCCCGACAGCACGAGGCCGGGATTGGCCAGGGTCACGACGCCGTCGGCGGCCGCCTTGATGGGCGTGCCTGTGACGTTCGCGATGTCGAGGCCGCCGTGAACGCTCCCTGGTGTCCCGTTGAGGATGCGCTGGCTGCCGTAAACGCCGGAGATGCGCCCTTCAGCGGGGCGGATCAGACCGGTGCGGTAAAAGGGCTCCGTCTCCAGCACGGCGCGCGCGGCGCGCAGAAGCTTGCTGTCCTCGGCGATGCGCGCCGCCGTGTCGGAATCTGGCGTGACGAGGTTCTGCGGCACGCCGTTGACGCGGTCGATCCGCCAGTCGCGCTTGGCGATCTGCAGTGCGCGGATTTCGCGCTCGCCGCTCGGCGCCGTGATCGTCAAGGACGCCGCAGCATCCGCGTCGCGGCTCAAACCGACCAGGAACGTTCCATCGGCGGCCGTCGGCACGGAGCGCTGACCGAACGTGATGGTCGATCCCGGCGGCGCGGTCCCGATCACCAGGCCGCCCTGCTCCAGCTTTCCGCCGATGGTGACATCGAACGCGAGGGCCGGCGTCGCGAAAAGAAGCGCCCCGAGGATCAACGTTCTCATAACAGATTTCCCTGACCGGGATCGGGTTTGCGCGCGGGCTTGGTCTGCGGCTTCGCGCCACCGCCCTCGGCGCGGGCGGCCACCTTGCCGTCGTTGAACTCGATCTCAATCATCGCGCCCGCGGGGACACCAGCCGCCGCGGTGATGGGCGCACCGCCGGCATCGCGCACGAGCGCATAACCACGCTTCAACGGGCTAAAGGGTGAGCTTGATTCCAGGCGCGCGGCGAAGGATTCCAGTTTCGCCGAACAATCTTCGATCCCGCGTGCCGCCGCGCGGGCAAATCGCTGGGCGAGCTTTTCGACATCGGACACATGGCGCTCAATGTCACGGCCGAAGCGGTCGAGATTGAGCTTCGCGGAAATGACCGCGAGTTCGTGGCCTTTGGTTTGGAGCAAGCTACGCGGACCGAGCGACAGGCGCTCCGACAAGACATCGAGATCCTGGGTCTTTTGCGCGACGATATGATCCAGACGCGGAATGCCGCGGATCAGTCCTTCGAGATGGATACTGCGTTCGCTCAGGAGGCGCGTGATTCCCTGCACCAGACGACCATGACGCTGCTGGACGTTGGCGAGCAGGTCGAGGCGCACCGGCACCGCCATTTCGGCGGCGCCCGTCGGCGTCGGCGCGCGCCGGTCGGCGGCGTAATCGATCAAGGTCCAATCGGTCTCGTGGCCGATGGCGGAAATGAGCGGGATTTTGGAAGCGGCCGCCGCGCGCACCACGTTCTCTTCATTGAAGGACCAGAGGTCCTCCAGACTTCCGCCCCCACGCGCGACGATGAGCAGATCGGGACGCGGGATCGGACCGTCTTCCGGGAGCGCGTTGAATCCATTGATCGCCGCCGTGACTTCGTCGGCGGCGCCCTCACCCTGCACACGCACGGGCCATAGGATGACGCGGCAGCCGCAGCGTTCGCGAATACGATGCAAGATGTCGCGAATCACCGCGCCGGTGGGGGACGTGACCACGCCGATCACGCCGGGAAGGAACGGCAGCGGCTTCTTGCGGCCTTCGTCGAACAGCCCTTCGGCGGCGAGCTTCTTGCGGCGGTCCTCGAGCAGTTTCAGAAGCGCGCCCTGGCCGGCGAGTTCGAGGCTCTCGATGATGATCTGATAGCTCGAGCGTCCCGGGTAGGTCGTCAGCTTGCCGGTGGCGATGACCTCCATACCCTCCTCGGGCCGGATGCCGAGCTTGGCCATGGCGCCGCGCCAGATGATACCGTCGATCACGGCGTCCTCATCCTTCAGGCGCAGATAACAGTGGCCGGAACTGGCTACCTTGGGCTGGGAAATCTCGCCTTTCACCCGCACGTAACCGAAGGCGTCCTCGACCGTGCGTTTCAGCCGGTTGGACAGCTGGGAAACCGTCAGGGCCGGCGAATTATGGTCGGAGGCGGGGGTATCCTCGAGGGATGGCGTGTCGCTCATGGCACTGTTATGCCCCGGTATCGTGATTCCAAAATTCGTCAGCATGCTTCGTAACCGCCTAAACGAACTTTGGAATCATAACGATACCGGATCATATGAATCCAGTGTGGCTTTTAGGATTTGAAGTTCCTAAAAGTGCCCCTAACCCTCCGTGACGGAACGTCAAATCCGCCACACGGGGCGCATTTCCAAAAGAATGGGGCGAACGATGCGAGTTTTGGTGGTAGGCGGCGGCGGGCGCGAACATGCCTTGTGCTGGAAGATTTCCGCTTCGCCCCTGTGCAGCAAGCTGTTCTGCGCGCCGGGGAACCCGGGGATCGCCGAGATCGCCACCTGCGTGGCCGTGAGCGCGGAGGACCTCGATGGACTGGTGAAGCTCGCGCGGGACGAAAAAATTGACTTCGTGGTGGTCGGCCCCGAGGCCCCGCTGGTCGCGGGCCTCGTCGACCGCCTGACGGCCGCCGGAATCAAATCCTTCGGCCCGACCAAGGCCGCCGCACAACTCGAAGGGTCCAAGGGTTTCACCAAGGACCTGCTCGCCAAATACAATATCCCGACGGGCGCCTATGGCCGCTTCAAGGACGCGGCTTCGGCCAAAGCCTTTATCGCCAAAAAAGGCGCGCCCATCGTCGTGAAAGCCGACGGTTTGGCCGCGGGCAAGGGTGTGATCCTGTGCCAGACGGCGGATGAAGCAAACGCGGCCGTCGAATCCATCATGACCGACCGCGCCTTCGGCGCGGCAGGCAATGAAGTGGTGATCGAGGAATTCCTCTACGGCGAGGAAGCAAGTTTCTTCGTGCTCGTAGACGGAAAGACCGCGATCCCGCTCGCCGCCGCGCAAGATCATAAAGCCGTCGGCGACGGCGACACCGGTCCGAACACGGGCGGTATGGGCGCTTATTCCCCGACGCCGGTCGTCGACGCCGCGATGCATGCGCGGATCATGAAAGAGATCGTGATCCCGACGGTCGATGGCATGGCCAAGGAAGGCACGCCGTTCACTGGCGTGCTGTTCGTGGGCCTCATGATCGGCGATCAGGGTCCGAAGGTGATCGAGTTCAACGCGCGCTTCGGCGATCCCGAGTGCGAATGCCTGATGATGCGCATGAAATCCGACCTGCTGCCGGCGCTGATCGCCACCGCCGACGGCCAACTCGCGAACTTCGACGTGCGTTGGCATGACGATGTGGCGCTGACGGTGATCATGGCGGCGAATGGTTATCCGGGTACGCCGCAAAAAGGCACCGTCATCGGCGACCTTTCAGGCATCGGCGCGCTTGAAGGCGTAAAGGTGTTCCACGCGGGCACCAAGGAAGAAACGCGCGGCGCGGAGAAGGTGATTGTCGCGAACGGCGGGCGCGTGCTTGCCGTGACGGCGACCGGTCGGAACGTACGCGATGCGCAAGCGCGTGCCTACCAAGCTGTGGATTTGATCCACTGGCCGGGTGGTTTCTGCCGCCGCGATATCGGCTGGCGTGCGGTCGCCCGCGAAAAAGCGTAACCCGCACACACCTTCACACGACCGCACGCATCTTTTTAGAGGCCGGCCTGCGCCGGCGTGCGGTCGCCCGCGAAAAAGCGTAATCCGCACGCACCTGCACACGACCGCACGCATTTTTAGGGGCGTGTCTTCACCGGCGCGCAAGAAGACTTAGGACTTTCATTTTTCCCCGCCCATTCAAGGGAGGGCGAAAAGTCATCGACACTGCGACGACAGGGTCGTCGAGCGCGGATCGAGCGAGGTTGCGGCAGACTTCGCCCCGCTGGCCGCCGGGAGCATGGATTGGTCGTCCAGCAACTCGATCGCGGTGAAATAGCTTTTGTCGGTGTTGGCGATCGCGACTTCGAGCAGTTTTTCCTTCAAGACATCCAGGCGTTGACCGGAGAAGTCGGCCTGCTGCAGCTTGGCCTTATGCAAGTAGAGCAGGATCTTCTCGTGCAGGATCGGCACCATGAAGCAAGCCGGGCGCTCGGTCTCCGGGTTCGGCGCGAGCACGAGGCGCAGCGTAAGAACTTGGTAACGCAGTTCCTTGCCGACACGATACGGCGCCATCATCGGCATCATCTGGATCTTGGCGCCACCGTAGCCGACGGGGCCTTCTTCGCCGCCGCCGCCATGCTCCGCCGAAAACGCGGGTGCGGCGAGACCGAGAATCAGAGCCGCCGTGAGAAATGCCTTTTTCATGGATGCAACTCTAGCATTGGTTAGCGCCGGGCGGCGAAGAAACCTTTGAGCATTCGCTCGGCGCGACTGGCCTCGACACCACCCACCACGTCGGGCGCGTGGTGGCAGGTCGGCTGACTATAGATACGCGGACCGTGCTCGACGCCGCCGCCCTTGGGATCATACGCTCCGAAGACAATGCGGCGGATGCGGGCGAAGGACGCGGCGGTCGCGCACATCGGGCAAGGCTCAAGGGTTACATACAAGTCGCAACCCGGAAGCCGCGGCGCACCGAGTTTTTCACCGGCGGCTCGGATGGCCAGAACTTCGGCATGGGCGGTGGGGTCGTTGCGCGCTTCGACCTCGTTGCCGGCCGCGGCCAGGATTTCCCCTGAAGGGCCGACCACGACCGCGCCGATGGGCACTTCCCCGCGGGCGGCGGCCGCCTCGGCCTCGCGATGGGCCAGATTCATATATTCTTTTGAATCCAAAGACTTACCTGCGCGTTAACGATTGCTAAGGATTTGGAAACTACCTTCGGCAGACAGCATTAGCCGGAGTGGGCCCGATGGTCCAACCTTTGAATGACCTTGTGAAGCCAGCCCTTGTCAAAGTGGGCGGCCAGGCTGTGGAGCGCTCCACCCTGGCGGGCCTCAAGGTTGCCTCGGCGAAAAGTGGCGTCAGCTTTCAATACCTGGTGGCCAAAGCCGCCCAGGAAAGCAGCCTCAATCCGGAAGCGCAGGCCGCCACATCGTCGGCCGCCGGTCTGTTCCAGTTCACGCGCGGCACCTGGCTCGACATGATGCATCGCTACGGCAGCCAGTACGGTTACGGCGATCTCGCGGACAAGATCAGCGTCAGCGACGACGGCAAAGCGGTGGTGAAAGACGCCGCCGCCGAGCGCCGCCTGCTGGACTTGCGTGAAGACCCGGAGGCCTCTGGTCTCATGGCCGCCGCTTACGCCCAAGACAATGCCGCAAGCCTTGAAGGTTCGCTGGGCCGCCTGCCCGACGCCGCCGATCTTTATCTCGCGCACTTCCTGGGCGCATCCGGCGCGGCGATGATCCTGAATGCGGCGCAGGAAAATTCCGATGTTTCGGGCGCGAGCGTGCTGCCTGCGGCGGCGAAAGCCAACCGCGCGGTGTTCTATACGCCCGATGGAAAGGCGCGGAGCGTCGCAGATGTCGTCGACCTGATCCGCGAGCGCTTCTCGACGCAAATGAACCGGTTCGCCGATGCCGCGGACACCGTGCCGGAGGCTCCCGCACAAGCGCCGCGAACGCAGGCGGCCGTGCAGTACGTGGCGCATGGTGTAAATCGTGTCGCCGAGCAGAAGCCCGACATCACCAAGAAGATGGTCCAGATGATGGTGATGCAGGAGATGGCGAAAATGATCGCCGCGCGTCCGATGCAGATGCTGGAGGACGAAGAGGGCGATCAGGATGCGTTCAGCACCTTGATGTCTCCCGCCGGCTTCCAGGGCCAGGACTTCGCCGCCGCCATGATGCGCACGAACGAAGAAGCGGCGAGCGTCGGTCTGCCGAAGCAGAAACGCGGCCCCTCGGCCTATCACGCACCGACCCCCCCGCCCGTGAATCTGGACGATTTGCTCTAGAAACGTTGACAGCGCGCCCAGGGCCGCTGTATCCGTCCGCTCCCGATCCAAGAGCAGGATGTCTATGTCCGAGATTGTCGCCGCTTAGCTGATGACCGCGCGTTCCCAAGCGGAGCGCGTTTGAAGGTCGTCGCACGCCCGCCGCAGGTTCATGACCTCGCGGCTTTTAGCGACATTTCCAGGATGATTTCCCGTGAATATCTCACGCGGCGAACAGCGCACATTGCATGCGCTGGCGCAGGGCGGGTCCGTTCATGTCGAGAAAGATCCCAAGGGTAAGATCATGAAAGTGACCTGCATCAACCGCGACGGCTGGGCCCTCGCGGACTGTACCCTCGGTGTCTTCAAACGGCTGAAGAACCGCCGGCTGATCGCCTCGCAGGCCTCCGGCCCCTATCGCATCACGCGAGACGGGCTGACGGCGGTACGGCCTCAGCTTGATAATCGTTAATCATATGGCTGCGGCGCTTTCGGGCGCCGCAGCCTTCATGATAAGAGAAAGCCCATGAAACAGCCCATCATCGGTATCACCGCCGACAGCGAAGAACCCGGCGGCTACTCCAAATATCCCTGGTATGCCCTTAGGCAAAACTACTGCTCGGCGGTGCGTGAAGCCGGCGGCGTGCCCGTCGTGCTGCCGCACGAGCTGAGCCTGGTCGAGGAATACGCCAAGATGATCGACGGCATCGTCGTCTCGGGCGGCAACTTCGACGTCGATCCGAAGTTGTTCGGTGCCGCCGAACGTCACCCGAAGGTGACGCTGAAGGAAGGCCGCACGGACTTCGAACTCGCGATCACGCGGGCGATGCTGGCGGCCAACAAGCCGATCCTCGGCATTTGCGGCGGCCAACAGTTACTCGCGGTGGCGCTGGGCGGCACCTTGATCCAGCACATCCCCGACGAAGTGAACAACCCGCTGGCCCACGAACAGCCGAACCCGCGCCATCAGGCCGGGCACGATGTGACGGTGAAAGAAGGCACGGTGCTGCACAAGGCCGTCGGCGGCGAGACGAAACTGCCGGTGAACAGCGCGCACCATCAGGCCGTCAAAAGCATGCCGAAGGCGCTGATGGTCGACGCCGTGGCGCCGGACGGCGTGATCGAAGGCGTCGAGGATCCGACGCGCAAGTTCTGTATCGGTGTGCAGTGGCACCCGGAGTTTCACATCAGCCCTGCCGACGTAAAACTGTTCGCAGCGTTCGTGGACGCTTGCCGCTCATGATCAAGAAAAAAGCCGCCAAGGTAAAAACACCGGACACGCGCGCGGATGAACCGGAGGCCGACGAGGTCCCCGGCAAAGGCGAGCGCATCGCCAAGGTGATGGCGCGCGCCGGCCTGTGTTCGCGCCGCGATGCCGAGAAGTGGATTACCGCGGGACGTGTCGTCGTGAACGGCGAAGTGCTGAAGACGCCCGCGCGCACCGTGACGGCGGATGACGACGTGATGGTGGACGGTGAGCGGTTACCGGTCGCCGACCGCGCGCGCCTGTGGCGTTTCCACAAACCCGTCGGCCTCGTGACCACGCATAAGGACGAAAAGGGCCGTTCCACCGTGTTCGATTCACTGCCGCCGGATATGCCGCGCGTGGTCAGCGTCGGGCGTCTCGATCTCAATTCGGAAGGCCTGTTGCTGCTCACCAACGACGGCGACCTCTCGCGCGAGCTGGAATTGCCCGCGCGCGGCTGGGCGCGCCGGTACCGCGTGCGCGTGCATGGCCGCGTGGACGCCAAGATGCTCGACCGCCTGAAGAACGGCGTGACGGTGGAAGGCGTGCGTTACGGCGAGATCATCGCGACCCTCGACGGCGAGACCGATCCGTCAAAAGGTCCGGCAAAAAGCAACGTGTGGATCAGCGTGACCCTCACCGAAGGCAAGAACCGCGAAATCCGCAAGGTGATGGCCTTCCTGGGACTTTCGGTGACGCGCCTCATCCGCGTGTCCTACGGGCCGTTCCAACTGGGCAAGCTTGAGCCGGGACGCGTGGAAGAAGTGCCGGGCCATGTGGTGCGCCAGCAGCTCGGCAACGCCGCGCCGAAGGGCCTCTCCCTAAAACGGAAGCGCCGGTGAGAAAAAAAGAGGCGCCCGCGAAACCGAACCGCCTGCGTATCATCGGCGGTGTGTGGCGGGGACGCTTGATCGAAGCCCCGAGCGACAATTCCATTCGCCCGACGACCGATCGCGTGCGTGAGTCTCTGTTCAATCGTCTGATGCACGGCGCGGCCGGAAGCGGCATCGCGCTTGCCGGCGCGCGCGTCGCCGATGTATTCGCCGGCACGGGTGCCATGGGCCTCGAAGCCCTGTCGCGCGGCGCGGCGCATGTGACCTTCATCGAGCGGGACATGGCGGCGATGGCGCTGATCAAGCGCAACGTGGCGGCGCTCGGCGCCGAAGACCGCGTCAGCGTCATGAGCGCCGATGCGACCAACCTTCCCAAAGCCGCGCTCGCCCACGACATCGCGCTGCTGGATGCACCCTACGAACAAGGCCTGCCGGGACCGGCCATGGCAAGCCTCGCGCGCCAGGGCTGGCTGAAACCGGGCGCGCTGGTCTCGGTGGAAATGGACGAAAGCGACGTCCCCCCAGACGCAGACGGATTCACGCTGCTCGACCGGCGCGAGGCAGGCCGGATCGCGGTGATCCTGTATCAGTGGACTGCCAACGATAAAAATTATCTCTGATATAATTTTTTATTATCTCTGATATAATTTATGGCATGAGCACCAGGGGTTTAGCGGCCGGAATGACGGTTCACGTCATCCAGCGGGGCAATAACAAAGGCCGGATTTTCGAGACCGCGAAGGACAGCGGCCAGTTCCTGGCCTGGCTGACCGAGGTCGCCGAGACTTACGGCCTTTCGGTTCACGCCTATGTGCTGATGACCAATCATTTCCACCTGCTGGCCACGCTGGAGTCCAAGGACTCGTTGGCGCGCACCATGCAGTCGCTGGGCATCCGTTACACCCGCTACTTCAACACCGTCAACGAACGCAGCGGCACGCTCTATGAAGGGCGGTACCGAGCTTGCGTGATCGATCGCGACGACTATTTCCTCGGCTGTTCGCGCTATATCGAAATGAACCCGGTGCGCGCGGGCATGGCGGCCTCGCCCGACGTGTATCGCTGGTCGAGCTACAAGGCGAATGCCGCCGGGCGCGAGGACGCGCTTGTGACGCGGCATGACATTTACTTGCGCCTCGGCCACGATGATGAGACGCGCCGCGCGAGCTACCGCGCCTTATTCGAGGTGCCGTCACAGGCGTTCGACGACACATTGCGCGCGGCCACGAACCGGGGCATCGGACTCGATGACGTCGCGAATATTAGAAAACCGGGGCGGCCGAAAAAGGCCGCCTGAGGCGGCTTAGATCCGCTCGGGGATGATATCGCCGATATCGCCGATGTCGTCGACGGCTTCCTCCGCCGGCATGCCGTCCTGGAGTTCCGGCGGAAGTTCGCCGTCGGCGGCCATCTTAGCCTTGTCCTCTTCCGAGATATTGCGCTGATAGACCCTGGCCACGACGGTATGGATATAGTCGTGGGTCGGATGGTCCTCGGGATGCGGCGCCGCCAGCCAGTCCCATTCCTCGTTATGGCCGACCGTCGCCGTCGGAGGCAGCTTCAGCGCCTTCAAGAGATCGGTGCGCGAGACGATGTGATCACCTTGCATGGCGAAGCGATCCGTGTCCGAGATGATCAGACCAACACCCGTCGCCTCCTCCGCGATGGCTTTGGCGTGCCGTTCCATAATTTGATAAGCGACCTTGTCGGAATCGAGATCGGAGAAACCGCGCTCCTTCTCGAAATGGTCGGTAAAGGGCTTGGCGAGCCACGTCAGGCAATTGCACGAAACGATGAGGTCCGCCTCCTTCAGATGAGGAATCAGCGGCGGCGGCGCGGGATGATTCGACCCCGGCGCGCGGCGTTCCTTCATCGCCTTGAACACGCCCGTGATGTCCCCCGTCAGCGTCTTCACATTGAAATGCTTGCGCGCTTCCGCGATCACCTGCGGCATATGGAAGATATCGACCAGGATCACTTTCTCGAAGCGGTCCGACAGCGCCTTCAACGGCACCTCGAGCAAAAGACCGGAACCGAGCACGACCGCGAGCTTTTGTTGTTCGCACAAATCGGCGGCCTTGGTGATGATGGCTTTGCAGTTGCGTTGATGTTCGGCCCAGGCGCTTTCACAGCGCTTCGCGCGGAATTCGAGCGCGATCAGACGCTTCAAATAGCCGAACTTGCGTACGCGCTCGGGCGCGAACGTCGTGATATAGCGGAAAAATTCCCCGAGCATCTCAGCTAGCCCTTATATCCCCTGGTTCCGGGAACCCTTACCGGCGCCCGAACAGGCGCTCGATATCCTTGAGCTTCAGTTCCACGTAAGTCGGCCGTCCATGATTGCACTGACCGGCATGCGGCGTCACTTCCATCTGACGTAGTAAGGCATTCATCTCGGGTCCGTTCAGGCGACGCCCCGCCCGAATAGCGCTGTGGCACGCCAGGGTCCCGCAGACGTCGCCGAGCTTGTCCTTCAGGGTCAGGGCTTCATCGACCGAAGCGAGATCGTCGGCGAGGTCCTTGATCAGGCTCGGCACGTCCGTTTCCCCGAGCAGCGAAGGCACCTCGCGTACGACCACCGCGCCCTGCCCAAACGGTTCGACCACGAGGCCGAGTTCGGCGAATTCGCCCGCCCGTGCGCCGATGCGCGCCGCGGAGGGTTCGTCCAGTTCCACCACTTCGGGAATCAGGAGGATCTGACGGTTGATGCCGCCGTTGGCGAGCGCGGTTTTCATGCGCTCATAAACAAGGCGCTCGTGCGCGGCGTGCTGATCGACAATGACGATGCCGTCCGAGGTTTGGGCGACGATATAGGTCTCGTGCACCTGGGCGCGCGCGACGCCCAGCGGGTGGGATTGATAGTCGGCGTCGACGACGGGGACCGGGGTCGCATCGGGCGCGGACGGCGCCAACGCGAACAACGACGGCGCCTCGTTTTCGGCCAGCCCTTGCCCGTCGTCGGGCGCTTGCATGGCGTAGGCCATCTGCGCGGCGGCGTGTGAGATCGTGCCGCCACCGGTGAAAACACGGCCATCGCCGGGACGGAACGACCCGAGCGCGGCGTTGGCGACGGTCGTGGACGCTTTGTGCCCAGCCTCGGCCAGCGCGTGTTTCAGCGCGCCGACCATCAGCCCGCGCACGAGGCCGGCGTCGCGGAAGCGCACTTCGGCCTTGGCGGGATGCACATTCACATCTACGTCGCGCTGCGGCACTTCAAGGAAAAGGACGACATAGGGATGCCGGTTGGCGGCGAGGAAGTCCTGATAAGCCGCGCGCACCGCGCCGTGCAGGAGGCGGTCGCGCACCGGGCGGCCGTTCACGAACAGATACTGCGCAAGAGCGTTGCCGCGGTTGAAGGTCGGCACACCGATATAGCCGAACAACTTGATATCTTCGCGCTCGGCGGCGACGGGCACGGCGTTGGCGCCGAACTCCTTGCCGATGACACTTGAGATACGGTCAAGATGCACATCGAAGAGATCGCCCTGCATGTGCCCCGCGGGCAGGTTAAGCCGCTGTTTGCCGTCGGCGGTGAGTGTGAAGGCGATATCGGGATGCGCCATCGCCAACCGCTCGATGGCATCCACCGCATACGTGAGCTCGGTGGACGAGGTCTTGAGGAACTTAAGACGCGCCGGCGTGGCATAGAAGATGTCGCGCACTTCGACGCGCGTGCCGCGCGGATGCGGCGCCGGCACGGGGCCATCTTTGCGGCCACCGGCGACGACCACGTACCAGCCCGAGTCCGCGTCTTGCGTGCGGCTGGTGACGGTGAGGCGCGCGACCGACCCGATCGCGGGCAGCGCCTCGCCGCGGAACCCGAGATAGTTGATGTCCAGAAGGTCGTCGCTGGGCAGTTTGGACGTCGCGTGACGATCGACCGCGACGATCAGCTCCTGCGGCGTCATGCCGCAGCCGTTGTCGGTGACCACGATCAGCGAACGGCCGCCATCGTTGAGCACGATATCGATACGCGTCGCTCCCGCGTCGATCGCGTTCTCGACCAGTTCCTTCAGGGCCGACGCCGGCCGCTCAACCACTTCGCCGGCGGCGATCTGGTTGACGAGGTTCGGCGGCAAAAGACGAATAGTCACGACATCGCTTTCAAAGCGTCCGCTTTCACTGTTGCGCCTTCGCCTGGAGATAGGCGAGCGCGAGGCCGGCGGTGGAGCTGTCCCGGGCCTTCAGGAGCCCTTCGGCGGCGGCGGGCTTATCACGCAGGGCCGGCATCAGGCTCTTAGCCAATTCCTTGCCCAATTCTACCCCCCACTGGTCGAAGGAGTTAACACCCCAAATCAACCCCTGGACGAATACCTTATGTTCGTACAAGGCGATCAACATGCCAAGTACATAGGGGGTCAATTCGTCCAAAAGCAGGGTGTTGGAGGGGCGATTCCCAGTGAATTCGCGGTGCGGGCGCAAACTTTCGGGGGTCGATGCAAGGTCAGCGGCCGTGCGGCCCTTCAGGAGCGCCTCGGTCTGGGCAAGACAGTTGGCCATCAGGAGGTCGCGGCTGGGCCCCGCCCCGTCCGCGCCCTTCAGCGCGATGATGAAGTCGCACGGGATCAGACGCGGGCTTTGGTGCAAGAGCTGGAAGAAGGAGTGCTGGCTGTCGGCGCCGCCGCCGCCGAAGATGATGGGGCCGGTCTGGGTTTCGACCTTGGCCCCCTCCTTGGTGACGCCTTTGCCGTTGCTCTCCATATCGAGCTGCTGGAGATGGAACGGGAAAAGCTTGAGCCGGTAATCATACGGCATCACCGCGACGGCCGGCGCGTCGAAGAAGTCGGCGTACCACACGCCGATGAGCGCGAGGATCACCGGAAGGTTCTGTTCGAGCGAGGCCGTCTCGAAATGACGGTCCATGGCCTCGGCGCCGGCGAGCAACTGGTCGAAGGCGTCGTAACCGCAGACAAGGATCACCGAGAGACCAATGGCCGACCACACCGAATAGCGCCCGCCGACCCAGTCCCACATCGGGAACACGGCGTCGGGATGAATACCGAATGTCTTGGCGGCCTCAACATTGGTGGACACGGCCGCGAAATGTTTGGCAACCGCCGTTTCGCCAAGGCGCGCGGTCAGCCACGCGCGCGCGGCGTCGGCATTCAAGGTGGTTTCCGCGGTGGTGAAGGTTTTCGAGCAGATGATGAACAGCGTTTCGGCGGGATCGATCTTCGCAAGCGCGTCGTCGAGCTGCGCGCGGTCGGGATTGGACACGAATGCCACGGTCATCTCCGGCGACTGGAGATCCTTCATCGCGTCGGCCACGAACATCGGGCCCAGATGCGAGCCGCCGATGCCGATATTGACGATATGACGCAGAACCTTGCCCGTGGCGCCCCGCCACCGGCCTTGTCTCACGTCGTCACTGAACGTCCTGAGACGCGCACGGGTTGCACGCACCTCGGGCATGACGTCGACACCGTCGACCATCATCGGCCGTTCTTCACGGTTGCGCAGGGCGACGTGGAGCACCGCGCGGTTCTCGGTGGTGTTGATGCGCGCGCCGGCGAACATCGCGGCGCGGCCCTCTTCCACGCCGCGCACGCGCGCAAGCTCGGCGAGCAGACTGATGGTCTCGAGCGTGACGCGGTTCTTGGAGTAGTCGGCACGCACGGGGCCGAAGGAGAACGAGAGCCGCGCGAAACGGTCGGGATCGGCCGCAAATAGCTCGCGCATGTGCTGGCCGGCAAGCGCCGCCGCGTGGGCCTTGAGCGCCTGCCAGGCCGGCAGCGCCGTCAGGGACGATGAGTTCATGTGACGCAAAATCCCGGTTCAGGACTGAGAGGCCGGGCACCTTATCAATCCGGGGGCAACCTGCCAAACTTTGAGAATAGGAGTGTTGTCGAATCAAACACTTAGAGTTCTCGCTTTGGCTGCAAATCCGCCATGGCGCACCGGGCGTCCCCCTTGCAAACTAGCCCCCCGCCAAATTTCAAAACTGGGGAGCCGCCCGTGACCATTCAAACTCGCCTCGCCGCCGCCTTTCTCGCGGCGCTGATGACCGCACCGTCCCTCGCCCCGCGGGCCGCCGAGATCACCCGCACGCCAAACGCCGGCAACGCGCTGATCCTGCAGTCGGCCACGATCCCCTCCGGCAGCGAGATCCTTTTCCTGTCGGGACTGACTCCGACCCCCATCACGCCGGGAAAAACGGACAGCTTCGAAGCCTTCGGCGACACCAAGACCCAAACCATCGCGGTGATGGAACGCATCAAGGCGGCCCTGGCCGAGAAAGGCTATGCGATGTCCGACGTCGTGAAGATGACCGTCTTCCTCGTCGGCGATCCGAAGCTCGGCGGCAAAATGGACTTCGCCGGTATGAACGAGGGCTACAAAATGTATTTCGGCTCGGCGGCCAACAAGAACCTTGTCACGCGCTCGACCATCCAGGTCGCCGCGCTGGCCGCGCCGTATTACCTCGTCGAGATCGAAGCGACCGCCGCGAAAGCCCCCAAATAAGTTAAGGCTTCGCTTTGGCCTTGGCCGGCGCCGGTTTTGCCGCGGGCGCCGCGCCGGGCTTGGCCGCCGAGAGATCGGGCCCCACCACAACAACCACGAGATTGTCGGGGTCGTAGAGCTTCTTCGATAGGGCCTTCGCCTGCTCGAGTGTGACGGACTCGATGTAGCCGTTGCGCTTGTCGATATAGTCGAGCCCCAGGTTGTCGCGCTGCACGGCGAGTAGCGTGTCGGCGATCGAACCCGTCGACGTGAAGCGCAGCGGCCAGGCGCCGGTGAGATACTGCTTGGCGTCGTTCAGTTCTTCCTGCGTTGGGCCGCCGTCGCGCATCTTGTGCCATTCGTCGCGGATGACCTGGAGGCTGGCTTCGGCCTGATCGGCGCGCGTTCCAACCGAGGCCATCATGGCCGCGCCGGCGTCGTACGGCGCCATGCCGGTGCCGACGCTGTAAGCCAATCCGCGCTTTTCGCGCACTTCGTCCATGAGGCGCGACTGAAAGCTGCCGCCGCCGAACACGTAGTCGACCACGAGGCCGGTGTACCAATCCGGGTCTTTGCGCATCAGGCCTTTCTGCCCGATATAGACGACGCTCTGCGGCAAATTCTTGGTGATGCGCACGACCTTGCCCGTGCCGACGATGGGCGCCGGCGGCACCTCGACCTTCAAGCCGGAGGTGGCGGGAAGCGTGCCGAACACTTGATCCAGCACGGTCTGAAGTTGCGCGGCCGTGATGTCGCCCGACACGCCCACCATAAGGCGGTCGCGGGCGAAGCGGCTTTTCACCCAAGCCTTGAGATCGTCTGTGACGATGCCCTTGATGGTGGCGGGCGTGCCGTCGTCCTCGCGGGCGTAGGGATGTTTGCCGAAAAGCTCTTCCATCAAACGCTGACCGGCGATACGACCCGGGCTTTCAAGCTGCGACTGGATGCTGACGAGGATCTGGCGGCGGATACGTTCCACGGGCTCCTGATCGAAGCGCGGCTGGGTCAGCGCGAGGCGCAGGAGCTCGTAAGCCTTCGGCGCATTCGGCGTGGTGGTAACGATCTGGCCGGTGATGTTGTCGTTGTCGGCGCTGAACCGCAGCGTGATGGCGCGGTCCTGCAGCTCCGTCTGAAAGGCGAAGGAATCGAGTGTGCCGGCGCCCTCGTCCAGCAGCGACGTCACCATGCCGGACAATCCCAATTTCGCATCGGGATCGATAGCGCTGCCGCCCTTGAAACCAAAGGTAATCGCGATGATCGGCGTGGTGTGATCCTCGGAGAGATAGGCGTTGATGCCGCCCTTGCTCTTCACTTCACGGACCGTCAGGGCCGACGCGGGCGCGGCGAAAGTCACGAGCGCAACGGCGAGGAGGAAAAACGTCTTCATGGCCTGATTCATGGCGTCGGCCCTCCGGCGGTTTGTTCAGGGGGCAAAAGGATTCCCGTGACCGAGGAATTGTCGGCGAACAGGCGCCGCGCGGCGGCCTGCACCTGCGCGAGCGTGACTTTATTCACGGCGTCCGGCCAATTCTCGATATCCTCAAGTTTGATACCCGACGCGAGCGACGTGCCGACGGCCCGCGCGGCGGACATGGGCGAGTCCTTCGCGAAGGCCAAGCGCGCGGCGAATCGGTTCTTCGCCTGCTGCACATCGGCTTCCGTAATTCCGTTCGCGAGCAACTCGGCCAGCGCCTTTTCATAGGCGGCTTCGGCTTGTTCGATGCTGACGCCCGGGCTCGGGGTCATGGACACATAGAAGCTGCCGTAAGAGACGGCGTCGGTGTCGTAACCGGCGCCAAACGCCGCTGCGACTTTCTGTTCGACAACGAGTTTGCGGTAGAGCTTGGTGGTCGAACCGCCGCCGATGATCTCGCTGAACACTTCCAACGCGTGGACGTCGGTGCGGTCGCCGACGTTGTAGCTGGGGGCGATGATCTGGCGGCTCCAGGACGGCTGGGTCACGCGCTCGTTGTGGAGCGTGATACGGGAGTCGGCCTTGTCGTAAAGGAAGGTTGAGCGTTCGCGCGGCTTGAAATTCTCGGCCTTCGGGATCGGCCCGTAATATTTCTCGGCAAGCGGCTTCAACTTATCGAGGGTGATGTCGCCCGCGACCACCAAGATGGCGTTCTGCGGTGAATAGTACTGACGGTAGATTCCGAGATTGTCCGCGAGATTGAGGCCGCGCATCTCCTCCAGCCAGCCGATGACGGGGATCGAATATTTATTGGTCATCCACAGCGCCGCCGACATGCGTTCGCCGAGTAGCGCCGACGGCGAGTTGTCGGTGCGCATGCGCCGTTCTTCAATGATGACCTCGCGCTCGGTGGCGATGTCCTTCTCGCTGAGAACCAGGTTGCGCATCCGGTCCGATTCCATGTCCATCATCAGAGGCAGACGATCGACCGCGATGTTCTGGTAGTAGCCGGTATAGTCGGCGGTGGTGAAAGCGTTTTGATTGCCGCCGTTGCGCGCGACGATCTCGGTCATCGCGCCTTCGGGGTATTTCTTGGTGCCTTTGAACATCAGATGTTCGAGAAAGTGGGCGATGCCCGACTTGCCGGCCGGCTCGTCGGCGGAGCCCACCTTGTAGAACACCATGTGACTGACCACGGGTGCGCGGTGATTGGGGATCAACACCACCTGCATGCCGTTGGCGAGGGTGAAGGTCTGCGCGCCGTAAACTTCGGCACGGGCTTGCGGCGCGGCCATGGCAATGGCGGCGGCGAACAGCGGAGCGGCAATGCGGAGCATGATGATCCCTGAGACAGTCAGGTGGAAAGGCGGGCAGGCCTCGAGGCGAGAAACCATAGCCCGCCGGACGCGCGGGCGTAAATCCAGGGTTACAACTAAGATAGAAAACAGGGGCTGAGGATTCTAAGCTTGGTAACAATAAATGCAGGGGTCACGCCGTCGTGAATAGAGTTCGGGAAAATTTCGAGGTTTGGCGCGCCGTGACAGACGCCTTCACCTACTGCTGGCACCGCCGGCGTCTGATGGAACGTTATGGAATCATCCCCCTCATCCTGGGCATCGCGGTGGCGTGGACCCTGATTTATTTCAACGTCGCGCCCGACGCGCGGACCGTGGCGCGCTTTAGCGGTGAAATCCTCGCCTTCCTGATCAATATTCCGCCGGCCGTGGCCTGGTACCGCACTGTTGTCTACGGCGACGATGCCGGACACCGCCCGATCTACGCCTTCACACGCCTGGAAGTGCGCATGGTGCTATGGCAGATCTTGTTCGTGTTCCCGCTGTTCATCGCCGTCATCGTCGCGGCCATCCCGGTCGCGGCGGCCGGAGCCGCCGGCAAACTGCTGTGGGGGGATATGGGCGGTTACGCGCTTGCGACACCCTTCGCCGTCGCCGCCCTTGCGTGGGTCTTCTATGTGGTCACGCGCCTGTCGCTGGTGATCGCGATGGCCGCCTTGGATACGCACGCGAGTTTTGGGCGCGCGTGGCGGATGAGCGCGCCGATCGCCTGGCGGCTGACGGGCGCCGTGCTGGTGCTGATCGTGTGCCTCGTTCCGATTGGACTCGTCGGTATCGGTATCGAGAAGATTTTTGAACCGCACGCGGCGGCGCCCTATGTCGGGGCGGCCATCGACGCGGTGACCGGATTGTTCGGACTGTTCGTCCTGTCCACGCTGTTCGGCCACACCTACCAGGCGCTTGCCGAAACAGAAACGGCGCCGGTGGATTCACCGGCGCCGGTCTAAACTCTCGCGCGCGAAGCTTTTTAGAAAATTCCGAGCGTGCCGCTCTTGCCGCGGCGGATGACGACCGAAGCGCCTTCGTTCGGCTTCTTGCCCTCGGCGGCATTCTGGCTGAGGCGCTTCATCTCGGCGGCCGGATCGACAATCGTGCCCGGGACGCTGGCGCCGTCGCGCCAGAACAGGAGGCGGTCGGAGAACGCGCGCTCTTCCGGCGCGAAGGTCGAGATTTCCTTGGCGATGGTGTTGCGGATGTCCGGAAGCACGGCGTCGGCCCCGGCGGCGCCGAGAATGGCGGTCTCACCATTGGAGAAGCCACGCTTCTGATAATCGAGCAGGCGCGCGCGGCCCAGGAGCACGGCGCGGCCCTGTTCGGCCGGCGTGGCTTCGGGGGTGCGCTCGGAACCGGGCGCCGGCGGGCGCAGGTTGAAATCGGGCGGAATTGCCAGGGGCGCAGGCGTGGCCACGGCGAATTCGTCGGGAACGGTCTTATTGAGGCCGAGCGCGCGGCGGGTCCTATCGCAGCCGGTCAGGCTGACGGCCGCCACAAGCATGATCGCAATGGATAAATAACGCATCATCGTCCTTCGAGTTTAAGGTCCGCTCTTGGCGGGCTCTTGTTTGCCATCGTGGGGGCGCTCAAACAAGGCGTCAAGGAGCACAATTATGGCGCCGATGGAGATACAGGTATCGGCGATATTAAAGGTCGGGAAATGCCAATCCCCCCAATAAACGTGTAGGAAATCGGCGACCGCGCCGATACTTGCACGGTCGATGATATTGCCGAGCGCGCCGCCGACGATGAGACCGAGGCCGACCTGCAGCCAGGACCGCGGGGTGCGCCACATCCAGACGGTCATCACAATCGTGATCGCGACGGTCACCAC
>JAIUPE010000038.1:0-25148 GCA_020160875.1 Pseudomonadota bacterium
TCCTGCCCCAGTTTGGCAATCATGATACGTGGGCGGCGGCCCTCTGCTTCTGCAAATTCGTCGGCCAGGGCGCGGGCCTGTTCAAAATCTTCGTTGTGGCTCATACTGGCAGCATAAACGCCTGAAATGGTGCGAGTTGTGGCTACATATCTTCCGAAGGCATCTTCCATCGCCGAGGAAATTTCGCCCAGCGTAGCGCGCAAGCGGGCGGCCTCAACGGCCAGCGCCAGCAGGTTGCGCTCCATATTGTCGGCATCCCCGGGAATAGGCGCGCTGGCCGCCAGCGTGCGGATAGCCTGCAAGGCTTGTTGTACGGCGGCTTCGTCGCGGCGTTGCCGGATGTCCTGCAAGCGCCGTATTTGCGCTTCCCGAACGGCTGTGTTGTCCACTTCCAGGATTTCAAAGGCTTCGCTGTCGGATACCTGAAAAATATTGACGCCAATGATTTTCTCCTCGCCCGAGTCGATGCGCGCCTGTTTGCGCGCGGCTGCTTCCTCGATGCGGAGTTTGGGCAGTCCTTCTTCGATGGCTTTGGCCATGCCGCCCATTTGTTCCACTTCCTGAATAAGCGCCCAGGCGGCTTCCACGAGTTGCTGCGTGCGCTGTTCTACAAAATAAGAACCTGCCCATGGGTCGGTGGCGCGGGTAACATCGGTTTCTTTCTGGATAAAAATCTGCGTATCGCGGGCAATTTTCGCCGAAAAATCGGTGGGCAGGGCAATTGCTTCATCGAAGGAATTGGTGTGCAGACTTTGCGTGCCGCCCAGCACGGCCGCCATGGCTTCGACGAATTGCGCCCGCGCCTTCATAAGTTCGGCGCTGGCCGCCGGATCGACCGGCATCGCGGTAACTACTTCGTCCAGCCTGGCCCGGACCGCCGCTTCAATCCCTTCCGCCCCTGTGGGAAGCAGGAGAAGACCGACAACGACGATCAACACCGCGAAAGCCGCCAAACCGCACACCGTGCGGGCAAGCGCCTCACCCGACGCCGGAGCGTTCGGGTTCGCTTTGGCCGCTGCGATCGCGATCCGCGACAACAAGACCGCCGGAGCGGCATCGACCACCAGGTAGACAATGGCGGAAGCGAACGAGCCGCTGAGGATCGCCACGGTCACCGATCCGCCGACCACGGCCACCGGCAGGAACGCCCCGCCGAGGCCGAAGGCCGTCATCGCGAGCGGCAGCGGCGATAACATCGCTCCCAGGAGGACCCCCAGAAACGACTGCCGCAGCGCCGCGATCAGTAAAGCGCCACCAAGCGCGCCCGCGACGACCGCAATTGCGCTCGCGCGGGTCACGTTCAGTAGTTAAGCAGCGACGACGTACGGCAGCAACGCGAGGAAGCGGGCGCGTTTGATCGCGCGCGCCAGTTCACGCTGCTTCTTGGTCGACACGGCCGTGATACGGCTCGGCACGATCTTGCCGCGCTCGGAGATGTAGCGCGAAAGAAGGCGCGTATCCTTGTAGTCGATCTTCGGCGCGTTCGAGCCCGTGAACGGGCAGGTTTTGCGACGGCGGAAGAACGGTTTGCGTCCCGGAGCAGCCATTAGCCTTCTCCCTGGTCAGAGTCAGAACGAGGACGGCGGCCCGAGCTGAAACGGTCGCGGTCACCACCACGATCGCCGCCACGGTCACCATCGTCACGCGGACGGCCACGGCCGCCGCCACCAAAGCCACGGCCGCCGCCGAAGCCGCCACGGTCGCCGAAGCCACCGGTGCGTTCAGCCGGGCGGTCCTTGTTGAGCAGGACAGCCGATTGGCCTTCTTCATGTTCTTCAACGCGCACGGTCAGATAACGCAGCACATCTTCATTGATGCGCATGCGGCGTTCGTATTCGTTGATCGCCGCCGCGGGGGCGTCGATGTTGAACAGAACGTAGTGACCCTTGCGGTTCTTCTTGATGCGGTAGGTGAGCGAGCGCAGGCCCCAGCTTTCACGCTTGGTAACCTTACCGCCGCCTTCCGCGAGGATGTTGGTCAGTTCGTCGGCCAGGGTGTCCACCTGGGTGGTGGCGATATCCTGACGCGCAATCACGACGCTCTCATAGAGAGGCATGAGGTAGTTCTCCTTATGGCTTGTCTCGTCCAGGATAACGCCGACCATCGGCGTCGCCCGGCATAGCTGGCCCCAAAAGGTCAGCAAGGAGCTATGTTAAGGGCGCGGAATATACACATTCCCAGGGCCGCCACAAGGGAAGACGGCCGCGCCGGGCGGCCCATGCCGGCTTTTCCGGCGCCCCAAATCGGTCGTGTCTTTTGACCTATTTATATTAATAAAATCAATTGCTTAATATTTAGACGCCGGCATGGGCATGGGGGATTTCTTGACAGAAAGGCCCCCTTGCGTCACCTCTCCGGCCCGAAATCGCGGGTTATTGAAGGGGCGATCAATGAGCTGGAGCTATGTATTCCCTGGCCAGGGATCCCAGGCCGTGGGCATGGGCAAGGAACTGGCCGCGGCCTTTTCGGAAGCGCGCGAGATTTTCCAGGAAGTCGACGACGCCCTGAATCAGCGCCTGACCAAGCTCATGTTCGAAGGTCCGGCCGACGAACTCACCCTGACCGAGAATGCCCAGCCGGCCCTCATGGCCGTCAGCATGGCCGTCGTGCGGGTCTTGGAAAAGCAGGCCGGCATCGCCATCCGCAAGACCGCCCGTTATGTCGCCGGTCACTCTCTCGGCGAATATTCCGCGCTGGCCGCGGCGGGCTCCCTCAGCCTTGCCGACACGGCACGCCTTTTGAAGATCCGCGGCCAGGCGATGCAAAAAGCTGTGCCCGTGGGCGAGGGCGCCATGGCCGCGCTGCTGGGCCTCGATGTGGACGATGCGCAGAAGGTCGCGAGCGATGCGTCCGGTAATGGACTCATTTGCGCGGCCGCCAACGATAACGCGCCTGGCCAGGTCGTGGTGTCGGGCCATAAGGCCGCTGTCGAACGCGCGATCGAACTCGCGAAAGCCAAAGGCGCCAAGCGCGCCATGCTGCTGCCCGTGAGCGCGCCGTTCCATTGTCCCTTGATGAAGCCCGCCGCCGATGTGATGGCCGAAGCGCTGTCGAAGGTGACGATCTCGGCGCCGGTGGTGCCCGTGATCGCCAACGTCACGGCCGGTACCGTGATCGATCCCGACGAGATCCGCCGATTGCTCGTGGAACAGGTCACCGGCATGGTGCGCTGGCGTGAAAGCGTGCATCTGATGAAGGAAGCCGGCGTCGATACGCTGATCGAACTCGGCGCGGGCAAGGTGCTTTCGGGCCTGACCAAGCGCATCGACGGCGATCTCACCGGCATCAGTGTCGGCACGCCCGCCGACATCGAAGAGTTCGCCAAAAAGAAATAAGAAGAAAAAGGAAACCGCGATGTTCGATTTGACCGGCAAGACGGCCCTTGTGACCGGCGCGAGCGGCGCCATCGGCGGCGCCATCGCGCGCGCGCTCCATGCGCAAGGCGCGAAGGTCGCGCTGCACGGCTCGCGCAAGGAAGCGCTCGACGCGCTCGCCGCCGAACTCGGTGATCGCACATATGTCCTCGTCGCCAATCTCGCCGGCGGCGCCGAAGTCGTCGAGAAGATGATCCCGGACACCGAAGCCGCGCTCGGTCAGCTCGACATCCTCGTCAACAATGCCGGTGTCACGCGCGACGGTCTCATTCTTCGCATGAAGGATGAAGACTTCTGGACCGTGATGGACATCAACCTCGGGGTTGCGTTCCGCCTCAGCCGCGCCGCCGTGAAGGGCATGATGAAGCGCCGTTTCGGCCGCATCATCAATATCTC
This sequence comes from Pseudomonadota bacterium, assembly GCA_020160875.1. Classification (GTDB taxonomy): domain Bacteria; phylum Pseudomonadota; class Alphaproteobacteria; order Rhodospirillales; family Rhodospirillaceae; genus SHVO01. Next base: position 3,771 of record JAIUPE010000038.1, read on the forward strand.
CTCGGTGGTCGGCGCGACCGGCAACCCCGGTCAGACCAACTATGTGGCGTCGAAGGCGGGCCTGATCGGCCTCACCAAGTCGCTGGCGCAGGAAGTCGGCAGCCGCGGCATCACCGTGAACGCCGTCGCCCCGGGCCTCGTCACCAGCGCGATTTCCGACAAGCTCAACGACGAGCAAAAGAACCGTATGCTCCAGAATGTCCCGGTGGGGCGGATCGGCGAGGGCGCCGATATCGCGGCCGCCGTGGTCTATCTCGCCAGTACCGAAGCCAGTTACGTGACCGGGCAGACGCTCCACGTAAATGGCGGTATGGCTATGATTTAAAAGAGAAATCCGGTCTCGTGCCGGGCTGCCGTAGCCCTAGCCAAGAAAAAGGTAATATGCTACTGACACCCTCACTTCGATGGGGGCCGGGAGCTCGGGCCGCGGGTCTGGCGCGGACGATTGTTCGTGACAGATATCGACTGCAGACATCATCACCACCAAGAAAAGATTAGAGGAATAAGAATGAGTGACGTTGCTGATCGCGTGAAAAAGATTGTCGTTGAGCACCTCGGCGTTGATGAAGCCAAGGTCACCGACAATGCGAGCTTTATCGACGATCTGGGCGCCGACAGCTTGGACACGGTCGAACTCGTGATGGCGTTTGAAGAAGAATTCAGCGTCGAAATTCCTGACGACGCGGCGGAAAAGATCCTGACCGTGAAAGACGCGATCGCCTTCATTCAGGCGAACGCGAAATAAGTAGCGATTTGCGGCGACCATAAACAGACGCCGCAGCTAGCACAGTGCAACGGGCCCGTGCCGCCTTAGGGCGGCACTCGCTTTATGGGATTTCCAGTGTCCGATTTCGGAAGTTCACTGATGCAAAGGCCCGTTCCGCCTCGTGACCTTCCGAAATCGGACACTGGTGGGTCTCACCCCGGAATTCGCGATGTCGCGGATTTCGGGGGCCTGCAGGCCGACAGTTAGTTCTCGTCCGGGACCACGGCATCATGACATATGAACCGAAGCGTATCGTTGTAACCGGTATCGGGCTGGTCACGCCGCTCGGTATGGGCGTGCAAGGCAATTGGGAATCCCTCATTGCCGGCAAGTCTGGCCTTGCGACCATCGACCGCTTCAAGGTCGACGATCTGCCGTGCCGTATCGGTGGCGCCGTTCCGACCGCCGCCGATCATCCGTACAAGTTCATCGCCGACGATTTCGTCGCCGCGAAGGATCGCCGCCGCATGGACGATTTCATCGTCTACGCGATGGCCGCCGCGCAGGAAGCGGTCGCCGATTCCGGTTGGGTCCCGCCCACGGAAGAAGCCCGCAACCGTACCGGCGTCATGATCGGTTCGGGTATCGGCGGCCTCGCCACCATCGACGACACTTCGCAGACGTTGGCCGCGCAAGGTCCGCGCCGCGTGTCGCCGTTCTTCATTCCGGCCAGCCTGATCAACCTTGCGTCGGGTCAGGTCTCGATCAAATACGGCTTCCGTGGTCCGAACCATGCGCCCGTGACGGCATGCGCCACCGGCGCTCATGCCATCGGCGATGCCGCGCGTCTCATCAAGTACGGCGATGCCGATGTGATGGTGGCCGGCGGCGCTGAGTCGGCGCTCTGCCGCCTCGGGATCGCGGGCTTCGCCGCGATGAAAGCTCTTTCCACCAGCTATAACGATACCCCGACCAAGGGTTCGCGCCCGTGGGACAAGGGCCGCGATGGCTTCGTCATGGGCGAAGGCGCCGGTGTCGTCGTGCTGGAAGATTACGAACACGCCAAGAAACGCGGCGCCAAAATCTATGCCGAGATTCTCGGTTACGGTCTCGCCGGCGACGCGTTCCATCTCACCGCTCCGGCGGAAGACGGTTCGGGCGGTTTCCGTGCGATGACCGCGGCCCTCAAGGACGCGAAGCTTTCGCCGGACCAGATCGACTACATCAACGCGCATGGCACCTCGACGCCGAAAGGCGATGAGATCGAGCTGGGCTCCGTGAAGCGCTTGTTCGGCGCGCACGCCTACAAGCTTTCCATGTCCTCCACCAAGTCGGCGATCGGCCACCTGCTTGGCGCGGCCGGCGCGGTGGAAGCGATCTACAGCATGCTCGCGCTGCGCGATCAGATCGCGCCGCCGACGCTCAATCTCGACGATCCGTCGGATGGCTGCGATATCGACCTCGTGCCGCATAAAGCCAAGCCGCGGAAGATCCGTTACGTGCAGTCGAATTCCTTCGGTTTCGGCGGTACGAACGCGTCCGTCGTCATCGGGCCCGCGCCCTAAACATCCAAACGCCGCATGATTGCCCGGCTCGCCGCCGCGTTCCTCTTCCTCCTCGTGGTGATAGGCGCGGCCGCCGGCGGCGCCTATCTGTGGTTCGCGCGCGAAGTGCTCCTGCCGGGGCCGCTCGTCAAAGAGACAACGCTCGTCATCATGCCGGGCACGGGGCTCAGCGCCATCTCGCGCCAGCTTGAAGGCGCCGGGGTCGTCATGCACGCGCGCCTGTTTGAATTGGAGGCGCGTCGTAGCGGTCAGGCGCGCGCCCTGAAGCCGGGTGAGTACAAATTCGAACCTGGCGTCAGCATCGTCGCTGCGCTCGACAAGGTCGTGCGGCATGATGTGGTCGTTCGTTTTGTGACCGTGCCCGAAGGCCTCGTCACCGCCGGCATCAAGCGAATCCTCGGCGAAGCGCCGGGTCTTGTGGGCGATGTAACGGCCGAGGTCGCGGACGGCGACCTTTTGCCCGAAACATATCGTTACGAATGGGGCGATAGCCGCGCCGCGCTCGTCGGCCGCATGCGCACGGCGCGCGATCAAACGCTCGCCGAACTCTGGCAGAAGCGCGCGCCCGATTTGCCCGTGTCGACGCCGCAGGAGGCGGTGATCCTGGCTTCCATCGTCGAGAAAGAAACCGGCATTGCCTCGGAACGCCCGCGCGTCGCCGCCGTTTTCATCAATCGGCTGAAGCGCGGCATGAAACTGCAATCCGACCCCACGGTGATCTACGGCATCGCGCCGGACGCGGGTGATCTCGACCGGCCGATCACGCGCGCGGACCTCGACGCGCCGAACGCGTTCAACACGTACATTGTAACTGGATTGCCTCCGTCACCGATCTGTCACCCGGGGCGCGCGGCGCTCGCTGCGGTCTTGAATCCTCTTCCGTCAGATGAGCTATATTTCGTCGCGGACGGCACGGGCGGACACGCCTTCGCCGCCACGTTGGCGGAGCACAACAAAAACGTCGCGCGTTGGCGCAAGCTCGAACGCAAGATGAAGACTGCTCCCTGACGCGCGATTAAACAGGCGTTCTCATTGGGGAAAGACCGACGACGTCATGATGGAACTCTTCACGAACCCGGATCTCTGGGCCGCGCTTCTCACATTGACGGCGCTCGAGATCGTTCTCGGCATCGACAACGTCATCTTTCTCTCGATCGTTTCGAGCAAGCTCCCCGTGCACCAGCAGCAGAAGGCGCGGCGCATCGGCTTGATCCTCGCGCTGGTGATGCGCGTCGCGCTCCTCAGCAGCGTTTCGTGGATCGCGGGTCTCACGGCGCCGATCTTCACGATGGGCGAATTCGCGCTCAGCTGGCGTGACGTCGTGCTCGGCTTAGGTGGCCTCTTCCTGCTCTACAAGGGCACGCACGAGATTCACAATTCGATGGAAGGCGAGGAAGAAGAAGGCGGATCGCGCGCCACGACGACTTTCGCCGCCGCGATCATGCAGATCGTCATCCTCGACGTCGTCTTCTCGCTCGACTCCGTCATCACCGCCGTCGGCATGACGGACAACCTGCCGGTGATGATCTCGGCCATCGTGATCGCGATCCTCGTCATGATGTTCGCCGCCGAGCCCGTCAGCTCGTTCGTGAATCGCCACCCCACCGTGAAGATGCTTGCGCTCGGGTTCTTGCTCCTGGTCGGCATGGCCCTGATGGCCGATGCGGCTCATTTCCACATCCCGCGCGGCTATCTCTACTTCGCTATCGGCTTCTCGATTCTCATTGAAAGCCTTAATCTGATCGCCGCGGCTCGGAGAAAGAAGGCTCGTGAGGCCAGGAAAGGGAAAGCGTCCTGATGCTTGAGTATCTCCTCAGTCCCGAGACCTGGGCGGCGCTGGCCACTCTGACGGTCCTCGAGGTTGTCCTCGGCATCGACAACCTCGTCTTTCTGGCGATCACCTCGGCACGCCTTCCGCCGCATCAGCAGGCGTCGGCGCGGCGCATCGGCCTGTTCATGGCCCTGTTCCTGCGTATCGCGCTTCTCTCGACCTTGACCTTCATCGCGGCGCTCACCACGCCGATCGCGACGATCGCGGGCTTCGAACTCAGCTGGCGCGATGTCGTGCTCGGCGTCGGGGGGCTGTATCTCGTGTACAAGGGCGTGATGGAAATCCACGAGGCCGTCGAAGGCGGCGATGGCCCGGATGTGAAGCCGCGTCCGCCGGCGTCCTACTTCAGCGTCATTTCGACGATCATGATCCTGGATCTGGTGTTCTCGCTGGATTCCATCATCACCGCGGTCGGTATGACCGACAATCTGCCTGTGATGATCGTGGCGATCGTGATCGCAATCCTCATCATGATGTTCGCGGCCAATGGTGTGTCCGGTTTCATCAACCGTCACCCCACGATCAAGATGCTCGCGCTCGCCTTCTTGATCCTTGTCGGAACCGCGCTCGTCGCCGATGCGGCGCATTTCCATATCCCGCGCGGGTATCTCTACTTCGCCATCGCTTTCTCGATCGGCGTCGAAACGCTCAATCTGCTGGCGCGCCGTAAGGAGAAGAGGACGGAATCGGTGGAATGATCGACATCCTCTTCAGCGCGGAGATGTGGGCGAACCTGCTCACCATCATCGGCATCAATATCGTCCTTTCCGGGGACAATGCCGTGGTGATCGCGCTGGCCTGCCGCACGCTTCCGCCGCGCCGGCAGGTGTGGGGTGTCGCGTTCGGCGCGGGGGCGGCGGTCCTCTTGCGGATCGTCTTCACGGTTTTCATCGCTTACCTCCTGCAGGTCCAATTCCTCAAGATCGTGGGGGGCCTCCTGCTTTTCTGGGTCGGCTACAAACTCATGACCGAGGACGGCGGGGATGACGAGGTCGCCGCCGGGACCAACCTCTGGCATGCGGTGCGGATTGTCGTGATCGCCGACGCTGTGATGAGCCTCGATAACGTGATCGCCGTCGCCGCGGCCGCGCACGGGAATACGGCGCTTCTTATCGCGGGGTTGGTGATCAGCATCCCGATGGTCGTTTACGGCGCGACCTTGCTGATCAAGCTGATCGAAGCCTTCCCCGTGATCGTTCCGGCCGGCGCGGCGCTCATCGGCTATATCGGCGGCGAGGTCGTGGTGAGCGACGCGGCCGTCCACGATTGGCTCGAAAACCACTTGGTCTGGCTGCGCCATGTTGCGCCGCTGATGGGCGCCATCGCGGTCATCCTCGTCAGCCGCATCATGAAGCCGAAGCATGAGGGTGATGCCCCGGCGGACGCGCAGGAAGCCGCCGCCGGCGCCGGGCTCTTCGCGGGGCGTGCCGTTTTGACGCGCATCGCGGCGTTCCTCATCGGAGGTGTCGCGTACATGATCGGCGAACCGGTGCCGGGCGAAACCGAGGGCGTGTTGGTGCTCGCGCTCCATGCGCTTTTGCCTATCTTCGCCGCCGTGATCGCGATCACGCTCGGCGAATTCCTGGCGCGGCAGGTACGGCGCGTTCAGCGCGCCTGATCCGGCTCCGTGTCCAGTCCCAGCCCGGCGATCAGGGTTTCTTTGCGCGACAAATCGCCGAACAGGCGGCGCACGGGCTCGGGCGTGATCCTGAAAACCGTGGGCGTGGCATAGACGTCGTCATTGAGCGCGGAGACGGGGTCCTCCAATACGTCGATGATTTGCACGCTGAGGCGTCCCCCGAAATGCCCGCGCAGATCCGCGAGCGCGGCGACGGCGCGTTCCGCGCTCGGCGTGTGGCCCGTCACATAAAGCCGCAAGCTAATGCCATTCATCTTGAACCTCGCGTAGGGCGATAGGGTGGCGCGGTGTCGATGCTGTGCTTCAAGACGCCGTCGGCGATGGCGCGGATCTCGGCCAGCGTGAGCGGCTTGCGTGCGAGGTCGAAGGTGATGCCGCGTTTCTGAAGATCTTTGAGCGGCTCCAGGAAGCTGCGGTAGAACCCCGTGAAGATATAAACCGGCACATCCGGGGATATGGCGTGAAGGCGTGCCAGCGCTTCAACGCCGCTCATCTCCGGCATTTTGAGATCGAGAAAGACAAGATCGGGGCGGCGGCATCGGGCCGACTCGAGGCCCGCGGCGCCGCTATCCGCGGTTTCCAGCGCGTAGTTCCGGTCGGCGAGCGCGGCAAGGAACGTCTCCCGCACGCTGGCATCGTCGTCGATGATGAGGATTCGCTTCATATGAATTCTTTTCAAAATCAACGAGATGAAGGAGCGGTGCGCGGGGGTCCACAACTTCGGTTTGGTGGCGCCACCTGGGGGTGCTTGCAACCCTAGGTGCAGATGCCTAACGTAGTTTCGAACAAAAACGATATCTACTCAAAATAAAAACAGCGGCCGGAGAAACCGAGCCGCGCCGAGAATGGGAAGGGGGCCGTGAATGACCAGCAGAGCCGCGAGTGCGCCGCCGCATCGGGTGAGGATGTTTTCGTCGTGGGACCGCAGACTCGTTCCGCCGGTCGATCTGACGGCGCAAGATGGCGAATCGCTCTACAAACGCATCGTTGAAGACAGCCGCGAAGGCCTCGTGGTTGTGGACGCGGCCGGGCGCATCGTCTTTTGCAACTGCGCCGCGGCGACACTCTTCGCCTCGACGCCCGAGGACCTGTGCGGCCGCGAATTCGGCTTCCCCTATGCGAAGGCAGGCGAGCCGGCCTCCATTGAAATCTTCACGGGCGGCCAGCCCACGTTCATGGAGATGATCGCCGCGCCGGTTGTCTGGCGCGACGGCGAGGCGACGGTGATCCATCTGCGCGATGTGACGCGCTGGCGCGAAGCCGAGGCACAATTGGGTATGCAAGCCAAGGCGCTTGAAGCCACCGCCAACGGCATCCTCATCACCAACCGCGACGGCATCATCTCCTGGGCCAATCCCGCTTTCATCAAGATGGCCGGATTCGATGCCGGCGAGGTGATCGGCAAGTCGGCCACGATGCTGAAGGCCGATGCCGGTGACGATCCTGTGTCTGACACGATCGCCCATCTCGCGGCGATGAACGAGACCTGGAAAGGCCGGGTGGTGAACCGCCGCAAGGACGGCTCGATCTACACGGCCGAACAAACCACCACGCCGATCCGCGATGCGACAGGCCGGTTGTCGCATTTCGTGACGGTGCTCGAGGACATTTCAGAGCGCCTCAAGGCTGAAGACGAACTCGTCCGTCTTAGTGAATACGACGGTCTCACGGGCCTGCCGAACCGCAGCGTGTTCATGGACCGCCTGAAGCTCGCCATCGATCGCGCGGCGCGCGCCGATGCGTCCGTTGCGGTCATGGTGATGGATATCGACAACTTTCGCGCGATCAACAACACCCTTGGCCACGACGTCGGCGACGCGCTTCTCCGCGCGGTCACGCACCGGGTGCAGAAGATCACCCGGACCACGGACACTTTGGCGCGGTTGGGCGGCGACGATTTCGGTATCCTGCTTGAGGATGTCACGGACATGGCGGCGGCAAGCCGCACCGTGCGCAGTATCGTCAATGCGTTCCACAAGCCGGTCGAGGCGAACGGCCAAGCTATCGAAATCACGGTTTCGGCCGGCATCGCGGCTTATCCGCAGGACGATACCGATCCCTTGTCTCTGCTGCGTCAGGCGGAACTCGCCATGTATCAGGCGAAGTCCGAAGGGCGCGACGCTTTCCGCTATTTCGATAAGGAAATGGACGCCGATATCCGCCGCCGGGTCCGGATCGAAACCGACTTGCGCCGTGCCGTTGAGCAAAATCAATTGTGGCTGGCCTATCAGCCGCAACTCGACCTTGCCACCGGCAAGATCGTCGGCGCCGAGGCGCTGATCCGCTGGAATCATCCCGAGCGCGGTTTGGTCTCGCCGGGCGAGTTCATTCCCATCGCCGAGACCTCTGGTCTCATTCTTCCCATCGGTGATTGGATCATCGAGGAAATCTGCCGCCAGCGTCAAATCTGGCAGGCGCTGGGTCTGCCTGAACTGCGCCTCGGGTTCAACGTGTCGGGCGTACAGTTCCGGCAGCGCAATCTGTTCGAACAAGTCACATCGGCGCTGCAGCGCTCGGGGCTCTCGCCCAGCAGCCTCGACATCGAAATCACCGAGAGCGTCGCCATGGAAGGCGCCGGCCGGGTGCAGGAGAACGTCGACCAACTGACCGCGGCCGGTGTCTCCATGTCGATGGATGACTTCGGGACCGGTTACTCGTCGCTGTCGAACCTGCAGGCCTTCCCGGTATGCCGCTTGAAGATCGATGGATCTTTCGTGCGCGGCATCGGCCGCACCAAGGACGACGAGAAAATCGTCGAGGCGGTGATTCGTCTGGGACAGAGTCTGGATCTGACCGTGGTGGCGGAAGGTGTCGAAACCATCGCGCAGCTCCGTTTCCTGAAAGAACGGGCCTGCGACGAGATCCAAGGCTACTGGCTCTCGAAACCGCTGCCGCCCACGGAATTCAGGCGGTTCGTCGAATCGTTCATGTGTCCGGACATTTAAGGTTGCACGCGGCGGAAAAGACCTCGGTTCGCGCGGTGACGGCACCCCCCTTCACTAAGAACTGAGCTTTCAACCGCCCTTAAGGTCCGGACCCGCGTGGCCCCGGGGTGAACCTCACCCCGGGGCCGTCGCTTTCAGGGACCCGCGGCTAGGCAGTGCCGCTTCGCCCCGATATAAGGGGCCGTAAGGGGACTTCAGCGGATTCACGGGGTAAACATGCGCGCGAGCGCGACGTCCAGCATGACAGGGTTTGCGCGCGCGGAGGGCCAAGCGGTCGCGGCCGCGCCGTTTACGTGGACCTGGGAAGCCCGTAGCGTGAACAGCAAGAGCCTCGATGTCCGCTTGCGCCTCCCCCACGGCTTCGATTCCATCGAGATCCCGGCCCGTCAGGCCGTCACGGCGGCCTTCGCGCGTGGTTCCATCTCCCTCAACCTGACCGTCGCCTCGGAAACCCCGAGCGGCGACATCGGCATCGACGAGACCGCGCTCGACGCCCTGATTGCGTTGGCGGCCCGCAAGACGGCGCAGTTCGGCGCCGTCGGCCAGACGGTCGCGCCCGCACGGCTCGATGGTCTGATGGCTCTCGCGAAGGGCCGCACGAGCCAGGAAACCACGGTCGCCGCCGAAACCTTGGCGGCCCGCGATGCCGCGCTTTTGAAAGGCCTCAACGCGGCCCTGACCGCGCTTGCCGCCGCGCGCGGCGAGGAAGGCGCGCGCCTCCTGCCCGTGCTGAAAGGCCATCTCGACACCGTCACCGCGCTTTGCCGCCAGGCCGAAGCCCATGCGGCGACCCAACCCACGGCTTTACGCGATGCGCTGATTGCCCAGTTGCGCGATCTGGCCGGCGAAGTTCCGGCCCTTTCGCCCGAGCGGCTGGCCCAGGAAGCCGCCCTGTTGGCCGTGAAAGCCGATGTGCGCGAAGAATTGGACCGCCTGAAAGCGCACGTAATTCAAGCTCATGAGCTCCTGGCCAAGGGCGAACCCTGCGGCCGGCGCCTCGATTTCCTGTCTCAGGAATTCAACCGCGAGGCAAATACTCTCTGCTCGAAATCCGCCGACGTGTCGTTTACGAAGATCGGCCTCGACCTTAAAACAGTCATCGACCAATTCCGCGAACAGATTCAAAATATCGAATGACGACAGATTCCATTGATGGGCCCCATCCCATTGCGCGCCGTGGCCTGATGCTGATCCTGTCCTCGCCTTCCGGCGCGGGCAAGACGACGATCTCCCGCGCGTTGCTGAAGTCCGATGGGAACATCACCATGTCCATTTCGGTCACCACGCGCCCGCCGCGTCCGGGTGAGGAGCATGGCAAGGACTACTTCTTCATCACCGAGGCCGAATACCATCGTATGGTGAAAGCCGGCGAGCTCCTGGAACACGCCAGGGTGTTCGACAACTTCTACGGCACGCCGCGCGCGTATGTCGAAAAACAGCTCGTCGAAGGTCATGACGTTCTGTTCGACATCGATTGGCAGGGCACGCAGCAACTCAAAGCGAGCGCCGGCGGCGACGTCGTCAGCGTCTTCGTGCTGCCGCCGTCCATCGAGGAGTTGGAGAAACGCCTGCGCGGCCGGGCGCAGGACTCCGAGGACGTCGTGCGCAAACGCATGAGCCGCGCCTCGCACGAGATGAGTCATTGGCCCGAATACGACTATGTCGTGGTCAACCGTACGGTCGAACAGAGCATCGCTCAGGTGAATTCCGTCTTGGTGGCCGAGCGTTTGCGTCAACGCCGCCGCGCGCCGGGTCTCGTCGCCTTCGTCAATTCCATGCGCGGCGAGACATGACCGCGAACGGCAGTCTCATCGCCTTCACCGCGGGACTGCCGAAAGCCGAACTTCATGTGCACATCGAAGGCACGTTGGAGCCGGAATTGATGTTCGCGCTGGCCAAGCGCAACCGCATCGGCATTCCGTTCAAGACCGTGGACGAGGTGCGCGCCGCCTACCGCTTCACCCGGCTTCAGGACTTTCTGGATATTTACTACGAAGGCGCGAAGGTGCTTCAGACAGAAGCGGATTTTCGCGATATGGCCGGTGCTTACTTTGATCGCGCCGCGGCCGACAATGTCCGTCACGCCGAGATTTTTTTCGATCCGCAAACGCACACGGATCGAGGGATCCCGTTCGATGTGGTGATGAAAGGCCTCCTCCAGGCGCAGGATGACGCGCGCCGCCTGCACGGGCTCACGTCCAAGCTGATCCTCTGTTTCTTGCGTCATCTCGATGAGGACGCGGCCTTCAAGACCCTCGATGCGGCGCAGCCGTGGCTGCATAAATTGACGGGCGTGGGTCTCGATTCCTCCGAAATGGGGCACCCGCCCCGCAAGTTCGCGCGGGTTTTCGCCGCGGCCTCGGACATGGGACTGAAGCGCGTCGCCCATGCGGGCGAGGAAGGTCCGCCGGAGTATGTGCGCGAAGCGCTCGATATCCTGAACGTACACCGTCTCGATCACGGAAACCGTTCGCTTGAGGACGCGAACCTGACGGTGCGGCTCGCGCGGGCCGGTACGACATTGACCGTTTGTCCGCTGTCGAATTTGAAGCTGTGCGTCGTGAAGGACCTGAAGACGCATCCCTTGCCGGCGATGCTGGCGCACGGCCTGCGCGCGACGATCAATTCGGATGATCCCGCTTATTTTGGCGGCTATATCAACGACAACTTCGCGGCCATGGCGAACGCGGGCGGCCTCGACCGGGCGGCGTTCGCGGCGCTGGCCCGCAACAGTTTCCTGGGATCGTTCTTGAGCGATGCCGAAGTCACCGCGCATCTCGCGGTACTCGACGAATATCTCGCGCGCGCTTAAGCGCCGTCGACGCCGCGCGCCAACGCGCAAAATTGCTCCACGCTCAAGGTTTCCGCGCGCGCCGTCGGGTCGACACCGGCGGCGCGGCAGAGCGCCTCGGCGTCGACACCAAGGCTCTTCAGGCTCTGACGCAGCATTTTACGCCGCTGACCGAAGGCGGCGGCCGTGACCCGCTCCAGCGTCTCGCGTTTCGCTGGGGCCAGGGGCGTGCTGCGCGGCGTCAGCCGCACAACGGTCGAATTGACAGCCGGCGGCGGTGTGAACGCTTTCGGGTTCACATGAAAAAGCTGTTCCACGTCGCATAGCCACTGCGTCAGGACGCTGAGGCGCCCGTAAGCCTTGGTATCGGCAGGGGAGCTCAAGCGCGCCGCGACTTCCGACTGGAACATCAGGACCAGACATTCGAACGCTCTGATATTCTTGAGCCAGCCCAGCAGGAGTTCCGTGCCGACGTTGTAGGGCAGATTGGCCACGATGCGCCGCGGCGCCGTGCCGAGCTGCGCCGCATCGATGGTGAGCGCGTCGGCTTCGATCGTTTCCAGGGTGTCGGGATACGCGCCTCGCAGCTCCTCGAGGATTTCACGGCAGCGTTTGTCTTTCTCGATGGCGATCACGCGCGCGCCCGCGTCGAGAAGGGCCCGCGTAAGCCCCCCCGGCCCGGGACCGACCTCGATGCAGGTGCCGGACGTGATGTTTCCCGCGGCGCGGGCGATCCGGCCTGTGAGATTGAGGTCGAGCAGGAAGTGCTGTCCCAGCGCTTTCGTCGCCATGAGACCATGACGTGCGATGACATCGCGCAGCGGCGGAAGGTTCGCGGCGCTCATAAGGCGGCGTTCCGCCGCGCCGCGACGGCGCCGGCCGTCTTGAGGGCGGCGATCAGGCTGGACGGATCGGCGATTCCGCGCGCCGCGATATCGCAAGCGGTGCCGTGATCGGGCGACGTGCGCACGAACGGCAAACCCAAGGTCATATTCACGCCGCCCGCGAAATCGAGGGTCTTCAGGGGAATGAGGGCCTGGTCGTGGTACATGCAAATGGCCGCGTCGTAACCGCGCCGCGCGGCGGCGTGGAACAGCGTATCGGCGGGGGCGGGACCGCTGACATCGATACCGTCTTGGCGCAGCGCGGCAATGGCGGGGGCGATGATGCGCGGTTCCTCGCCCCCCATCTTGCCTTTTTCGCCGGCATGCGGGTTGAGCGCGGCGACGGCGAGCCGTGGACGCGCGATGCCGAAATCGCGTTGAAGCGCCGCGGCGGTCACCCGGCCGCAGTGGATGATCGCATCGGTCGTCAGTGTGTTCGCCACGTCCTTGATCGCGACGTGCACGGTCACCGGAACGACTTTCAATTCTTCGATCAGAAGCATCATCACGGCATCGCCGCCGCCGGCGAGGTGGCCGAGGTATTCCGTATGTCCCGGAAAGGCGAAGCCGGTGTTTTGCAGCGTCGCTTTCTGGATTGGGTTGGTGACCATGCCGGAGGCCGCGCCCGACTTCACGAGGCTCACCGCCTGATCGATGGCGCTCACGACCGCGCGCGCGGTCGCGGCGCTGGGTTCGCCCAGCGTCACCGGCGGTAGCGGCGCCTCAAGCGCGAGGACCGGAAGCGCGCGCGAGAAAATATTCGCGGCATCGGCGGCCGTTTCAATCGGCGCGACCGGACAGTCTATGCCGAACCGTTGCGCGAGCGCGGCGAGGCGCGCGGCGTCATCGATGATGAAGAACGGCGGGAGGGTTGCGCGCTGCGTCCAGGCCTTGAGGGCGATCTCGCCGCCGACGCCCGCGGGCTCGCCCATCGTCAGGGCAAGCGGGGCACGCGCAAACGGAGCCGCGCTCATTCCTTAGAGGCGCACGTCGATCAGCGCCTGGCGGCGCAGATCGCGCAATTTCTGGCGGGCGATATTGTTCAGCTTCTGGTTCTCCAGCATGCTGCGGACCTGGTTCTCGTTTGGAACCCCGGTATCGGCCTGACGCTGGCACACCATCGCGTAAAGGCGCGCGCCGGTGACGTTGATGACGTCGCTGACCTTGTTGACCGGCAGTTTGACGACGGCATTGCGCACCTTCTCCGGCAGCGCGCCGACATACACCGGCGGGATCGGGCCCGAGCCCGGCGTTGCGATCTCTACGGCCAGTTTGTTCATGTCTTCGCAGGTCTTCGGCTCACGCTGAATCCGCTCGGCGAAAGCTTCCAGCTTTTCCGGCGGCAGGGCGCGGCCGCCCTCGGTCGGAAGGTAGATTTGGCTCATGGTGATGGCCGCTGCTTGGGGGTCGGGTGTGCCCGACGCGCGCTTGCCGCGCAACGCGACGATGCGGATCGCATCGCCGACACGCACCGGCTCGGAGATCTGATTCTCGGCCATGGCCGGCACGACCTTGGCGAGCTCGCCTTCCAGGTCGTTCTGGATCACCCAGCCGAGGTCGCCGCCGACGGCGGCCGTTGCGCTCTGCGAGAACTGTTGCGCGGCCGCTTGGAACGGTGCGCCGCCGCGGATCTGTTGCACCAGACGCTGGCCCAACTCGCGCGCCGCCTGCTCGGGCAGCGTCAGCGAAAGCGGAATGACGATCTCGGACAGAAGGTATTCGGGTTTGCCTTGGTTGGCCTTGGCGCGGTCGATGACGCTTTTGATTTCGGCGGCGGTGACGACGACTTCGCGCGCCAGATGCTCCTGCGCGACTTTCACCCACACGCTGTCGGCCTCGATCTGCGCGTAAAGGGTGTCCATGTCGATGCCGCGCTCATCCATCATCGCGCGCAGCGTGCCGGGTTGCATGCCGTTGCGGTCTTCGATGGTGTTGACGGCCGAGCGGACTTCTTCGGTCGTGACGGTGACTTTCTGCCGCCGGGCTTCCTGCATCTTCAGGCGTTCGTCGATCAGGGAGTCGACGACTTGCGGGATCAGGCGGCGCTGGGTCTCCGGCGTGTTGTCGATGCGCGCGGTCGCCATGAACAGCGCCATGCGGTTTTGCACTTCGCGCAATGTGACGATCTCGTCGTTCACCACGGCGGCGATGCTGATGGCCGGCGCGGCGGCCGCGGCGCGCGGCTGGGGCGTGGTCAGGGACTGCGTGCCCGCGAGCGGGCGCTGGGCCTGCGCGCGGGCCTCGCCGGCGGCCGCAATCAGTCCAATCGAAGCGCACACAAAAGCGGCAAACCGGGTGTTCATTGTCTCGTTACCAAGCCTTCAAAACGGGAAGGGGCGTAACATACGCAAGAACCATGGCGAAAACTAGCCGCCAGACGCTCTCTGGCAATACCGTAACGTGCCGTTTTTAAAGCAGAATTTGGCGAGGTCGGTTTAACGCGGCGAATTGACTTCGGTATTGAAGCGCAGGTCGCCGATCGTCTTGAGGTTGATGCGGAACATGACAGCGACCCCTTTCTTGAAGTCGCGGTCCTCGGTGCGGTCGTTGGCGATGTCGAAGCCGAGGATAAAACACTCGTCTTCGTAGGTGATCCCAACGTCCGTGCGGATCGGCCCGCCGCCTGCGCTCAGGTTGTGGCGGTGGCCCACGACGAGGCTCCAGTTGCGGTTCAGCTTGCTGGAGGCCGAAACGTAGAGTTCCTCGGTGTTGTTCGGGATGCCCGGCAGCGAGCCGTCGGAGGTCACGAACACATAGGTGCCGCCGATGCGGAAGGGATCGGTCCCCGTGGCGAGGCTGACCTCGCTGCGGCGGCTGACGAGAGAGTTTTTATCCAGCCGGAAGCGATATTGCATGTCGACGTATTGATTAGGCGTGAAATCCACGCGCCCGACGATATCGGAGAAATGCCCGCGTAGGCCCGAGAGCTGCGAGAAGATCGGGTCATCGTGAAAGCGGTAGACCTGGCCCAACAGCACCGACATGGAGCCGCCGTTTTGGCGGAACGCCGACCACTTGAGGCCGTAGTTCACGCGCGCGCCCGTTTCGACGCGATCGAGGCCGGCGAAGCGCTGCATGCTGAAAAGGTTGGTGTCGTCGAACTCGAGGTCGAGCGAGTCTTCGTTCGGAATCTCTTCCGGGTTCACGCCGATGGGGCTCACCGCGGCGAGCACGATCGGCTCGAACATCTGCTGGAAGCCGTATTCGTTGCTCACGAACGGCATGCGCCATTCCAGCGAGGCTTCCGGGATCATGCGGCCCGTCGTCCCGGTGAAGGTGTCGTTCGTCGTCGGGCGGAACTGATCGCGTACGTAGTAGCCGTCGCCGCGCACCCCGGCGCGGAACGTGTACACGTCGCCCAAGGGGCTGGTGTACGGGAGGTTCCAGCCGACGCGGCTCGACAGGCGGCTCGTATCCGTTCCGCGTTCGCGCACCAGAACCAGGCCGTTGCCGTCCACCGTCCAGTAGCCGCCCCAGGAATCGGGACGGCTCGTGTAGTTGTAGGTCAGCAGCGGCGTGACCAGCGGAACGGTGTTGTTCGTGAGCGGCAGGCGCTGCCGCTGGAAGTAGTAGGTGTTGGCGGAGAAATAGGTGCTCTGGCTGAAGCGCTCGGCGAACACATTCGTCGTCAGCCATGTCGGCGCGTCGAAGCCGTAGCGGCGCAGGTAAGTGCGGTCGGTGGCGAGGTTGATGTCCGTGCCCGAACGCCAGTGCTGATTGATGTCCCAGCGCGCCCAGCTCTTGATGTGACCGCGCACATCCTCGTCGCTATCGGGATCGCCGGCCATCAAGCTGCCGAACAGGCGCATCTGGCCTTTCTTGAAATTCTGCCGGTACTCGCCGATCGCGCCCTTACCGGCGCTCGTGGTCAGGAACGGCGTAACGGTGGCGTCGCGCGTATCGGACAGATGGATGTAGTAGGGCTGTTGATACGAGAGGCCGAGGTTGCGGCCCGCGCCGATGGTCGGCAGCAGAAGTCCGCTTTTCGGTCCGGCGGTCGGATCCGGATGCGCGAGATAGGGCGTGTAGAACACCGGGATGCCGCCGAACTCCAGCCAGGCATTGCGGTAGTAGACCATCTCGCCGTCGGCGTCGTACTGCACGCGCCCCGCTTTAAGCTGCCACAGCGGGTTCTCGTCGGCGCAGCTGTCGCAAGCCGTGTACACCGCCGCGTACAGTTCGTTCACGCCGCCGGGAATGCGGCGGAAGGCGCGGCTGGCGAGGCGCGACTTGTCCGCGAGCAGCACGCGGACTTCCTGGGCCAAACCTTCCTTGAGGTCGCCCGTGACCTGAATGCTTTCGAAGAAAAGGACCGAGCCGTTGCTTTCAAGGATCGCGACATGGCCCGTCGCGGTCGCGACGTCGGCGCGCCGGTCGTAGACGATCTTGTCGGCCAGCATCAGAAGGTCGCCGCGCTGGATCTCGACGGCGCCCGTGGCGGTCACGATATTGCCGGTCTCGTCGGTGACGAGTTCGTCGGCCAGCAGCAAGGTGCTGTCCTCGCTCGCCGCACGCGGTTCCGCGCCGTTCAGCTCCGCCGCGCGCACGCTGTGCGCCGACAGAAGCCCGAAGACCAGCCCCATCGCCGTCACCGCGTGCAGAGCGCCGCGCAGCCGGCGGCGGGAAGGCAAGGGAATCGTCATACGAAGTTAAGCGGTCCTGGTACGGAACGAAGCGAGCCGCCGCCACTGCGGCGCCAGAAGGATATACAGGGCCACCGGTATCGGGAGCAACGCCACAGCGTACATGGCCGGTATGTAGGCGAGGTCCTTCGACGCAAGGCTCATGACCCCCAGGGCCGCGGCCTGCAGGGCCACCACCACCGCGACCGCCCCGACCATGCGCATGGTCTGCCCTTTACGGTCGAAAGGACCGGTGAGAAGGAAAACAAGGCCGATCAGGGTGAAGGCGATGGCGCCAATAGGTCCGACGACACGCTGGTGCCCCTCGGCGCGCATGCGCACGACGTTGGCCGGCGAGATCCCGTCCGCTTCCGTGAGGCCGAACAATTCGCTTGTCGGGCGCTCGCGGATATCGGCATAGCGGTCATCGCCGCTACCGCCGACCCCGGTGAAGTCGAGGGTGTAGCTGTCGAAATAAAGAACGGAGAGATTGCCCGTGCCGCGGCGCAACTCCTGGCGGCTGCCGTTATATAAAACAACGCTGGACCCGCCGTCGCGGCCGCCAAGCGCGCCGCGTTCGGCCATCAATGTCGTTGAACGCTCGGGGTCGCGCGTGTCGTGCACCATGACGCCGATCAGGTCGCCGTTCTTGTCGCGGCCGCGCACATACACGGTCAAACTCTCGCTGATCTGATTGAAGGTCCCATCACGGAGCAGCACCTGTGAAACGTCGCTGCGGATGGTCCACTGCAGCTCCTTGAACGAGCGCATGGTCTCGGGAACAAGATACAGCGTGAAGAACAGTCCCATGACGAGCGCCGCCGCGGCGCACAGCAGCGCGGGCGCGGCGATGCGCATCCGGCTCATGCCCGCCGCCTGGGCGACCACCAACTCGCGGTCGAGCGACAGTTTGCTGTAGACGAAGAGGACGACGAAGAAGAGGGCGGCCGGCAGGATGACCGAGAGGAACCACGGCAGAAGCAGGACCGTCAGCTTCAACCAGGCGCCGAGCGCGAGGCCCTTGTTGACGATGAATTGCAGGAACTGCAGCGACTGGGTCAACCATACGAGGAACGCGAGCGCCACGCTGACAAAACTGGTGCCAACGATCAACTGCCGGAAAATGTACCAGGTGATGCCCGACATCGCGCCTCGTTGTTTCGCCAGCGACTATACGCCTGCACCTTACGCGGGAACCAGTGCGGTCTCATGACGCTTTAGCGCAAGCTTTTCTCCCGTGTTTGCCCCATGTTTGCAAGGCTTCCTCAAAGGCCTGCCCGAAACAACTTCAACGCGCGCGAACGAAGCGCGCGGCTCAAAAAAACATCATATGGCCGTGAAACGTTTTGCCGTGCGAAGCGTCTATCATTAAAATGCCTTTATTCGCCTGGGTTGGGCGGCAAGGGGAAGGGCTCATGAAAATCGGATTGATGCGCGCCGTTGTTGGGGTGGCCGCGGTCTGCGGAGCCGCAGGCGCCGCGTTTCCGGTTCAGGCCGGTGACCTGTCCATGTGCATGAACGCGCAAGAGGCCCGGGCCTTCAGTCTCCGGCATCTGCAAAGCCGCCTTATGGTCGCGGGCCTCGCCTGCAACCAGCGCGATGCCTATAACAGCTTTGTCGAAGCCTTCCGCCCGCCGCTTAACGATGCGGGCGTGGATTTCATCGGGTACTTCCAACGTTCGGGCGGCGGCCAGACCGCCTTGAACCGCCACGTCACCGAACTCGCGAATGTTGCGGGCCTGCAGCGCGCCGCCGATCCGCAGGCATTCTGCGAGGAAACCTGGAACATGTTCTTGCTTCTGAAAGACAAGCCATTCGAGCTTGAAGCCCAGGCGATCGCGCATGTGATGAAAGACGCTGGTGCGCCGGTGCTCTGCGCCGCGCCGCCGCCGGCCGCGCCGGCGCGATCTCTGACGGCCGAAGCCGCCGGGGTCGTCAAAGCCGCCGTCGACGCGCCGGCTTATACTGTCGATTGATCTCGGCGCGGTGCGCTGAAATGAAAACGCCGGCCTGATGGGGCCGGCGTTTTTTGTTTGCGCGACGTCCGGAACTAATCGACGACCTTGCCTGGGTTCATCAGGTTCTGAGGATCGATGGCGTGCTTCAGGCGCCGCATCAGATCCAGTTCGACCGGATCCTTGTAGTGCTTCATTTCATCGACCTTGAGCCGGCCAATGCCGTGCTCGGCCGAGATCGAGCCGTTCATGCTGACCACGAGATCGTGGACGACGCGGTTCATCTCGGTCCATTGGGCGAGGTAAGCCGCTTTATCGGCGCCCGGCGGCTGCGAGATATTGAAGTGGATGTTGCCGTCGCCGAGATGGCCGAAGGGCACGGGACGCGCGCCCGGGAAGTGTTTGGCGATCAAGTCCATGCCTTGCGCGATGAAGGACGGGACCAGCGACACCGGCACGGCGACGTCGTGTTTGATGCTGCCGCCCTCATGTTTCTGCGCTTCGGGCAATGATTCGCGGATGCGCCACAGGTTGTTGCGCTGCTCGAGGCTCTCGGCGATCACGGCGTCGGTGATGATCTCCTCGCCGAACGCTGTTTCCAGAAGGGCCTCGAAGCTCGCGCGCACCGACGCATCGGGGCGCGATGTCGAGAATTCGATCAGCACGTACCACGGCGAGGGCGCTTGCAGCGGATCGGAGACGCCCGCGACATGGCGCATGCACATTTCGAGGCCGATGCGCGGGATCAATTCGAAGGCCGTGACCGCGTCGCCCGACAGCGCGCGCGCGCGGTTGAGCAGTTTCGTGGCGTCATCGAGGTTGCTGACGGCGCAGAACGCCGTCGCGGTTTCCGCCGGACGCGGGAACAGTTTCAAGACCGCCGCGGCGATGATGCCGAGCGTGCCCTCGGCGCCGACGAACAGCTGGCGCAGCGCATAGCCGGTATTGTCCTTGCCGAGCGCGCGTAGGCCGTTCCAGATGCGCCCGTCGGGCAGCACGACTTCCAGGCCGAGCACGAGGTCGCGCGCATTGCCGTAGCGCAGCACGTTGATGCCGCCGGCGTTGGTGGCGAGATTGCCGCCGATCTGGCAGCTGCCTTCCGCGCCGAGGCTCAAGGGGAACAGGCAGTTCTTTTCGGCCGCGATACGCTGGACGTCGGCGAGGATGCAGCCCGCTTCCACCGTGATGGTGAAATTCACCGGATCGATCGCGCGCACTTTGTTCATGCGCCCCAGGCTGACGATGATCTCGCTCCCGTCTTCATGCACGGCAGCGCCGCCGCAGAGGCCGGTGTTGCCGCCTTGCGGCACGATGGGGATCTTCGCCGCGGCGCAGGTCGCGACGACCTGCGCGAGTTCGGTGGTCGTGGCCGGCCGCACGACCAGCGCGGCCTTGCCTTTGGTATAGAGCCCGCGCTCCTCGTGCAGGTACGGCGCCATGGCGCCAAGATCGTGAATGATGCCGGTGGGACCGACGATTTCGGTCAGCCGGTCGAGGAGGGACTGATCAAGGGGCACGGGGCATGTTCTCTAGGTTGCGCGGGTGCCAGTGATATGGCGCAAAGCCCCCGGCGACGCAACACTTGGGCCCTTTTTCAACGCCCCCGGGCCGCCCGTTCCAAGCGGTCGTTGATGGCCAGCCCGATGCCTACAAGCGGCACGGGGGCCACCGCGATCCCCTGGTGCAGGGCCGGGTCGTCCAGGGCGCGGATCATGGCGAAGAGATTCGCCGCCGCCTCCCTTAAATCGCCGCCGGGGCTGAGATCGAGGGTCGCACCCGGCGTCTTCCCGAAGCCGAGCAGCGCTTCGCCGTCATGCGCGTGATGCGCGTTCATGCGCAGCGGCACCGAGGGTGCGTAGTGCGAGGTAAGCTGCCCCGGCGATTTCGGCGCCGTCGGGTCGGCGGCCGCGGTGGTCACATCGCCAATCGCGCGCGCGATGTCTTCCTGCGTCACGCTGCCGGGCCGCAGGATCGCCGCGACGGGCCCCGTCAGGTCGAGAACGGTCGATTCAATGCCGACCCGGGCGCGTCCGCCATCGACGACGAGGTCGACGTTGTCGCCGAGGGACGCGGTGACGTGCGCGGCCTCGGTCGGGCTCACGGTGCCGGAGAGATTGGCGCTGGGCGCCGCGAGCGGGCGCTGTGCGGCGGCCAGGATCTCCTGCGCGATCGGGTGCGCGGGCATGCGCAGTGCGAGGCTCGGCAAGCCTGCCGAGACCAGCTCGGAGACGGAACAAGCGGGCCGGCGCTGAAGAACGAACGTCAACGGACCGGGCCAGAAGATATGCGCGAGACGCTCGAAGCGCTCATCCGTCCGCGCGAAATCGGCGACCCAGTCGCGGTCGCCGACATGAACGATGAGCGGATTGAAGGACGGGCGTCCTTTGGCTTCGAAGATGCGCGCCACGGCGCGCCCTTGCGTCGCGTCGGCCGCGAGGCA
>JAIUPE010000038.1:25158-27996 GCA_020160875.1 Pseudomonadota bacterium
CGCGTCGGCCGCGAGGCCATAGACCGTCTCGGTCGGAATCGCGACAAGCCCGCCCGCGCGAAGGATCTCCGCGGCCCGTGCAATGAGGGGCGTGGTCATGCGAGGCCCTCGGCCAGAAAACGGCCGTTCAGGTAGTTCGCCTTTTTATATGTCAGCTCGGCGCCGTCGAAGGTGTGAACGCGCCCGCCGGCGGCGCGCAAGACCGCGTGACCCGCCGCCGTGTCCCACTCCGAGGTGGGGCCAAAGCGCGGGTAAAGATCGGCGCGGCCCTCGGCCACCATGCAGAACTTGATTGAAGAACCGACCACAAGCCGGTCGGCGACGTCGAAGGCGGCCAGGAATTGATCGAGCTGATCCTGCACTTCGTGCGACTTGCTTCCGGTGACGATCACGCGCGCGGGCCGCCGCCGCGCCGCGAGCGCCGACGGCACGCCGTCGCGGCGCACGTCCGCGCGCCTATTCGCGCCATCCGGATCGACGACACCGAGATAGGTTTCGCCCCGCGCGGGCGCGTGGACGATGCCAAGCGCCGGCAGTCCATCCAGGATCAGCGCGACGTTCACCGTGAAATCGTTGCCGCGCTTCACGAACTCCTTGGTGCCGTCCAGGGCGTCGACAAGCCAGAACGAGCGGCCTTCGAAGGTGGGCACGAGGCCGTCGGCCATCCGTTCTTCGGCAACGATGGGAAAGCCCGGCGTCAGCCGTTCGAGTTCCGCCGTCACGATGGCTTCGGCGATGCGGTCGGCTTCGGTGACCGGCGAGGTGTCCGCCTTGATGAAGGTTTCAAAACCCCGCGCGCGGACATCGAGGATCGCGCGCCCGGCCGCCTCGGCGACGGGACGCAAGCGGTCGGCCCAGGCGCCGAGCGTGGAGAAAGAGAGTTTGTCCGGCATCTCAGGGCGCTTTCGCCGCGGCGATGGCTTCCCAGACTTTGAGCGGCGTCAGCGGCATGTCGAGATGTGTGATCCCGAGCGGCGCAAGCGCATCGAGCACGGCGTTCACGACGGCGGGCGTTGCGCCGATGGTGCCGGCTTCACCGGCGCCTTTCAGTCCCAGCGCGTTGCGGTCTGTGGGGACTTCCGTGTAAGCGAAATGGAACGGCGGCGTCGAATCCGCGCGCGGCATGCAGTAGTCCATGAACGAACCGGTCAGCAGTTGGCCGGTTTCGTCGTAGATCGCTTCCTCATACAGCGCCTGGCCGAGGCCCTGCACCGCGCCGCCGACAATCTGCCCTTCCATCAGCAAGGGATTGAGGGCCCGGCCAAGGTCATCTTGAATCGTGTAGTTCACGAATGAAACGACGCCGGTGTCCTCGTCGACGTCGAGCTCGCAGATGTGGCAACCGTTCGGGAACGTGGGTCCGGACGGCGAAAAATTCTCCGCGGATTTCAGGCCCTGCGCGACGCCGGGTGGGCGGCGTTTCGCGTCGAACGAGGCCGCGACCACCTCCTTGAATGAAACGCTATGATTGGTGCCGGCGACGCGGAAGGCGCCGCCGTCGAAGCCCACATCCTGCTCCTGTGCGCCCAGAAGCGCGGCGGCCACCGCCTTTCCTTGCGCGATCATCTTCACGCAATTGACCATGACCGCGCTGCCGCCCACCGGCACCGAACGCGAGCCGCCGGTGCCGAACCCGGTGGGGATGAGGTCGCTGTCGCCCTGCTTCACGGTGATGTCGGCGATGGGGATCCCGAACGCGTCGGCGGCGATCTGCGCGTAAACGGTTTCATGGCCCTGGCCGTTGGACTGCGTGCCGATGAGGATCGACAGACGCCCGTCCTCGCCGAAAAAAAGCTGCGGCGTTTCGCCGTTTCCGCCGGCGCAGGCTTCGACGTAATAACTCACGCCAAGTCCGCGCAGCTTGCCGGTCTTCTGGGCGGCGGCCTTGCGCGCCGCGAGGCCCGACACGTCGGCGCGCAGGAGCGCGGCGTCGAGAAGCTCGCCATAACGCCCGGAATCATACTTGGGGCCGAGGGCGGTCTGATAGGGGAACTCGTCCGGGCGGATGAGGTTGCGTCTGCGCAGTTGGATCGACGAGACGCCGAGCGTCGCCGCCGCTTTTTCAACAAGCCGTTCGATCAAATACGCCGCTTCCGGCCGGCCGGCGCCGCGATAGGCGTCGAGCGGCGCGGTGTTGGTCATCACGACCTTCGCATCGACCGTCGCGGCGGGAATCCGATAAGCGCCGCAGTACATCGCGCCGCCGGCGGCGGTTTGCACATAGGCGCCGTATTGCGAAAGATAGGCGCCGACATTGCCGAGATACGAGACGCGAAGACCGAGGAATGTGCCGTCCTTGTCGAGCGCGAGTTCGCCGTGCGTCACCTGATCACGCCCGTGGCAGTCGTTGAGGCAGCTTTCGGCGCGGTCCCCCATCCATTTGACCACACGTCCAAAGGCGCGCGCGGCGGCGAGGCAGAGTAGCGGCTCGTTGAACAGGAAGTTCTTCATGCCGAAGCCGCCGCCCACGTCCGGCGTGATCACGCGGAAATGATCGGCCGGCACGCCGAACACCTGCGCGCACCAGTTTTTCAGCGCATGCACGCCTTGCGAGCCTTGTGTGAGCGTGAAGCGCTGCGTCGTCACGTCGTATTCGGCAATCGCGCCGCGCGGCTCGAGCGCGGTGGGAAGGATGCGGCTATTGCGGATATCGATGGCGGCGATGTGGGCGGCCTTCGCGAAGGCCGCATCGGTGGCGGCTGTATCGCCGGCATGCCAGTGCAGCAGCACGTTGCCGGGTGCTTCGGCGTGGATCGTGTCCGCGTTCGGCGCATCGGCGAGCGATACGACCGCGGGCAGGTCATCGTATTCGATCTCGATCAGATCGGCCGCATCCTT
>JAIUPE010000039.1 GCA_020160875.1 Pseudomonadota bacterium
GACGGCGCGTTCTTTCGGTCGCCAGCCTCACCATTGCGCAAACTCCGCGTCGGCCAGGAATATAACGTCTTGCCCGCGGCATCGACGAAGACCGGTCCCTCAAGTTCATTCACGACCACATGGAAACCTGGCGGCATCGGTTCGGGCACATAACCCTCGATCTCGCTGCCGCGCTGGGCTTGCGCCAGCGCCGTTCCGGACACCGCGCACGCCAGCGCGACGACCGCCGAAATCTCCGACCACAGCCTTCTCATGCACCCTCCCAGGTCCACATGCGCGGCTCTCCCGGCGCCGATTATGCGCGTATCCACATTAAATTCGCGTGGAAAATCCCGTCCCGGCGCGATTTTTCACGCAAAAATGCGTGTGGCCTTTCCTTCTTTGCATGAGTTTGTGAGAAGCGCTAATGATGCGCCGCACCCAATGTCCGGGAAGCCGAGAGTCAGGATCAAGAGCACCGATGGACGCGACCACGCACACCTTCAAAGGCGCACATGGCGACGTCATGACCTATCACGAGATGGGCCCCGCGGACGGGCGCCCCCTCATCCTGATCCACGGTCTCTTCTCCAACGCGAAGGTCAACTGGATCAAATACGGCCACGCCGCCAAGCTCGCGGACAAAGGCCGGCGCGTGATCATGCCGGACCTGCGCGCCCATGGTGAAAGCGCGCGTAGCCATAACGCCGCCGACTACACGACCGATATCCTCGCCGACGATAATCTGGGTCTCGTGGAACAGCTTGACCTGAAAGCCGGCGAGTACGATCTCGGCGGTTATTCGCTCGGCGCGCGCACGACGGCACGCATGCTCACGCGCGGCAGCAAACCGGGGCGCGCGATGCTCGCCGGCATGGGCCTTGAAGGTCTACTCGATCTCGCGAATCGGGCCGACTTTTTCCGCCGTGTGCTCGAAGGCGCCGGCTCGCACGAACGCTTCTCGAGCGAATGGATGGCCGAAGCTTTCTTGAAAACAACCGGCGGCGACGCCAAGGCGCTTCTTCTTCTGATCGGCAGCTTTCCCGCGGTTCCGCGCAGCGCGCTCGCAACGTTCGATATGCCCATTATGGTGTTGAGCGGCGCTCAGGATAACGATAACGGCTCCGCCCGCGCGCTCGCTGATGAGCTTCCCGACGCGACGTATGTCGAAGTGCCCGGCAATCACATGAGCGCCGTGACGCTGCCCGACCTGGGCGACGCGCTCGCGCATTGGTTCTGACAATTTTTGCGATATAGCGCGGGACGTTTTCCGCCAAATCGTGGCATCACCGGTCCGATTACGCGACGACTTTGCGTCGCATCGCGCGGAACACGCGTGATTTACCCTGTGCGGTTCAAAAATTCCGCCCTCACAATCGCCGTATTTCGGATCGTTAATAGTCCTACGGGGGCGATAGGAAGGAAAACCGATGCAGAAAATCATATCCGCAAAGTTCGCAGCCACGCTTCTCGCCGTTAGCGCCCTCGGCCTCGGCGGCTGCGCCACCAAGAAGTATGTGAACGAGCAAGTGAGTGTTGTGGACAACCGCGCGGCGGCCACGCAAAAGCAACTCGATCAACAGCAGATTCAGTTGAGCCAGCTCGACAAGACCGCCCAGGATGCGCTCAAGCGCGCGACGGATGCCGGCAAGCTGGCGGAGGGCAAGTTCCTCTATTCCATGGTCCTGTCGGACGACTCGATCAAATTCCCGCTCGATAGTTCGAAGCTGTCGCCGGAAGCCGAACAGCGTCTGTCGGTGTTCGTGGACAAATTGAAGCGCGAGAACAAGAACATCTACTTGGAAATTCAAGGGCATACCGATGCGAGCGGCCCTGACTCGGTCAATGATCGCCTGGGCGAACAGCGTGCCGAGACCGTACGTATGTTCATGAACAAACATGGCGTGCCGCTCAATCGCATGGCGACCATTTCCTACGGCGAAAAGGATCCGGTGGCCGACAACAAGACGCGGACCGGCAGGTCCGAGAATCGCCGCGTTGTTCTTATCGTGATGTCCTAGCAGGTCGCGGGCCGCGCTCGCACGCGCGAGCCGGCCCTGTTGCTAGCGATCCGCCGGCGTTTTCACCAGACCCAAAAGATCCGACCAGCGCCAATGGTCCGTGCCGATCGCGAAGCGCGTGCGATCCGGCAAGGATAAGAGGACTCGTCCTTGCATCTGTTTTGTGCGGCAAGCCTCCGGCGCGAATGCAAGTTCCCACAGCAGGGCTTGGCGTACGCCCGACAAACCTCTGCCATCCTGTTCCGCGGCGCGGACCCAGTCGCCGTCCCACAGCAAGACCGCTTTCCCGGCCCGGCCCGCTCTTACGACCGCGTTTTGCACCATTGGGTCGCGGCGCAGCGCGTTTTGCAAAACGCGCGCGGTATTACATCCACCGACGCCACCGCCACTACTGCCGCTTTCATCCCCAGGACCTTCGTCGTCGGCGTTCGCCACACCTGCGAGCTGTGCCTCGCTAAGGATGTCCGAGGCGTCGGGCGCTCGCGGCGCGTAGGCTTCCGCAGGTTCGTTCGCCGGTATAGGGTCTCGCACCGGCTCCGGTGCAACGGCCGGCACGGGAGCGGACTCGGCGACGTCATGCGGCGCGCCGCCATCGCCGGCAAGGCCCGGAGGCTCTGCATCATCCTCCATCATATTGACGATGATCTGCGGCGGTACGGTGTCGCGCGGTGGCGGCGGCCCGATATGCAACCATAGAAGCGCAAGTAGCGCCGCGATATGCGCGGCGATACTTGTCATCCAACCGGCGGAAAATCCGCGCGGTTTCGGCGACTGTTCAGACCGCTCGCCTGGAAAAGGGCCCGCACTTCCTATCATGCGCACAAATAACCACGGCCGCGCGGCAAGAACGTGGCGAATGCGTCAAACCATGCGCTCCGCGAACAAGCCTTCGCGGAGCGCGTGCAAAGGGCGCGACTTAGCGCTCTGACG
This sequence comes from Pseudomonadota bacterium, assembly GCA_020160875.1. Lineage (GTDB taxonomy): Bacteria > Pseudomonadota > Alphaproteobacteria > Rhodospirillales > Rhodospirillaceae > SHVO01. The sequence goes on from JAIUPE010000039.1 coordinate 2,931, forward strand.
GAGTTTGCGCCGGCTTGGCGACGGCGACCTGTTTGCCGGCCGATTCTTCCGGATGTTGGATGAAGACCTGCGTCATGTTGAGCGTGATCGCCGACGAAAGCGCTGTGTTCTCACCAGTCTTCGGGTCCGGATAGGCGTCGGCGACGCGGCGCATGGCCCAATAGAATTCCGGCGAGTCCAGACGGTCATAAGCCAGATGGTGCGTGGCGTACCCGTTGGTCCAGTCGAGCAACGTGCTTACGTCGAAATAACCGCCCATCAAGCCGTCGGCCTTTGTCGGCGTCAGCGACAAACGCAGGCGCATATCACGGATGTGCAGCGCGCGCGGGTGACCGCCCTCGATCTGCCACGCCCAGGTGATGTCCTTCTCCGGCTCGGTGACGAGCACGCCGCCCTCGATCTTGCCCTTCAAGTGCTGGATCAATGGCTTGCCGTAACGTTCGTCAATGCGCTGCGAGCCGCCCGGCGCCGCTCTTTCACCCGTCGCATCGAGCAGGATCGGATCCCGCCCGCGCATGATCGTGACATCGACACTTGGATCGTCCGAGAGACTATCCACGCCGGAGATCTCGATCATCATACGATTGTATTGGAAGCCGCGCAGGAATTTGCTGGCGAACAACTGCACCTGGCCATCGGGGCCGCGAAAGCCGGTGTTGCAGCCGGTGACGCGATAAAAGGCGTTGTCGATGCCCTTCTCGCCTTCGGGGCTGGTGAAGTCCTTCGGACCGACCTTGCCGTCGAGGTTGAGGCCGAGAGCGGTATTGCCCGAGGTTTCGATATAGGGGAACTGCGCCGGATGGTCTGCCGGGAAGGAATTGAGACCCTCGCGGACCAAAATGGTGTCTTCCATCTTGCCGCCGTTGGGCCACAGCGCCTTGAAGATCTCGCGTGGCCCGTGCGGATTGAGCCCTTGCGGGCACTCGGCCTTGCCGTCGGCGGTCTGATAGACCGAGAAGTGCGCGTCCGCGACGACATAACCGATGCGGCCGCCTTTGAGCGGCCCGGCCTCATCGGCGCGCGCACCGGCGGCCGCCATCAGCGCGCACAGCGAGACGGTCGTGAAGGTCTTCGAAAGAATGCTCATGTGTGTTTCCTTTCCGAAAGTCGCCGCTCAGCCGCCGCGTCCGCCGAGATCGCGGATCCAAAACGCCTGATAGCCGTTCCACCGGCCGTGCCATTCGCCGGTGTTGTTTCCAAGAAAATCACCCGGCGCCCGGTCCTGGGCATAAGTGTAGACGGGCCGATCGCGATACGCCCACACATTTAGGGCGCCTTGCTGATGAGGTTGCGCCCTGCGGCCCGTATTGGGATCGACCCACACGGTCGACCACAGACGCGACGTGCTGTTCATGCCGGGCGTCGCCTCGACATAGGCCCAGGTCCGCAGACACTTGGCGACGTCTCCATTTCCACACACAGCGAAACGATACTGCTGCGGGCTTTCCATGGTGTCGCAAGGCGTCATGTCGGCGGAGTCTTCGCCGCAGCTATAGTAGTACACCGTCTTTCCACGCGCATCGGCGAGCACATCGCCGTTGAGCGTAGCCTGGATCGTGAAATCCTTCGGCGCCGCGGGCGCGACCTGGGTATAGACGTTGTGCCAACCCGGCACATCACCGCCATCGAGCTTCGCCGCGGCTTCATCTTCCGAATAGGTGTACAGCGGCTTTTTGCGGAAGGCCCACTGACGCACGCCTGCGCCGCGTTCGACAATCGACCACTCACCCTGGGACTGCGCCGAATGCGGCGCAAGGATCGGCAGCCAAGTGCGCGCGCAATCATTCACGCAGTTGGATTTGTTCGGACCGTCGTTGTCGGACTCATAAACGGAATAGCGCGTATCGGTCAGCAGCATGCGTCCGCGCACGGTCGAGACCACCCGGAAACCCGGCGGGATCGCCGGCGGTGGGCCGGCGGGCTCGCGCGCCGCCGGAGAATCGCCGCGACGCGACATGGTGCTGCCGCCCAGGACATCACCGGGCACACGATCGAGCATCGACGTGTATAGGGCGTGCTTGTCGTAAGCCCACTGCCTCTTGCCGTCCTCGCGGGTGATGATCGTCCAGCTTCCGACGGGCTTCGCGTCGTCGGCGGCATAGACTGGCGGCCAATAGGCGACGCAGCTCACGCGTGTTTCGGGGTCCGGCAGATCGAGGCCGCCGGGATAGGGGCTCATGAGGCCGGCGCTTTTCAGCACCACCTTATCGCCGCAGACCGACTTATTCTCCGGATCGGCCGCGTAGCCGTTGCGCATCGCTTTCACCGGCCATGTGTAAAGCGTCTTGCCCTTGGCGTCGGCGAACACCGGACCTTCCAGCTCATTGACGATCACCTGAAAGCCGGGTGGCATCGGGACCTTCACGTAGCTTTCAACGGTGTGGGCGGCCGCACGCGGTTCCGCCGCAAAGGAAACCTCAGCGTGGCCGACTGTGAACGTGCTCACCGAAAAGAGTGCGGCAGCCAAACGGAAGGTGTTTTTCATCCCTTGTCCTTATCTCAAGCGGGCGCGATCACCGCAGGCACCACTTTACCACTGAAATCGAATAAGAATTTCACAGTCGTGACAGGTTTTGTCGCACCAGAAATGTCGGCGTGGAAGCTCAATAACTCTTTAGAAAATTAGGACCCCAGGCGAAGCTCACAGTCGCGAGTAAATTCAATACGTTAGCCCGACGCCCGCGGGGAGTCGCCCGTCGGCGTTTCAAAGGGGCAGTTTTCTTTGCCCGTATCGCAGGCTTCGCCCCGCGCGGCGGCACGGTCCGCGGGTATCGCGGCGTCCTTGTGCCAGAAGAACCAAAGAATCTGCATTTCCTGGCGCACCGATGCCAATCGCGCGGGCGGGCGCAGCTCGGCGCCCTTCATCCACCAAAGATTAAACATGACCGAGAGATCGTCGTAACCGCCCCGCTGGTGCCGCGACCGGGTGCGGCCGATTTCCGTCGAGGGCCGCCCCTCGAGCGCCATGGAGTAGACGCTTTCGTACACGCGGGCGCCTGTTTCCGCACAGCCCTCGATGCATTTGTTTTGCACCACGAGCACCGCGGTGGATGTGCGGCCCCGGCCCAGGGGCGCCGCGCCGCCGACAAGATGATCCGCGCCGTCTTCGGCAACATGCGTCACCGTCGTCACCAACGGCAGGAGCGTGCGGCGCGCGCGGCGCAGCACGGCGTCCGGCGACGATGATGTGTCCTGGTCGAGCAGAGGGCGAAGAAATGGAACAAGCATGTCGCGCGAAAATGCGTTGCCCTCGGAGATAATCTCGAAATCATTTTCGAAATGCGCCGGGCCTTCCGTGAGCCCGTAGGTGAAGAAGGCCTTTACCGACGCGTAGCGGCTTTGCGGATCGTTCACGTTCCGAACCCGAACTTTCGCCGCGAATGTTCCTTCGCTCGGAAAGATCTTCGGCAATTCTTCGTTTGGCCCCGACCGAAGGGTAATCGCGGATCCAACCGCGCCCAGCGCGGCGACCTCTCCGGTGAGCGTCACACTTCCGTCTTCAAATCGGACGCGATCGAAACAGAACCTGTTGTTGCCGGGTGGCCGGGGCGCGGACTCGTCACACGCAAAGCCGGCGCCGATCACATTCCAGAGTGCCGCGGGATCGGGCTCGCTGAAACCGACAAAAACCTCACGAGGCGATTCCGCGCCGGCGACTGGTCCGCCGCTCACGGCAAAAAACAGCTGCGCGCACACGGATGCGATGCAGACTGCCTTCATCGGCCACTCTTCGCTAAACTGATCCACCCCATATGCGCGCGACGTTAGCTTTCGCGGCTTGCAGGGACAAGGCAGGGAGCACAGCGTGCAGCGGTTATTTTTGATCTTGGGCGGCCTCGCGGTCCTTGGGTATGGGCTGTGGTACTGGTTCGCGCCGCCCGATCCTTCCAAGATGTATGTGTTCAACGACATTTCCGGGCCTTCGGAGCGCACGGTGATGCCGGCGCCGCGCCTTGCAGCGATCTCCGACTACGAAAAGGGCTCGGCTCACCGCCTCGCGATCCTCGTGACCGACGAAACATCGGGCTGGCTTGGCCTGGTGCGGGCTTTCCGCGCGCACGGTATCCCCATCACCGTCACCGCCGATCCGGAGAAGGCGCTCGCGCATAAGGTCGTGCTTGTCTATCCGATCATTTCAGGCCGCGCTCTAACCGGCGAGACCCTCCGCGCGCTGTCCGCTCACATGCGCGATGGCGGCACCATCCTGACCTTCAATCTTGCGGGCGGCGGACTGGAGGAGCTTTTTGGAGTGTCTATTGGCGTGGAATCTTTGAAGCGTTCGGAGGTCACATGGACAATGCCGCGCGCCACGCCGCAGGAAAGCAAATTGACGATCAGCCGGGCCGGCGAGGATCAGATGGGAAGCATCGGATACGCCGTCACGACCGCGCAGGCCGAGGCCACTTTCGACGATGGGTCGGCGGCCATCGCCTGCCGCGAGGCCGGTGGGAAGGCCTGCGTGATGGGCATCGAGCTCGGAGTCCTCGCGCAACGCGCCATGAACGGCCGCGCCGAGACGCTGGGACAGACCTACGTCAATGGCTTTACGCCCACCATCGACGTGTTCGTACGCTGGATCCGCGACTTATATGTCGCCGGAGAACCGATGCCCTTCATCGTGTCACCGGCTCCTGCGGGAAAGGATGTCTCGATCATCCTCAGCCACGATGTTGATTTCACCAGATCCGTCACGAACAGCGGCACCTATGCCGATGCACTGTCGGCGGCCGGCGCTGCCGCGACGTTCTTCGTTCAAACGAAGTATGTGAAGGACTACAACGACGACATTTTCTTCAACGACACCACCGTGCCCCAATTGAAGGCGCTCGCCGACAAAGGCATGCAGATCGAAAGCCATAGCGTGGCGCATTCGCGAACATTCGATAAATTTGACATCGGCTCGGGGCGCGAGCGTTATCCGCGTTACATGCCGTTTGTAAAAGACCGGACCGAAACGACTGGCGGAACGGTATTGGGCGAACTGCGCGTCTCCCAATATCTTCTCACGACGCTGTTGAAATCGGATGTCCGCGCGTTCAGGCCCGGCCACCTCGTTTACCCGTTTGCGCTTCCGCAAGCGCTTGAAGCCACCGGCTATAAGTACTCGTCGTCGATCACCGCCAACGCAACTCTGACCCACCTTCCCTTTCAGCTGACCGACGACCGGGCCAACGGCGCGCTCACCTCGATGTACGAATTCCCGGTCACCATCGAAGACGAGCAACCTCCCGAGCTGTCGACGCGGCTTGAAGCCGCGCAAGAGCTCATCGAGAACATCGCGCGCTACAATGGCATCGCCGTGGTCCTCATGCATCCCGATGTCGTCGAACCGAAGCTGGGCTTCGAGCGCGCGATTATCGAGAAGTGGAAGGACCGTGCCTGGATCGGCCCCGTGACGGCATTCGGCGACTGGTGGCGCGCACGCGATCTTGCGGAAGTCGATCTCACCGAGAACGGCGGCGTGTGGACGATCACGGCGGGGGGCGGCGGCGCGATCGCCGACCTCGAAATCCTGCTTCCGAAATCCCCTGTGGCGCGTCATGACATCTCGCGCAAAGCCGGAGAAAGGGCCGGAGAGACGATCGCCGCCGCCGTGCAGCCGTAAAGTTATGGAAAACGAATATCGGGTAGGGGCGACCACGCAACTTCATGCATAGCGGAGACCCGCACAAGAAGGCGTCCTCAATACGTGATGGCACGCGCCGAACTCTGGGCTCGCGCACGCGTCTCTAAAGCTATAAAAAGCGGCCGCCCTTCGCGCTATAGCCCTGCCCTACGTTAGCTGGTTTTGATGATTATTGACGTTGATACGAAGCCCACGCACCTCGATCAGGAGTCGGTCGACGTCCAGTTTCTGTTCCCGACCCCGTTTGCCACGGCACATGTGAACAATCATCTCGCGATCAATCGCGATCTTGCGGAACTTATTTTGGCGCGGGCCGAAACGCATGCATCGGCGTCGCTCAGCAATGTCGGCGGCTGGCAGTCGGAGACGGACTTCGCGGATTGGGCGGGACCTTCGGGCGCAGCCGTCCTTGAGGCGGCGCGCGAACTCGGCAATGGGATCACGGCGTTGAACGACCGTGGCACGCTTAAACAGGGCGACATTGCGTGGCGTATCAACGCCTGGGCCAACGTGAATCGCGCCGGCCATAGCAACGAAATGCACACACACGCCGGGAGTTATTGGTCGGGCGTTTATTACGTCGATGATGGCATGGACGGCGAAACGCAGACAGGGGGCGAATTGGAACTCCTCGACCCGCGCGGACCAGCGCCGCTCATGTATGCGCCGCAGCTCAAGACCGCGATCAAGTCCTGCCTGACGGCGGGATTGTCCGAGTTTCAGCGTCCACGGTCGGGGCAGCTTTATATGTTCCCCGCGTGGCTCTACCACGGCGTACGGCCTTATCTCGGCGCACGCGCGCGCATTTCGGTCGCATTTAATCTTTGTGTTTGAGTTTCGATGTGCGTGGGGGGACGCGAGGACCGCCGCGCCTACACCGAAAGGATGACGCGGGAGAAGATCGTGCCCAGGGCTGGGCTGTCACGAACTTGCTGTTTCAGGGAGTTGGCGGCGAGCACGACAAATTATTTTCCCGTACCCACCTGAGATTTTCCGGCGATTTGTCGTCCCCTTGAATTACCAATATCTATAAATTGGAATGCGCTCTGAGATGCCAGCGCCGTCATCAACTCCGAGGTCAGCCGGACGCTTCCGCAAGCCTACCACCACGACCTCGCGCCGGCGTGAGCCAGGCACATACGTACCGCTGGTGTACGCTCGTAACTGGTATCCGAAGAGATAGCCGGCACGCTGCCGTCAAGGAAGTGGCTTCGATATGCCTCCCGACGGCGTCTGCTTTACGCAGATGCACTTGGCACCATCCAATTTCTGATCGTCTGGGCACGTAAGAACGCAAGGGGGAGGCTTCGGCGCATTTTCCTTAATGCATCTGCAATTCTTGCTGTCCAGCGTTTCATCATCTGGACAAACGAGAGCGCAGACTTTTGGTGAAGACGAATCCTGAGCCAGCACAAGAGGTGCGAAAAGAACAAGGCCGCAAAGCATGAAAAGAATCATTCTGAAATTTGCAAGGCTATTCATTTGTGAATCCCTCTCCTTTGGCGGTTGGAGTGCACGCAAATCTTTCGATCTTCCATCAGTCGGCACGATCAAAAATTCGATTGCCAGAAATTCAGCAATCTTCAGTCGCGCGGGGTTACGAAAACACCCGCTCTATAACGGTGGTAGCTTGGGTAGGCGAAAGGTCGTGTAGGAGACGCTTATGCTAGCCGAAAGGGCTGACACCTTGTGCCACCAGCCAACCGGAATGAAAAGCGCATCTCCTGGAGAAAGTACCGTGCGATAGATACGCGCCTCCCGCAGAACCGAAAATGCACAGTAGTCAGGACGGTCCGGATCGAAGTCGCTGAGGGAGAGGCCTGTCGGCGCGAGCCAGGGTGAAGCGAGTGACGAAATAAGCGACACCTCCTTCTGACCGCGCACTTGGCAAAGGAGGACGTTCACGCTGTCTTGGTGCAACGGCGTAATCGTTCCTGCGGGGCCTAACCAGAGACTGCCGTCGTCGGGTTTCGTCAGCGCGCTAAGTAATGCCATCGGCGGCGGGATGTCTTCGCAAAGAGCGCGTGAATGCGCTCGCCGGAAAAAATCTCCTTTTGCAACGAGATAGGTGTCATTGCTCTTCACGCCAGATGCGGCTAACTCCAGTAGGCTGCGAAAGGGGATAAGCTTCTCGTGACGCCGGTAATTGGCCTCATAATCAGTCTCCCGGTCGCGCCCCACTGAGACGCCAACCTCCATGTCGCCGGCCTGGGCCATCATGTACTCGAACGTCCACAGTTTAATCGCAGGCCATGTCGCGACCAGCCCTTCGAGGAGTGCCGGTCGATTCCGGAAGACGTAGCTGTGATAAAATGATTCTGCGGTGAAATCGCTTAAGGTGTCGACAGAAGCGCCAGCATATCCGTCGAGTGCCAACAGGTGACGCACGAGCCTTTGTAGGTCTTCCTGCATCCACGTACCTTCCCCTGAGTACATCGGGTCGCGAATGGAACAGTCGGGACGCTTGACCTGGACTTACCACGCCCTGCCATGCCATTTTAACGTGTATCCTGGATTCAAGCAAATCCATGGGCGTACGGAGGGGGTATTATGAGCGTAGACAGCGCACGTAACTTCATCAAAAGGTTGCAGACCGACGCGGATTTTCGCCAGGATTTGCTCACGGCGACCCGCGATTATGGACACCTCGGGCGTTCCAAATTTATCGCAGAGAAGGGATTCGAGTTCAGTGTGAAGGACCTCGATGCTGCGAAGCAGGATTACGTCGGTCGTGTCCCGAAGGACTTAAGTGCGATTGTCGATTTCATTTCCTGCGGCATGATCATTCACGATCCGCCAAGCACGCGCGTCGCTTAGTAGCGCCAGCGCTCAACGATCCAGATGCGTATCGCACTCGTCTCCATGCCATGGAGGCGGCCGAATAACGCCGCCATAGGACTTGGCCTGTTAAAAGCACATGCGCTTAAGCAAGGAGCAGAGCGCTGCGACGTCATCTATGCGAACGATTGGTGGTTCAGGTTCGTAAAGAATAGGCTGCCTGAGTCTTCACCGCTCGCCCGCGCATCGTATAACGAGATGGCACGCGTCATCAGCGAACTAGCGGGCGTGATGCATGCGGGCGAGTGGATGTTCAATCGCGATCTTTTCCCCGAGGCACTGCCGTCGATTGAGGAGTTCCGGGAAATCTTCACCCGGGCTGCCGATACCAACCCGTTCTTCTCGCATATAGACGACTTCATGATCGCAGCAGAAGGCGTATCGGCATTCCTTACCGAATGCGAGTTGGCGCTCGATTGGTCCCAGTATGACGCCATCGGATTCAGCGCAGTCTTCTATCAGCTTGGTCCAAGCCTCGCCCTTGCACACCGCATTCGCCGGCGCGGGTATAGGGGCGAGTTGCTATTTGGTGGCCCGCTCTGCGAGGGCGATGTCGGTAAAAAACTCCTCGAATTGTTCCCAGAAATCGACCTCGTTTTCGACGGGGAGGCGGACACCTCGTTTGCGCGCTACGTGAACGCAAGGACAAAGGGCGAAGGTGGAGAACTGCCGGGGGTGTGGGCGCGCTCTCCGGACGGTATCCAGCGCGCCCCGCACGAGCCACTCGCGACCATGGACGATCTGCCGAGACCTGATTATAGCGACTTTTTTGCAGAATTGGACCGCTACGGTCCTGTGCGCCGCTCGGAACTCGCGTTTCCCATCGAAGGTTCGCGCGGTTGCTGGTGGGGTGCGCGCCATCATTGCATATTCTGTGGCTTGAACGGCGCGGACATGAGCTATCGGGCTAAGACGCCGGCGCGAATCCACTCTGAGCTTACCGACTTGATCGCGCGATATGGAATTACTCACTTTGCCTTTACGGACAACATCGTGAGCCCGAAGGTCATGCGTCCGCTTTTCGATATCTTCAAGCAAGAACCGCTGAACGTAACTTTTCACGCCGAAATCAAGGCAAACCTCAATCGGCGACAGGTGCAACAGTACCGGGACGCCGGCTTTATCTATCTGCAGCCTGGCATCGAGAGTCTGAGTTCGAATGTTCTTTCAATCATGAACAAGGGAATCACCGCCCTCGACAACATCGCCTGTCTAAAATATTGCCGTGAAGCGGGAATCACTGCGTTCTGGAATTTGCTGCATGCTTTTCCGGGCGAATCGGAACAAGACTATCAACTGACCTTGCGCCTCCTTCCCGCGCTTGTTCACCTCAACCCACCGGAAGTCGTGACGGCAATGCGGTTGACGAGATTCAGCCCATCGTTCGACCGCTCCGAGGAACTGGGATTCCGGAACAAGCGGCCCGCGCGCTTTTTCCATTACGTGTTTCCGTTTGACGAAATGCATTTGAAGGATCTCGTGAACTCGTTCGAATACGACTTCGAGGATGGCTTCGACCGCAAGGCTTATGTCAAGCAGATCGAAGAATTCGCAGCAAGATGGCGCGACGAGCGCCAAACGGGACACCTTGTCTACGATCCGTGCGGAGGAAAAGGCGGTGGTTCAGCCCTCGTGGACAGCCGCTATACGCGGCGCGTCGACGTGCATGAGCTCACGGCACTGGAGAATCTGATCATCCTCGTCACCGACCGGCCAGTTTCGTGCGACGCCGTTCAAACGGAGTGCGCGCGCGTTCTTTCCGCTTCAGAGGCCGAGGTCGCCCTAGCATTGGACAGATTGGAACACCTCCTTTTCATCGTGCGCGAGGGGAAGACATATCTCTCTCTCGCCATGAGCGACGACAAATTCATTCCGTGGCAGGCGATAGCCGCCATCGAACAGATAAATAGAGTGCCGTTTCACGAGCCGGATGAGCTTGCTTTTGCATAGCCCGAAGGTCTGCACATGAAGCTTGGACTTCCGTGTCGGCAAGAGTTGGCGTCGAGGATGATCGCACTCGCGGATGCGGGAGAACTCTCGTTTTGCGAGGCGCACATCCGCTCGGCGCATGAGGATGCGTGGTGCGCCGAGTTTCTTGACACGTTGGCGTCTTGCGGCATCGCCGTCTATCTTCACGCGACGGCGTTGCATCTGCTGAGCTCTCAGAATCCGGATTTCGCGGAGGTTCGCACACAAATCAAAACACTTGAGATAGCGCCCAGCGTTCTATCGGTGCATCTAGCCTCGGGATACTTCTCGACCTCCAACGGCGAAGCCTTTACTCGTCCGCCATATACGAAATCGCTCGTGCGTCGTGCCGTGGATGGGATCCACCGCCTCGAGGATATCGCAAGCTGTAAAGTCGCGGTCGAAAACGTCGCAATTTACGGTGCCTATCCGGCCGACGAGATCGACGAGATCGCCTTCCTCGAAAACCTGTCCGAACGAGCGCCCGGGTCTGTCGTTTTCGATGTCTCCAATTTTATCGCCAATCGGCGCAATCATCCCGTCGTACGGCACCTCGCCGCAAGACTAGATGAGGCCCCCACCTACTATCACGTCTCCGGTGGTATCTGGCTGGACAACGTCTATTTCGATACGCACGCCCACGCCCTCGATGACGAACTTCTCGCCGAAGCTGCGCGCCTGGTCGCGACTCACCCGGCGCCCCTTCTGTATGAACGCGATGGCCGCTTATCTGAAGTCAGAGAGATCACGCGAGACTTGGAGCGCCTAAAAGCGGGCGCTTATAACCAGTTCGGATCGACCACATGAAGTTGCAGCGAAATCAGATATATCACCTTCAGGCTGCGGCCTTACCGGTTGCGGTTTGCCAGGCGATCCTCGATGTTTTTAATGAACCGGGAGCGGCGGAGGTTCACTCTCCACTCCGTGGATCGCGAGTAGACGAGGCTATCCGCAGGTCAGCCGTACAAATTCTGGAGGCTACACACTGGGTCTGCGGCCTAATGCGCCACCTGTGCGATGGAGCAAACCGTGAGATATGGAAGTACGACATCACTTGCCTACAGGTAGCGCAGTTGACCCGTTATGATGTCGGCGGGTTTTTTGATTGGCATAAGGATACGGAAGACGGAATTTACGGCGACGAGGAGCGGCCGGAATGGCGCGGCTTAGTGCGCAAGCTCAGCATCATCGTCCCTCTTTCACCTACGGACGCCTACGCTGGCGGTAATTTTGAAATCAAGGATGAATACGGCTACGTATGGAAGGACCCGAGTTTTCGCGAACAAGGCACCGGAATCGTGTTTCCGTCCAGGCAGCTTCATCGGGTGACAGGAATCGAAAAAGGCGAGCGCTCGTCGGTGGTCGCTTGGGCTCTGGGGCCACCGCTGAGATGAAGAGGGCATGAATTTGATTGGGCAATAACAAGGCCTCTCAAATAGGCTGATCGCGTGGACGTCCCCTGTCACGTCCAGAACTATTCCCTGGACCTCGAAAATGAACATCAAAAGCCGGAAGCCAAAGCGATCAGGCGGCGCTGCGCGACAGTAACTCCCGCCGCCGAAGAGACAGATGGAACATCCGCGGACACGCGGGGGCAATCCGGGGGCGTCTCATCGCCCCGCATACAAAACCACCCCAATAAATCGCCGCTAAACCAAAACCATCGGGGCACGCCAAAAGATGCGAGAACGCCTGCCGGACACGGCATCAACTTTTTGATTATATTTTGAAAAGTGATGGTGCCCAGGGCCGGAATTGAACCAGCGACACGCGGATTTTCAATCCGCTGCTCTACCAACTGAGCTACCTGGGCACGGAGGTCAGACCTCTTGGAGAGGGGCGCTTTATATTAGAGAAGGCGGCGGGTGTCCAGACGTCGGTTTAAGCCCTAAGAACTTGAGCTAAAAGCCCTTTTTTCGGGGAAATCTTGAATTTCAGGTCCCGGGGCGGGCTTGGTGAGGCTCCGGGGCGATGGCCGCGACCTGGTGCCGGTAACCCTTGACCTCGTAGCCCACGACGGTCACCACCGGCGCGAACGTCAGGATCACGAGGCAGACCGCCATCCCGAACCCCGCGAGGGCGGCTCCGATGGCAAGCCCCATGACAGCCGCGGTGCCGAGGAGCAGCCAGATGTGCAACGCATCGAAGCTGCGCACGAGGTAGTAATAGAGGGCGTAGATTGCAAACAGGTAAATGCCGACGGGAATGGCGACCGTGAGTAAGGTTGCCATGGGGCTGAGATGCGCCGTGTGCGCGATGAAATATGCCGCCACATGCAGACCCGCGCCGGTGGCGGCGATGGCCGCCACAATCACAATCTGCGCATAGCCCCACACGAACGCGCGCTCGCGGTGCGCATGAAGCACCGCGGCCGACGGCAAGACGTAAAAGATCCACCACATGCCGAAGGTGAGCCCCGTTCCCGCGACGCATACAAGCGCCGCGTCGATCGTCCAGCCTTGGTCTTCGACGGCGGCCGACAAGGTCGCCAGCGTGCCAACCACGCCCTCGCCCAGAGCAATGATCGCGAACAAACTGTAGCGCTCGGCGACATGGTGCGCATGCCAGGGCGTACCACCGTTCTTCTTTTCCGCGATGATGGGACCGGCGAGTTCAACGAAGAAAAGAATGAGCGCGAGCACCGCGCTGACGGCCAGCGAGAAATTCAGGAAGATTTGCACGATCCAGCCGATTTGGGCGATCGAGATCGCCATCGCATAAGTCATACACGCCGCGCGCCGGCGCGGGTCCTGCTTCGCGGCCCGCAGCCACTGGAAGATCATCGCGACCCGCATGATCACATAACCGAGCACGATCACCGAATTGTCGAGATGCACGCCGTGTTCGACCGATGCGAACATGCGTGGCAAGCCGGTGGCCAGCACCAGCACGCCCGTCATCTGCACCATGGTCACGACGCGGAAAATCCAATCGTCGGTGTCGTAGGCGGACGAGAACCAAGTGAAATTGATCCACGCCCAACAGATCGCAAAGGTCGCGAAGCCGAAGCCGGCAAGCGCGGCGCCGATATGCCCTTCGGCCAGAAGATGCGCGAACTGTGCGGCCGCAAGGCTGAACGCTGTGACGAACGTCAAGTCGAACAATAGCTCGAGCGGCGTGGCAACCCGATGGACTTCATGCGGATCGCGCCCTCCCATGCGCCGCCGATGGTGATGGTGCAGGGCTTCGGCGTCGGGCGGCGCGGCGGTCATCTAGGGTTCCCCTTCGCCCTGACGCGGCGCGTCGGTCGGCAATTCAGCCGTCTCAACCCGGTAGCGCTCGGTGAACCACGAACCGAGATCGATCTCGGCGCATCGCAGTGAACAGAAAGGCCGATAGCGGGCTTGTACGGGTTCGCCGCAACGCGCGCATTTGGTTGCGGTAACGCGTACGGCAGCAGGCTTGTCGTCGGGCATTGGGTCTATCGTCATCTCAGGTATTTCGGGCCAATCGCCACGGCACGTCAAGCCACCCTTATACTTTCGCTCCCAGCGCCCTAAACCACCGGACCCCGCGCCCATACCGCTTCACACATGCCCGGCCCCCGGCGCTTCCCTAAGATCTCATCATGAAAAATAACAACACATGCGACTCTAGCCGTCGGCACGGCCCGTTTGCGCTCGGTCGCCGCATATGCGGCCGACGGCGCTTTTCTCTCCGCCGCCATCGGAATGCCTATGGTTGCAGCAGGCTGCATGGCGGACGCTGGCCATTTCCGAGCGCTTGGACCTTTTGCCGCGCACGGCGGCCGAGCCCGGCCCCATGAGCCCTTTCACACTCTTCTCGCGGCTCCTGGCGTTGACGCCAGCGCTCCCTCTTTGCGCACACGCGCAGGACTCCCCGCGCCCATTCTCTCCCGATCGGCCGAGTTTCACCGGAAGCCCGTACACCCTCGATCCCGGACAATTTCAGTTTGAGATGACCATCGGCTCCCTTACCCGTGACAAGACAAACGATGCGGGCGCGCCGACCGAGATCGAGGTTATCGGAACGGGGGCGCCCACTTTACGCTGGGGCGTTACCGATGACTTTGAGCTTCAACTCGCATTTGGTGGCTTATTGATCGCGGACGCGCGCACGCCGTCGGGGCACCAGCGTTTGGCATCCGCCGGCGACGCATCGGTAAGCTCCAAAATAAACTTCTGGGGGAATGACTCGGGCGATTCGGCCTTCGGGATGATTCCGTACATGTCCTTGCCTGTCTCGCCCCCCGCGTCGGGCGACCGGAGAGTCACAGGCGGCGCCACTTTTCCGCTCGCGCTGGCCCTTCCTAGCGGCATTTCGTTCGGGCTGCAGGCGGGTATCGAGATGAACCCAAATGAGACCGGCAGCGGTTACGGTGCGGTCGTCAATAACGCGGCGATCGCCGGAGTCAATCTGACGCCGAAAATCGGGGGATATATCGAGATTTTCAATGTGAAGGATACGCGTGCCGGAAATGCTTGGGAAAATTCGGCCGGACTGGGGTTGAGTTACCGTTACACGGACGACGTCCAGTTCGATACCGGCGTGAATGTTGGGTTGAGCGAAGTCGCCGACGATCTGGAATTATTTATCGGCTTCTCTGTTCGGCGCTAGAGCTTTATGAGGCTGGGCTAATATCGATCCGCTCACGCTTGAAATCTGCGTGGGGTACGATTTGGATCTCAACCTTGGTAAGTTCATGCGCCTCGTTGACGGCGCGCGCAAGCGGACCTTGCAAAAGCGCAGCAACATCTGACGCGAGATTGACGGCCCATTTCGGTGTTCCGCTTTTTGCCGCAACCCGTACAACGGCGCGCAAGGCGCGATAGGCCACGCTGGCGGCGCTAAGTTCGCTCTTGTCCATCAACACCTCGGCGAGCGAAAGGCCCATCCTTTGCCGGGTCATCTCCAAGAGTCCCAGAGAGGTGAGTCCAACGACTTGTGCCGGGTTTGGATCGGCCGCGAGGGCCTTGGTGAGAATGCGCGGCAAAGACGCGCGCGCTTTTGTCGGAATAACATCGATCAGAATATGCCCGGCGACATTCCTGCGGCGAAGCTCCGCGGCGACAGCCGCCATGGCCTCGTAGTTGGCGCGCGCCGGATCGGAACCACCCGAGTTGACGTCGATGACGGTCAGGGCTCGCGTGTACTCGACAATGATTGAACCGCCGGAGGGAAGTTTCACTTCGGGCCGCAGAGCCGCTTCGATGGCTTCATCCACGCCGAAAGCGGTGAACAGGTCGGCATCGGCGGGATGGGATTCGACGACGGCGTCGGTGTCCAGAAGTGCGCGCACGCGTGCAACCTCACGCAGCGGCTGACAGATAATCGCGCGGATGGACGCGCCATACCGCGCCATCCAGTCCACGACCGGTTCCGGCGCGGACGCCGCCCGCAGAGGCAGTTTTGCGCCCGATGCGATGGCGGCTTTCACCGCCTTGAGTTCTGCGCCCTTCCCGGGACGCGGCGGCACCGTGACGGTGACTCCAATGGCGCTGCCTTCCGGCGGCGGCGATTTAATATAAAGGACACCGGGCAACGCCTCGCCATAATCGACAAAGACCGCACCGGTGCCTGGGACAGGCGCCTTGACCCGGCCGTGATAAATCGCACCCGGCTGCACATCCGCATCCCGGCGATGCACAACCGCAAGCACGGTCTCGTCGGCCATCAGCGCGTAGCGCGTCTCGCCGGGCGAGCGCGCGATTAGGATCGTATCCGGCTGCGGGCTGCGAGTGTCCTGTTCAGACATGCATCAACGATCTTCGTAAGGGAAATAGCGATTCTGCTCGTAGTCGAAGGCAATGGTCTTGATCCCGGTGCGCTGATGATCAGCGATCAGGTTCGAGATTCCCATGGTTGCAAGCTTCTTGGCGACGACGCGTTCGCCCAATTTCTGCACGTCCGTGGGAATGACCGGTGAATAGCGTTGCAATACCTTCACGCATTCATCGCGATAGGCGTCGCGGCCCACCATCGCCTTGTTCGCCCCCTGAATGCGATAAATGCCGAGCGGAACCGGCACGATGTAGAGGTCTGTTTTCATCATGAAGCGGGCCCACAATTCGAAGTCACCGGCCAGTTTCAGCGTGTGATCGAAGGACGCGCCGACGGAGTCCCACAGCGAGCGCCGCCAAAAAGTGCAATCTTGCACGATCCAGCCGGTGGACGGCAGGCCCAGGGTGCGGATGTGTTCGCCGTTGAAAAACCCCCAGTTGTCGACGCCGGCGAGAATGGTGGTCTTCACAACGGTCCCGTCTTTGCGCGCCTGCATGGGGAACCGCGACGTGATGAACTGCACCTCGGGCAACTGGTCGAAAATATCGAGTACGGTCTGGATCGCCCACGGCGCAAGCTGATCGTCGGAATTCAACCAACCCATGTACGGGGCCTCCGACTTCGTGAACCCCTCTTCGATGGCATGATACATGCCCGCGTCCTTCTGGGACTGCCAGTGCGCGAGCTTGCCGCCGTAGCTCTTGATGATATCGACGGAATTGTCGGTCGAACCGCCATCCATCACCACATAGTCGACCCGATCAAAGCCTTTCTGATGCACGATCGAGCGCATGCAGTCGTCAAGATAGGCGCCGTAGTTGAAGTTGGTGGTGACCATGCACAGGCGGCCCGGCCCATTCGTGTTCATGGCGCTCACCGGAAAAGGTCTTCGAGACGGAGATATTTGAAGCGCAGACGAAGCGTCAACATATGCATCCAGGGCGGGACATCGGCGGAAAGGTCCGCGTCGAAGCTCGTGCCCTGCTTGGTCGTGGTCTTGGTGTTATCGGGTCCGGCTTCGGCATTGACCCAGGAGACGCGCCGCGCGTTCTCATCCAAAAGATTGACGGTCTTGTGATCGCGCTCGCCTGCGAAAGAGACGCTGAAAGAATCGAGCGCGACGATCGCGCGCGCCGTGGGCAACGTGAGACGCAAGCGCTGGAACGCTTCCGGACCGGCCCCTTTGACCGTCACGGAAATCTCGCCGCGCCCGAACGCATTGACGGTGAGCGGCACGGCGCCTTGCCGCCGCGCTTCAAAACCGACGCCGAGATCGGGCGTAATGGTGAGCGTGCCAAGGGCGGGTCCCGACGTCAGGTGATCGGCATCGTACGTCTGCCGCGCACCGGCGGCGAACACTTCGCCGAAGAAAGGCGCCGCTGACGCGAACGCCGCGGCCGGCCAATAAACCTGGTGACGGCCGATATCCTGCAATCCCGGCCAGCCCTGGTATTGAAGTGTCGCGGGATCGAAAGAGAGGTCCTTCAGCCGGCGCACGTCGGCGAGATCGAAGTTCGCTTCGTGATGCCAGGCGCCGATGGTGTCGGCCTCCTGCATCGTCGGATGCAGGAGCGCCGCTTGAATGATGCGTTCGGCTTGCGCTTTCAGTTCAGGCACATCCACCGGCGTCTGCGCGAGCGGGCCGAGCAGCGTGTTGATCGCCGAGATGCCGTCGAGGATGCCGGCCTGCAATGCTTCCATCTGCGCGATCTGCGCGGGTCCGCGTTGGTTCGCCAGCAACACCGGGCGGCCCGCCGCGTCGTAGTCGGCAAGGCTGCCTTCCGGACACATACACGCGTGTTCAAGCACATCGGGCGTGCGCGACAGCAGCGCGCCGGTGAGCCCGCCGTAGCCATCGCCGTTGAGCCAGGCGCGGATGTCGGCGCCTTCGCGGACGTTTTGGATCGCCTTCTCGTTCGCCGCGAGATAAAGGCCTGTCAGTCGCGCCGGGATTCCCTCGCGCTTGAGAACGCGGCCCAGCACGGACTGAATGGTTCCCGCATAACCAAGATCCATGAGGATCACAGGCTTGGTAAAATCCACATTGGCCTGAAGCGCCTTCAGGAGGTTGCGGCGTAGCTGCGCTGAACGGATCACGACTTTGTCCTTGAGGCGCAAAGTGGACGCGATGGCGTTGGCGAGACGCGTCAGACTGTCCGCGCGGCCGAAGTCGAAGTCCGGCACCACCGCCTTCACCTCGGCAAGCGTCAGGCCCAGATTTTCGAGGCACTGCTCAGGCGTCGTGCCGGGCGAAAGCGAGATGGCGTCGGGGAGGAAGCGCATGCCGTCTTCGTAAACGGCGGCGCGGATCACGGCGCGGCGCGACAGCCACAATTCGCGCACGTCCGCTTTGAGGCCGAGATCGGTGGCGGTTTGCGCCACCACACGGCCCAGGAAGCGGCCCTCGCGCATCACCCCATAAATCGGGGCGCCCTCCGCTTGGCTCAAGACCCAGCGCGCGAAACCGGCAAACACCGGCGCGAGAACGGCCGCGCCGTAGCTCCAATAGAAGCGGTGCTCCACCGGGAGGCTTTCCGGCGCACGGTGGAACAGGCGTCCGCGCAGACCCGTCAGGCCGAAATCGCCCCAAGCTCCGAGCAGCTGGGCCCGTTGCGCGAGGTCGGCCGTGAACTCCTCGGTCTGCACACGCGGCGCGAAAATCCACTTGTCGTAATGCACCGTGACCATGCCGCGATGGCGGCCCGGATGAACGTCCGCATCCATGTTATCGCCGATGTGGGCGTAAGCCGCCGCCGGCACGGCCGCGTCCTTGAGCACGGTATCGAAGAGATCACGGTATTTAGGGCGGCCCGCCTCGCACGAGACATAGAGCCTGTCCACCAGCGCCTTATCCTTGAAGCCGGCGGCCGCGAGCAGATCCCAAATCTCGGCGCTCGAGAAATACGTGTCCGAGACAAAGAAGACTTTCGCGCCGGATGTCTTCGCGAACCGCACCAGCGCGGCAAGGTCTTCGTCCACATGGAGCAGCGCTTTTTCCAGCGCGAGTTCTGCGGCGATCCGCGCGCCCAAGTCAAAGCCTGGCGCGAAAAGGACATCCGGCAGTCCCGCGTAGATATCCACCATGCGGATTTCGCGGTACCCCGTCGTGGCTTCGGCTTTCTCGCGCGCGGCGCGCTCGGCGCTCCGGCGCAGCTCGGCGAATTGAAGCGGTGAAACGTGGGGCGCCAACTTGCCTGACGCAGCCAGGTCACGTCCCAGGAGCAGGAACAGATCGTAAGGTTCCGGCACCCGGCGCCAAACCAGCGTGTCGAAGATATCCACCGAAAGGACCTTGTAGCGCCCGTCGGCGAGCCCCTCACGGAGCTGGATCAGCCTACGGTCGCGGATTTCGGATGGCGAGATGGATACGGTATCGATGACAGGTCCCCAGCGATTGGCGGGCGTAGTCTACGCGAAACCGCAATTTTTACGAAATGCCCGCCTTGGCGGCACGAAGGCGGGTCAAACCCAGGACGGCGCGCGTCTGCGGGAGCGGCACGCCGGCCGCCTCGGCGATCTCCACCACGGCTTCGGCGATGGCCGCGAGTTCCAGGGGGCGGCCACGCTCGAAGTCCTGGAGCATGGACGTGCGCACCGGCGAATCCTTCATCCGGTCCGTGGGATTGATGCCACGGTCCAAGCCCAGGCGGGCGCCAAGTTCGCGTGCCTCGTCGGCGACGGCGGAGACGCATTCGCGCACCAGCGGATCGGCGTACATCTCGCCCAGAAGCGCCTCGGTCAGCGCGCTGATGGTGTTGCCGCTGACGTTCACCACCAGCTTGGCCCAGATGTCGTTGCGGATGTTCGGACTGATGACGGTCTGATAGCCGCCCGGCTGAAACGCCGCGGCGATCTCGTCGAGGCCGCGCGGACTGTCGTCGGGCCGCCCAAAGATCAGGTGCTGATTGCGGGTGTGTTCGATCACGCCGTCGGCGCGCTCGATGACGCTGCAGTTCACCACCGACCACACGACGCGTTCACTGGGGAACGTGCGCGCGAGGAGCCCATCGGGATCGAGCGCCGTGAGCCGCCGTCCCGCGAGCGATCCCCCAAAACCATCGAAGAACCACCACGGCACGCCGTTCATGACGAAGACAACGGGTGTATTCGGTCCGCACAGCGCCGCGATGTTGTGCGCCACGGATAGAAGCGCGTTGCTCTTGAGGGTGACGACGACGAGGTCCTGCGGCCCCAGCTCCTTCGGGTCGGTCGCGGCCGGGAAGCGCGCGTTCACGGTCCGATCCTTGAGCGCGAGGGTGAGGCCATTCGCCTTGATCGCCGCGACCTTGTTCGGTCTTGCGAGGGCGGAAACCTCGGCGCCCGCGTCCTTCAGCATCACGGCCATCATACCGCCGATCGCGCCCGGCCCAACGATGCAGATCTTGCGGTAACTCATACCCTCGCCCAAAAAAACCTAAGAGATCAGCGGATAACATCGGTTCTGCGGAAAAGACAGAGGCGATTGGAGCGGCCATCTGGGGCGCGGCCAACATCCGCATCGCGCTGAAGTTCATCGCGCCGTAATATTTCGAACAGCGCTCCGTCGTGGCCCATGTCCTTTTGGGCTGGGTATTCGTGATCATGCGCAACCCCTTGCGGACGACCGGGCTTGAGCTGCTCACTGTTGGTTGCGTTCTTTATACGGCGGGCGTGGGGGTCTTCCTGTCCGACGATCTCCCCTACCAGATCCTCGTCTGGCACAGCTTCGTCGTGACGAGCGCGGCCCTACGCTACGGCCTCGATTGTGGAATATATGACCGGCCCGACGGCCTAAAGACTGGCCCCAGTAGCGGTTCGCGCTAACTAACATCACATATTTCGATAACTCTTGGTGAAATCGAGCACCTTTAACGCATCCAATATCTCCGAAAGATCAATGATTTAGCGGTTTTCGCCCTCTGGCACGCCGGTTGCAAAACAGGCGTTACGAACCAAACGCCAATGAGGGGTAACTCATGAAACACCGTGGATTGATCATCACCGCCGTCGTCGTCGGCACCGTTATTTTCGTGGCTTCGCGCCCGCAGGCCGAGGACCGTAAGAGCTCCTGGACGCCCATTTTCTTCAACAGCGGTGCGTGCGATGGCACCTCGGCCGACGTCAGCGGCTCCAAAGCCCACCTCGCCTGGGACGGCAGCGACCACGTCACCATCGCCGTGCCCGCCAAGTCCCGCTGGCGCCGCGGTGAAGGAACCGACGTCGAACTGCACGGCAATTCCGACGATCTGGAACGTATCCGCCTCGAAAAGGGCACCCTCAAGGTGTGCGGCGACATCGAGGACGAAGTCGAGATCGTCCTGCCCGGCAAGACCTTCGAGAAGGTGACGATTGCGGGCGCCGGCGAACTCTCCATGAAGGATGTGGATCAGTCCGCGCTGGAACTCACCATCGCCGGCGCCGGGAAGATCGACGCCGACGGTGCAAGCGAACGCCTCAAGGTAACCATCGCCGGAGCCGGCGAAACCAACCTTGGCAAGCTCGCAACCAAGCGCCTCAAGCTGACCATCACGGGGGCGGGCGAAGCCCAGGCCTCGGCGGAAGACGAAGCGGACGTGACCGTCATCGGCTCGGGCAACGTCGATCTCCTGAAGCGCCCTAAGCATCACGACTTCGACGTCGTCGGCGCGGGAGACATCAAGATGCCGGACCACACCTAATCACCGGAGCGACGCGGAGGCCGTGTCATCGCGACCCCACACCCTCCGCAGCGTTGGCCCTTCCCCTTCACGGGGGGAGGGCTTTCGTTTTCAGCTACCGGAAGGGTAAGAACAGGAGTCCCCACAACGCATCCCGCACAGCCTTCGGGTCTTTATTCGGCACCGAGTAAACGAAACCACCGAATAGAAGAAGAATCCCAACTACGAGTTCAGCCAGAACGAACAGCAGGATGGAAAGCGCCGGCTTCCCAGTGACTCCCGTACTTAACCACGAGATCACGAAGACATTTGCCGCGATCAAGGCCACAACGACGATAACCGTGAAAACAACGCGCCAACCTGCTTGCTGATGTGCTCGCTTTTCTTCCATACGGATTTCTTAGCCAATTCTCCGACAACAAAAAGGGCGGCTACTACCGGCAGCCGCCCCTTTCATTTTCAACCCTAGCCGCGCTTTTACTTGAAGAGCTGGGCGAACTTGCGGGCTTTGCGCTTCTTCCAATGGCCGCGGTGGTAGGCGTCCGAGGCGATCAGCGGCATGACGCTGGTGGCTTCGG
Source organism: Pseudomonadota bacterium (assembly GCA_020160875.1). Lineage (GTDB taxonomy): Bacteria > Pseudomonadota > Alphaproteobacteria > Rhodospirillales > Rhodospirillaceae > SHVO01. Next base: position 25,319 of record JAIUPE010000039.1, read on the forward strand.
CGAAGACCATTTGCTCAATAGAGCTGTCGACCTTGCCCCAGGAATTGGCTTCCTTGAGGGTCGAGGACGAGCAAGCCCCGTCACGAACGTCCGCCACCGTGATCTGGACGGCGTACTTGTGCATTTCGGCTTCGATGCCGAGCACTTCGGCGCAAACCACCGTGTCCTGCATGAAGTTCTTCGGCACGCCGCCGCCGATCATGAACAGGCCGGTCGAACCCGCCTTGATCTTCACATCGGTCAGTTCGCGGAAGTCGGCAACGGAATCGATGGTGATGTGACCCTTCGGATTCTTCACCTGGTGCAGCACGAGACCGAAGCCGGCCGAGCTGTCGGTGAAGGCCGGGCAGAAGATCGGCACATCATGGTCGTAGCAGGTCTCGACCAGCGAACCCTTCTTGCGGTTCTTGCGGGTCTTCAGCCAGCGGCCCATTTCCTTGATGAAAGCGCGGGACGAGTACGGGCCCGGCTTCATGCCATTGGCGATTTCGCCGATCGTGTGGTCCGTGGTCTGCAGCTCTTCCTCATCGATGTAGGTGTCATAGATGCGGTCGATGTAAAGATCGCGCAGGTCCTTATCGTCGTTGAACTGGCTGCCCTGGTAGTGGCGGAAGCCGAGCGCTTCGAAGAAGTCCATGTCCACGATGGAAGCGCCGGTGGCGACGATGGCGTCGACCATGCCGTACTTCACCATGTCCGCGTAGACTTGCATGCAGCCGCCGGCCGATGTCGAGCCGGCGAGCGTGAGCACCACCGAGCACTTTTGGTCGGCGAGCATCATATTGAGGATTTCGGCCGCGCGCGCGGTATCGCGCGAGGTGAACGACATCTTGCTCATGGCGTTGATGATCGGGCGCGCATCGAACGACGTCATGTCGATGTGCTCGACCGGCTTCGACAGCAGCATGGCCTTACGGTTGTTGCCCTTCTTCGAGCCCACCGCCTGCGGCGCCTTGGACGAAGATTTGGATTTTTTCGCGGACTTCTTAGACGCAGCCATTACTCAGCCATCCTTTGTTGAAGGCAAAAGTTACGGGGGCGGCAATGCGCCGTCCCCCTCGCTTCTGATTCACGCGCGAATCAGAAGCTACGGTTTATAGAAGGGGCCGCGGACGACGCAAAACCGGAATCCACTTTTGCTGTCCGCGGCCCCGAATCGGATATTGGGACCGGAGCTTACTTTAGCTCGAGGGATTCCGCAGCGACGTTACCGTCCGCGGACAATTCGCCCATCGCTTCGTCCGGCCGGACGGCGTCCAGCTGAAGCTGAACCCCCTCGATCGGGCTCTTGGGCACAACCCGGAGCGCGACCCCGCGGCGCGGACGTTCCACGGCAAAGGGCGCCGCTTCCGGCCACACGGTGGCGGTGACGGAAGAATGGAAGCCGTTGAACCGGGTCTGCATGGTCGAGCCGTAGGAGCCCAGCATGCCGATCTCGATCCAGTCGCCTTCCTGCGTGTCTTCCGGCAGCATGAAGGGCCCCTTCATCTTGTCCAGATTGTCGCAGGTCGGGCCGTAAAACGTGAAAGCCACCAACTTCTCGGACGGGGTCCGGGTATTGGGGGTGTTCGAATTCTTGCCGGCGCGCGAGAGCGGGCGCACCAGACGGACCGGGAAGCGCCAGTTGAGGGCGCCGGCGTCAAACAGGCTGCCGTAGGTGCCGTCGTTGATGTACAGGCGGCGGCCCTTGCGCAGGGTCACGCGCACGAGCATGGACCCGCCGGCCGCGACCATCGCACGGCCCGGTTCGCACCACAGCTCGGCGCCCGCCTCGACCACTATCCCGCGCAGATGTCCGGCGGCGAGCAGCAGAGGACCGCGCTCGCCCGCGCGGTCGCGGGCAAGCCGGAAATCCTGTTCGCCGACGAGCCGACCGGCAATCTCGACGAGACGACGGGGCGTTCGATCATCGAACTGATGTTCGCCAAACAGGCCGAACGGGGCGCGACGCTCATCCTCGTCACCCACGACCGGGCGCTGGCCGAGCGGTGCGACCGCGTCGTGCGCCTGCGCTCCGGCGCCATCGTCGAGGACATCCGCATGGCGGAGCGCGTGTCTTGAACGCCTTCGTCGCGCGGCCGGCGCGCCTGCCCGTCGCCATCCGCCTCGGCCTGCGCGAACTGCGCGGCGGCTTGCGCGGCTTCGGCATCTTCCTCGCCTGCATCGCGCTCGGCGTCACCGCCATTGCCGGCGTCGGCTCGTTCGCGCGCGGCCTCGTCGACGGCCTCGCCCGCGAGGGCCGCGTCATCCTCGGCGCCGACGCCTCCTTTCAGGTGATCCACCAGGAACTGCCGCAAGCGGTGGTCCAGGCCCTGCGCCAGAAGGGCACGA
>JAIUPE010000040.1 GCA_020160875.1 Pseudomonadota bacterium
AGATAACTTGCAAATCCAGACCAACATCATCGCGACGGCCCATCACATCGGCGTCGAGAAACTTTTGTTCCTGGGTTCGACCTGCATCTATCCGCGCCTTGCGCCGCAGCCGATGAACGAGGATGCGCTGCTGACGGGACCGCTGGAGCCCACGAACCAGTGGTACGCGATCGCGAAAATCGCTGGTATCAAACAGTGCCAAGCTTACCGGCGTGAATATGGGCGCGATTTCATCAGCTGCATGCCGACCAATCTGTATGGCCCCGAGGACAATTTCGATCTCACCTCCAGTCACGTCCTACCCGCGCTGATGGCCAAGGCGCACGACGCCAAGGTCACCGGCAAGCCGTCGCTGACCTTGTGGGGCACGGGCACGCCACGGCGCGAGTTCCTGCATGTCGACGACCTCGCCGACGCCTGCGTGTTCCTGATGAAGAATTATTCCGACGAGTCGCTCGTGAACATCGGCGTCGGATCGGATGTGACCATCCGCGAACTCGCCGAACTCATCGCCGATGTGGTGGGGTTCAAGGGCTCGTTCGCCTTCGACGTCACCAAGCCCGACGGCACACCGCGCAAGCTTGTGGACGTCGGCCGCATCAATGCGCTGGGATGGAAAGCCAAGACCGGACTGCGTGAAGGCGTTACCGCAGCGTATCAGTGGTACCGTCAAAACGTGGCTAACGCCGCCGAGTAAGTAGAACCGTATGCAGATATACCTGCCCATTGCCGAATTGTCCGTGAACATCTGGCTTGTTCTCGGTTTGGGTGGGCTTGTGGGTTTGCTGTCGGGCCTGTTCGGCGTCGGCGGCGGCTTTCTCATGACGCCGCTGCTGATCTTCATCGGCGTCCCCCCCACTGTCGCGGTGGGCACGCAGTCGGTGCAGATCGTGGCCTCGTCCGTCTCGGGCATGCTGGCCCACATGCGCCGCAACAATGTGGACTTCCTGATGGGCGGCGTCCTCACCGCCGGCGGGATGATCGGCTCAAGTCTCGGGGTGTATCTATTCAACCTCCTCAAGAGCTCCGGCCACATCGATCTCACGATTTCGCTCGGTTATGTCGTTTTCCTGGGCGTGGTCGGCGGCTTCATGCTGATGGAGAGCCTGCCGGGCGCACTGAAGAAACGCCCGGTCGCGCAAGCCTTGGCCGCACGCGGTCCGGGCCGCCATATCTGGATGCACGGACTGCCGTTCAAGATTCGCTTTCGGCGTTCAAAGCTTTATATCTCGGCCTTGCTGCCTGCCGGCATTGGATTCCTCGTGGGCCTGCTCGTCGCCATGATGGGCGTGGGCGGCGGCTTCCTGATCGTGCCAGCGATGATTTACCTACTCGGCATGCCGACCCAAGTGGTGATCGGGACTAGTTTGTTTCAGATCACTTTCGTCACCGCAATCACCGCGCTCTTGCAAGCGATCGTCAACCAATCCGTGGATGTCGTGCTGGCGTTCTTGCTGCTCGTCATCGCGGTCGTCGGCGCGCAAATCGGGGCGCGGCTTTCCGGCAAGGTGAAGGGCGAGCAGTTGCGTGTGATGCTTGCCGGAATGGTGCTGCTCGTCGCCATCAGCCTCGCGATCGGCCTGGTGTTGACGCCGAAAGAACCGTTCTCGCTCTCGGTCGCGAGCACGCCATGAGAAAACTTCTCCTCACTTTCGCATTGCTAGCCGCGTTTCCCGCGCACGCGCAGGAAGCGCCGCATGCGCCGGAGGTGCCGCTCGTGGCGGACCTGTCGAGCCACCTCGTCGCCATCACCTCGCGCTTCACGGGTACCGATGTGCTGTTGTTCGGCGCCACAGATGGCCCCGGCGACGTGGCCGTCGTCGTCACGGGCCCCAAGCGCGATGAAGTGGTGCGCCACAAGACGCGCGTTGGTCCCATTTGGCTCAACACCAACGACGTAACGCTAACGTCCGTACCGTCCTATTACCGTGTCGTCTCATCGCGCCCCGTGGAGGAGTTCGTACCGCAGACGCTGCTCACTCGCCATGAAATCGGCGTCGACAACATCCGCATGCCGACCACGGACGAGAACATCCCGCTCAATCAGCTGGCCGAGTTCAGGAAAGCATTGGTGCGTCTCAAGACCAGCGAGGGTCTTTACGATCAAGGCATCGGCGCCATCAACATGATGTCGAATCGCCTGTTCCGCGCCGAGCTGCACTTTCCATCGAACGTTCCGGTCGGAACATACAACGTGCAGGTCTATTTGTTCCGTGAAGGGCAAGTGGTGGCCGCCGAGATCGTGCCCTTGAACATCTCCAAGATCGGCATCGGCGCGGACATCTACGACTTCGCGCATAATCTTGCGCCGCTCTATGGCTTGCTTGCCGTACTGCTGGCCGCCGGCGCCGGCTGGGCCGCGAGCGCCGTGTTCCGGCGCGTATAGCCATGACAACGGAAACGCCCTCTTCCACGCCCTCGCCAGCACCGTCCACCCCCGCAGCCGTCCCGGCGCCGGAAACCGGACGCACATTCCTGGTGGTGGTCGACCGGTCCGTCGAGTTTCGCACGGCGCTGCGTTTCGCGTGCCGGCGCGTCGTGAACACCGGCGGTAAGGTCGCCTTGTTCCATGCCGTGCCGCACAGCGACTATCACCACTTCGCCGCCATCGAAGAGCTGATGCAGCACGAAGCGAAAACCGAAGCGGAACGCCGCCTGCAGCAAGTCGCCGCCGACGTGCATAAGCTGACGGGAAGATTCCCCGACCTGCACTTAAGACAGGGAGATACCCTCGAACAGTTGTTCGCGGTGATCGGTGCGAATCCTTCCATCGACATGCTGGTGCTCGGCGCGAGCGTCGGTCCGGAAGGTCCGGGACCGATCGTCTCGGCCATTTCCGGGAAACTCGCCGGCAAGATCTTGATCCCAGTCACGATCGTCCCGGGTGACCTGAGCGAAGAACGCATCGACGCTCTCACTTAGCCGCCGGTTTTATTCGGCGCGTGCCCTCGCCGAAAAACCGGGCGCCACTTTTTCGGGTCACGCGCGCGTCCCGGGTGACCTGAGCGAAGAACGCATAGACGCCCTGACATAGCCGTTCTTGATTAGGGACCATATTGGTCCTATTTAAACCCCATATTTCTCCATTTCCGGGGCTGCCCCATGTTCATCCAAACCGAAGAGACCCCCAATCCCGCCGCCCTCAAATTCCTGCCGGGCCGCCCCGTGCTGGAAACGGGTGTCGCTGATTTCACCTCTCGCGAAGCCGCCGCGCGTTCGCCGCTTGCGCGCCTGTTGTTCGAGATCGACGGCGTGGCCGGCGTGTTCCTGGGGTCCGACTTCGTGACGGTCACCAAGACCAACGAGAAAAACTGGCAGGTGCTGAAGCCGATGGTGCTCGGCGCGATCATGGATCACTTCACGGCCAACGTGCCGGTGATGGAAGCCGGTGAAGACGCGGCATCCGGTCTTGAGGGCGATGATCAGGAGTTCAACGATGACGACGTCGACGGCGAGATCATCGAACAGATCAAGGAACTGATCGAGACGCGCGTGCGCCCGGCCGTCGCGCAGGACGGCGGCGACATCGTCTACAAGGGTTTCAAGAACGGCACGGTGTATCTGAACCTGCGCGGTTCGTGCGCCGGCTGCCCAAGCTCGTCGGCGACCTTGAAGATGGGCATCGAGAATATGCTCAAGCACTATGTGCCCGAGGTTCTGCAAGTCGAAGCGGTGATGTAAACGCCGAGGGCTGCCATGCCGAAGCTGGATGACGCGGCGCTCGATCTCATCTTCCGCAAGGCGCGCACGCACAACGGCTTCCAGCCCATCGCGGTTGCTGAGAGCTTGCTGCGTGAGGTTTATGATCTCGCGAAGTGGGGGCCGACCAGCGCCAACACCACGCCTGCGCGCTTCCTGTTCATCGTCAGTCCGGACGCAAAGGCGAAACTCGCCCCGGCCATGAGCGAGGGCAACCGCGCAAAAACCCTCGCCGCGCCTGTGAATCTCGTCATCGGCTATGACACCAAATTCTACGAGCTGTTGCCGGAGCTGTATCCGCGCGAGGCCGCGCGGGGTTGGTTCGAGGGAAAGCCGGATGTCGAGACGGTCGCCCTGCGTAACAGCGCGCTACAGGGCGCCTATTTCATGATCGCCGCGCGGTCGCTGGGACTTGATTGCGGGCCCATGAGCGGCTTCGATGCGGCGCTGGTGAACAGAACCTTCTGGCCCGACGGCCGGATCAAGGCCAATTTCATGTGCAATATCGGCTACGGCGACGCGGCCCGCGTGTATCCTCGAAGCCCCCGCCTTCCCTTCGAACGAGCCTGCGAGGTGCTGTGATGAGCGACGTGACAGACGAAGCTGCCGAACCGAAAAAGAAAACGCCCGCGAAACGCAAAGCCGCAGCCAAGAAGAAGGCCGCCGCGAAAAAAGCCCCGACGAAAAAAGCCGCGCCCCGGGCCAAACGTAAAAGCGCTGGGACTGCGATGAGCGACGCCGCCGTGAAGGCCAAGACCGGGCGCACCTGGAGCCAGTGGTTCACGCTGCTGGACAAGGCGGGCGCCGCGAAGATGACCCATAAGGCCATCGCCGAGCTGATCGCCACGCGCCACAAGATCCCGGGCTGGTGGGCCCAGATGGTGACCGTGGGCTATGAGCGTGCCCGGGGGGTGCGCAAAGTGAACGAGACGCTGACGGGCTTTCGCACCAGCATCAGCCGGACCCTGGACGCCGGGGTCGACGCCGCTTTTGACGCCTGGGACAACGCCAAGACCCGCGCGGCCTTCCTGAAAGAAGCCGTCAACGTCTCGACCCGCAACCCGGGCAAGAACCTACGCTTCACCTGGAAGGTCGGCCGGGTCGAAGTGCGCTTTGTGGTGAAGGGCCCGAAGAAGACCCAGGTGACCGTGGACCACGAAGGCCTGAAAAGCGCCGCCGACGTCGGTAAAGTCCGGGCCCAATGGTCCGCCGCCATGGATAAATTGGGGGATAAGCTCGGGGACCGGCTGAAAGCCCGCCTGAAGAAGGGTTAGCGTCCGGGTTTTGCTGCGGCTTTTGCTGCAGCATGGGGTGCAACATAAAGTGCGGTAAAATCCGCTATGCTGCACAAAACGCTGCAGCAAAATCAATAAAATCAATGAGTTAAAAGCCCCTCGTCCAACGCGACGAGGGGCTTTGTTTAGGTGCGCGGCAGGAAGCCGATGGCGTCGTAGACCTCTTTGAGGACCGGCGCGGCCAGATCCCGGGCCTTCTCCGCCCCCCGCTTGAGGAACCGGTCGATCTCGTCCGGATGGTCCATCAGGCGTTTCATTTCAGCGTTGATCGGTCCGAGTACCGCCACCGCGGCATCCGCGAGGATGGCCTTGAATTGACTGAACTGCTGACCGGCGGTCTCGGCCACCACCTGTTCCAGCGTCCGGCCCGTGAGGGCGGCATAGATGCTGAGGAGGTTGGCCGCTTCGGCGCGCCCTTCAAGACCCGCGACCGAGTCCGGCAGCAGGTTCGGGTCCGTGGTGGCCCGCTTGATCTTGTCGCGGATCGCCTCGGCCGTGTCGGTCATGTAGATCACGCCGAATTCCGACGGCTCGGACTTCGACATTTTCCGAGACCCGTCACGCAAAGACATGACGCGCGTGCCCACGCCCTGGATCACGGGCTCCGGGAGCGGGAAGAGGTTCACGCCGGCATCGTTGTTGAACTTCTGGGCGATGTCGCGCGCGAGCTCGACATGCTGCTTCTGGTCTTCACCCACCGGAACGTGGGTGCCCTTGTAGAGCAGAATGTCCGCCGCCATGAGGTTCGGATAGACGTAAAGCCCCGCGGATGCGTTCTCGCGGTTCTTGCCGGCCTTGTCCTTGAACTGGGTCATGCGGTTCAGCCAACCAAGACGGGCGACGCAGTTGAACACCCAGGCCAGTTCGGCATGGCCCGACACATGGCTTTGCACAAAGAGGATGTTGTTTTCGGGATCGACGCCCGAGGCGATCATGCCGGCGGCGACTTCGCGCGTGGCGCGGCGCAGCGCTGCCGGATCCTGCCACACCGTGATGGCGTGCAGATCGACGACGCAGAATAGACATTCATAGTCCTTCTGCATCGCGACCCAGTTACGGATCGCGCCGATATAGTTGCCGAGGTGGAGATTGCCCGTAGGCTGAATGCCGGAAAAAATACGGCCCTTGAGAGACCGCGGATTGGACCCGCTCATGGAGGCGTCCTCATATACGAGGTCGGGATATGGTTGGAGACATATCCCGGCCCATCGGTGATGGGCGCCGCGTTGGTACTCCTGCCTCGAGAAACGGTCAAGCGTTCCGGCGGAACTGCTTGAGATCGCCTTTGTCGGCGGCGCCGAACAGGAAGACCGCGATCAGGAAGACAAGGCCACCCAAAGCAATGACCGGCGCGAGCACGTAGATGCGCATGAGCTCGGGACCGGCGGCGGCATTGGGCGGGCCGAACACCGGGCCAAACATCTGCACGGCGTAATGAAGCGCCGCCCAGACCGCGCCGCCCATGGCGGCGGCGGCCAGGATGAGGCGCGGCAACCGCTTCCTGAGGCGCGCATCGGGTTTGATGTGGCCGCGCCGGTGCAAGATCACATAGAGCGTGACGGCGTTCGTCCAGGCCGAGAGGCTGGAGGCGAGTGCGATACCGAGATGACCGAAACTTTGGATGAGCGCGAGGCTGGCCACGAGATTCACGACAAAGGCCGCGCCCGCGCTTTTCACCGGGGTCACCGTGTCGTGACGGCCAAAGAAGCCAGGGGTGAGAGCCTTGTTGAGCACATAGGCCGGTAACGCGAAGGCAAAAGCGAAAAGCGCGGCGGCGACCGCTTCACGATCTTCCGGGGTGAAGGCGCCGCGCTCGAACAGGGTCGAGGTTATGGGTTCGGCCAGAACCGCAATGCCGACAGAGGCGGGCACCGTCAGAAGCAGCGAGAATTCAATGGCGCGGTTCTGATTGGCCAAGGCGGCTTCTTCGTTGCCGGCACGGATCTGGCGTGAGAGCAGCGGCAGAAGAACGATGCCAACGGCGACACCAACAATGCCCACCGGAAGCTGGTTCACGCGGTCGGCGTAATAGAGCCAGGACACCGCGCTGGCCGACACGAAGGTCGCGATGCTGGTGCTGACGAACATGTTGAGCTGATAGACGCCGGCCCCAATGGCCACGGGCAACATACGTTTCAGCAGCATCTTCACATCCGGCGACAGGCGCGGGCGACCGATCTTCAAGGCCGCACCGACGCGCCAGCAGTGATAACCGAGCCACAGGAACTGGATAAGGCCCGCCGCCGACACGCCCCAGGCCATGGCCTCTGCGCGGTGGGTGTCGAGCGCGGCAGCGCCGAGCAGGAAACCGATGACGGTGAGATTGAGCAAAATCGGCGCCGCGGCAGGTGCGGCGAAGATGTGCAGCGCGTTGAGGATGCCCGACTGGAGCGATGTGAGCGAGATGAAGAAGAGATAGGGAAAGGCGATGCGTGAGAGTTCCACCGCACTGTCCATGAGTCTCGGTTCATCGGCGAAGCCCGGCGCGATCATCAGCACGACCCAGGGCATGAAGACGATCATGAGCGCGCTGAAGGTCGCCAGCACCAGCACCAGAACCGAGGCCGCTTCACGCGCGAAAGCCATGGCCTTCGCATGACCGTCGCCTTCATGAAGGCTAGCGAAGATCGGCACGAAGCCGGCAGAGAAGGCGCCTTCGGCGAACAGGCTGCGGAAGAGGTTCGGAATACGGAACGCGACGATGAAAGCAGCCGCCGTGTCGCCCGCGCCCAGCAGCGCGGCTTGCAGCATGTCACGGATAAAGCCGGTGATGCGCGAGCCGAGCGTGAAGAAACCGACCGTGCCGATACCTTTGAGAAGCGACGGGGAAGCCATCGAAATCCTTAGAGAGAAGAAGCTGGCTATTCGGCGGCGGCGCCGGACGCCGGTGATGCGGCGGGAGAAGGACGCTGCTGCACCGAGACATCGCCGGCCGCCACGCCGATGGCCTGTCCTAGTGCATCGCGAATCTGGCGGATTTTTGTCTCGTTTTCGATTCTCATGCCGAAGACGTCCTTCACGTAGAAGACGTCTACGACGCGCTCGCCATACGTCGAGATATGCGCCGAGAAAATCTGAAGACCCAGATCCGTGAGGGTCTTGGTGACGTCGAACAGGAAGCCGGGCCGGTCGTGGCCGTTGATCTCGATGACGCTACAGACCTTGGAAGCGGTGTTGTCGATGATGACACGCGGCGGCACTTCAAGCGCCTGCACGCGCGACGGCAGACGCGAGGTGACTTTTGGAAGCTCCTGATTGAGCCGCATGCGGCCTTCAAGGGCCGAGGCGATCCGGCTCTTGATGCGCTGGGTGCGGTGATCGATGGGGATCGCGTGACCTTCGAAATCCTGGATAGCGAAGGTGTCGAGCGCCATGCCGTTGGAAAGCGTGACGATCTTCGCGTCCACGACCGATACCCCCGCCAAGGCTAGAGCTCCCGCGATACGCGCAAATAGACCGGGATGGTCAGGGGTATAGAGAGTCATAAGGGTCGCATCGCGCACGGCATCGACGGTGAAGTCGATGGCTATTTTCTCACCCACTTCGTCGGCCGCGCGCATGAAATGCGCCATGCGTTCATGCGTGTCCGTGTCTTCGCCAAGCCAGAACGCGGGCGAGGCCAAGTTGAGGAGGTTTTCGCGGGTATGGGTGGGCCAGTCCGCGAGGCGTTCCGCGAGCGCTTCTTTTGCCCTGGTGACGCGCAGATCGATCCCCGCGTCGGCCTGGCCGCCGCGCATGACCCGGTCGGCGCGTGTGAAAAGCTCCTTCAGCAGCGTGGCTTTCCAGTTGTTCCACACCGCCGGGCCCACCGCGCGGATGTCAGCACAGGTGAGGATTACCAGCAATTTAAGGCGTTCCGGCGACTGCACCATCTCGGCAAAACGGCTGATCGTGGCCGGGTCGTCGAGGTCGCGTTTGAAGGCGGTGTTGCTCATGAGCAGGTGATGCTTCACCAACCAGCTCACGGTTTCGGTTTCCGCCAAGGTAAGACCGAGGCGTGGGCACAGATGCAGCGCGATATCGGCGCCGAGGTCCGAGTGATCGCCGCCGCGTCCCTTGGCGATATCGTGCAGCAGCACCGCCACGTAGAGCACACGCTTTGAATCGATCTTGTGAATAATATCGGAGGAGATCGGCAGCTCGGTCTTGAGCTTGCCCTGTTCGATGCGGTTGAGAATACCAATCGCGCGGATCGTGTGCTCGTCCGTCGTATACACATGGTACATATCGTACTGCATCTGCGCGACGACGCGCGCGAAGTCGGGTATGAAACGCCCGAACACGCCGCACTCGCTCATCAAGCGAAGCGTGTTTTCCGCGCCATTTTTGTGCGTGAGAATATCGATGAAAATTTTATTGGCGTCAGGATCGTTGCGCAGACCGGTGACGCCGCGCGCATGATGCGCGATGGCGCGCAGGACGGCGGGCTGGAAATCGAGGTTGTGCTGGAGCGCGGTCAGAAAGATCGTGAGCAGTTTGATGGGTTCGCCGATGAAGACCGCCGGGTCCTTCACGCCGATGCGCCCACCGTCGACGACGAAGCCATCAATCATGCGCTGACGCCACCGCGCCGTGAAACGCGCCATGCCTTTCTTCGGCTGTCCTTCCTCGAGCAGCGTACAGAAGATGCGCGTCAAATCGCCGACATCGCGGGCCACAAGAAAGTAATGACGCATGAAACGTTCGACGGCCGCCGCCCCCGCGCGGTCCGTATAGCCAAGGCGCGGCGCGATCTCGCGTTGGAGATCGAAAGTCAATCTGTTGTCGGTGCGGCCCGTGAGATAGTGGAGATAGCAGCGCACCGTGGAGAGGAAGTCGTGCGCCTTCATGAAGCGGCCGGCGGCATCGTCATCAATGATGCCTTTGTCGGTGAGTTTCCTGATATCGGAGACGCCGTAGAGATACTTCGCGATCCAGAAAAGAGTGTGTAGATCGCGCAGGCCCCCTTTGTCTTCCTTTACGTTAGGCTCGAGGCGGTAACGTGAATCGCCAAGCTTCTGGTGGCGTTCGTCACGCTCGGTGAGCTTGGCCTTCACGAACTCCTGCGCGGTACCGCGCTTCACTTCTTTCTTGAAGCGCGCCAGCAATTCGTTGGCGAGGTCCTGGTCACCCCATACCCAGCGCGCTTCGAGAAGCGTGGTGCGGATGGTGAAGTCGGCCTTGGCTTGGGCGATATTCTCGTCCACCGAGCGGACGGCATGGCCGACCTTGAGGCCGAGGTCCCACAACGCATAGAGCATGAACTCGGCGAGTTGCTCGGAAAACGGGGTCTGCTTGTAAGGCAGCAGGAACAAGAGATCGATATCGGAAAGCGGTGCGAGTTCGCCGCGGCCATAGCCGCCGATGGCGACGATGGAGATGCGTTCGCCCTTCGTCGGCACGCCGCGCGAAAGAACATGCGCGGTGGCGAAGTCGTAGAGAACACGGATCAGTTGATCCATGAGGTAGCTATGCGCGGCAACGGTATCGGTGCCGCTGGCGCGGCCTTTTTCGAACCGTTCGCGGATAACCGCGGCGCCGGCCGCCTGGGCGGCTTTTAACTTGGCGATCAGGATCCCGCGGCGCTCATCCTCGCGCACGTCCGCCACGGCCTCATCGAGTTCGGCTTCGATCCGGCGTCGGTCGATGATCTCGCGGGGTTGATGGATCGTGGACAAGGGACTCGTCTTTTCCGAAGCGGCGCGCGTTCTATATGAGGCCCCGGCGGGAGCCGGGCAACCTATCTCACTTTAAAGCCTGACTGGCGCACCTGTTCGTCGGGCACATGGATCACACGCTCCTTGGGCGGCTTGGCGGCGGGGCCGGCCCAAGCGTTATTCGGCGGCGGCGGCGCGCCCGGCATCCCGACCTTTGCCGAGACCGCATCAATGGCGAACCTTGATTTTACGCGCGCGCTGACCACCGCGAGCGCCTCAATGATCTTGGCCTGACCAAGGAACAAAAGCGCAAGCAGGAAGGACCCGCCCGCACCGGCCATGGCGTAGATCTCGTTCACCCAGGCATAGCCTGAGAAGGCGAGCAGCATCGAAACGACGCTACCGACGAGGAGCAGGAGGCCCATGCCCGAGAGAATGCGGGCGAGCGCGGGAATATCCGGCTTGTCGGGGTCGATATCGAACATCGGCTTATTATAGCAGAGGGCCGGGGTTCCCGTTTCAGGTCTTTTCCGCTGTTAAGGCCTTGAGCCGGTAGAGAAGATCAAGGGCCTCCCGGGGACTCAGACTATCGGGGGAAACCTCGGCCAGGGCCGCTTCGAGCGGAGACCGGCCCGACGGGCGATTGATGCCGCCGGACGTGGGCTTGGGCATGGCGGCGAACAATGGAAGATCGTCAGCCAGGCGCGCGGCGCCGCCACCTTGCTGATCCTTTTCGAGAATCGCGAGCACTTGTTCGGCGCGCACGATCACGGCGGGCGGCAGCCCGGCCAGGCGCCCCACATGAATACCGTAGGAACGGTCGGCGGCCCCCGCGGCGACCTCGTGCAGGAACACCACATCGCCCTGCCATTCCTTGACGCGCATGGTGTGCGGTGCAAGTTCGGGTAAGCGCGACGAGAGCGCCGTCAGCTCGTGATAATGGGTGGCGAACAGGGCGCGGCACTTATTGATGTCGTGCAGGTGTTCAAGGCTGGCCCAAGCGATGGAGAGACCATCGAAGGTCGCGGTGCCACGGCCGATTTCGTCCAGGATCACGAAGGAGCGCGGCGTCGCCTGATTGAGGATTGCGGCGGTCTCTACCATTTCAACCATGAAGGTCGACCGCCCGCGTGCGAGATCGTCGGCCGCCCCGACGCGGGAGAACAAGCGGTCGATAGTGCCGATGTGCGCGGCGGTCGCGGGCACGTAGGCGCCCATTTGCGCGAGAAGCGCGATAAGCGCGTTCTGGCGCAGGAAGGTACTTTTACCGGCCATGTTGGGACCGGTTATGAGCCACAAGCGGCCGTTCTTCTTGGCGCCGTCGCCCAATGTGCAGTCGTTTGCGACAAAAGGCGTCCCATGCACCTTGAGAACGGATTCAACGACGGGATGGCGTCCGCCGGAAATCTGGAAGGCGCGCGTATCGTCGATGTCGGGGCGCACATGGCCCTCGTCGACGGCGAGTTGGGCGAGAGACGTGGCGACATCGAGCCCCGCCATGGCGGCGGCGGCGCTGGCGATCTCGGCGCGGTGCGCAAGCACCTCGGCGACCAGGTCGGTGAAGAGTTTGAGCTCCAGCGCGAGGGCCTTGTCGGCGGCGGAGCGAATCTTGTCTTCCAGCTCCGACAATTCAACGGTCGTGAAGCGCATAGCGTTCGCCATGCTCTGGCGGTGGATAAAGACCGCTTCCGGCCCACCGGCCCGCGCTTTTTCCATCAGCGCTTCACCGGGCTTGCCGGCCGTTTCGATATAGTAACCGAGGATATTGTTGTGGCGGATCTTGAGCGCGGAAATGCCCGACAGTTCCACATAGCGCGCTTGGAGGCCGGCGATTAACTTGCGGCTTTCGTCGCGCAGGGCAAGGAACTCATCCAGCGCGGGGTCATAACCCGGCGCGATGAAACCGCCATCGCGCGAGAGCAGCGGCAGTTCGGCGGCCAATGCGCGGGTTAGGCGCGCGACGAGGGCCTCATGTTGGCCAAGGGCTGTGAGATACCGCGCGACCAAGGGCGACGGCGGAAGAAGGCTGGCGGGCAGCTCCATCACCGCCGTGCGCAATACCGGCACTTGGCTCAGGGCGTCCCGCATACAGGCCAGATCGCGCGGGCCGCCGCGGCCCAGCGAGAGGCGCGAAAGCGCGCGTTCGATGTCGGGACATTGCGCGAGGGCTGTGCGCAGATGTTCACGCGCCGGCGCGGCGGCGACGAAGAAAGTCACAGCGTCGAGCCGCTCGTTGATGCGCACAGGATCGGTGAGCGGCGCGTTGAGCTGGCTAGCAAGAAGGCGCGCGCCCGCGCCCGTGATGGTGCGGTCGATGACGGAAAGCAGGCTGCCGCGCCGTTCGCCCGACAATGTTTGCGTGAGTTCGAGATTACGCCGTGTGGCGGCGTCGATCTCCATCACCGCGCCGACGGAGAGGCGCTGTGGCGCGGACAGGCTTGGCAGCTTGCCCTTTTGCGTCAACTCAACATAGTCGACCAGCGCGCCGGCGGCAGCGGTTTCGGCGCGCGAGAAGGCGCCGAAAGCATCCAGAGTGCCGACCGCGAAGAGCTTCTCCAGACGCTTGCGCGCGTTCTCGGAATCGAAGCGGGGCGTGGGCAATGGTGAAAGGCGGCGCTTCCACGGCTCCAACAGCGCGGCCATTTCCGGATCGAGAAAAATCTTCTCGGACAGCAGAAGCTCGCCGGGCTCAAGCCGGGCCAGCGCCGCGGTAAGGCCCGCGCGCCGCACGGGCTGCAGTTGGAAATCACCGGTGGAAACATCCAGCCAGGCGAGACCGAACTCGTGCTCGGGATCGCCCTTCACCTGTGCAAGCGAGGCGAGATAATTGTGCGCGCGGGCATCCAGGAGTGCGTCCTCGGTGAGCGTGCCAGGCGTGATAAGCCGCACAACGTCGCGCTTTACCACGGATTTCGAACCGCGTTTCTTGGCTTCGGCGGGGTCTTCCATCTGTTCGCACACAGCGACCTTGAAGCCGGCGCGGATGAGGCTGGCGAGATAAGCTTCGTGGGAGTGCACGGGCACGCCGCACATGGGGATGTCCTCGCCGAGGTGTTTCCCGCGTTTGGTGAGGGCGATGTCGAGCGCAGCGGCGGCCTTCACCGCGTCGTCGAAGAACAGTTCGTAGAAATCGCCCATGCGATAGAAGAGCAGCGCATCGGGGTATCCGCTCTTCACACCGAGATACTGGCTCATCATCGGGGTCGGAGCTTCGCCGGCGGAAGACAAAGGCGCGCTTGTCTTGTTCTCTAGCGCGTCAGGGACGCGCTCTGGAGGCGCTGTCTCGAGAGTTTCATCCGGCAAAGGCGAGGATCCAAAAATTCTAGATGTGGGTAGACGTGCGGAGTCTTCTCACTATAACAAGCCGCGTGCACGCGAAAGGGAGAACGACCGGCGGAATTCCGCTTGTATGTCCTTCATCGCGGCATCCCGCGGTGTGCGGTGCAGCGCGTTGGTATCATTGCGTTTTGCATTGATGAGACCGCTGCGGCACAATGGTTATCAACAGAGCCGGTGAGAGCTCTGAGTGAACGTGAAATGAAGGGGAGCACCATGGACAGCAACGCGCCGGCAAAGACAGGTGTGGAGCAGAAGAAGCGGCCGGTCCGGCGCAACTTCGACCAAGAGTCCCTGACATTCCACGCCACGGGCCGGCCCGGCAAGATCGAGATCACCGCGACCAAGCCGCTGACCACACAGCACGACCTGTCACTCGCCTACTCGCCCGGCGTCGCGGCGCCCTGCCTTGAGATCGCGCGCGATCCCAACACCGCTTACGACTACACCGCCAAAGGCAACCTCGTGGCCGTGATTTCCAACGGCACGGCTGTTCTGGGCCTTGGCGACCTCGGCGCGCTCGCGGGCAAGCCGGTGATGGAAGGCAAGGCCGTGTTGTTTAAGCGGTTCGCGGACGTAGACGGTATTGACCTTGAAGTCGACACCCGCGACGTCGACGAGTTCATCAACTGCGTGCGTTATCTGGGCCCGAGCTTCGGCGGCATCAACCTCGAAGATATCAAGGCGCCCGAGTGCTTCATTATTGAAAGCCGCCTGCGCGAGATCATGGACATCCCGGTGTTCCATGACGACCAGCACGGCACGGCTATCATCTGTGCTGCCGGCCTCATCAACGCGTGCGATCTCACAGGCCGCAAGCTCTCCGACGTGAAGCTGGTGCTAAACGGCGCAGGAGCGGCGGCGATCTCGTGCCTGGAGCTTGCCAAGGCTTTGGGCGTGCGCGCCGAAAACGTGATCATGTGCGATTCGAAGGGCGTCGTGTACCGCGGCCGTGCGGAGAATATGAACCAGTGGAAGGCCGCCCATGCCGCCGAGACCAAAGCCCGCACGCTTGCCGAAGCCCTGGACGGCGCGGATGTGTTTTTCGGTCTGTCGGTGAAAGGCGCGGTGACGCCGGCCATGGTGAAGTCGATGGCCAAGAACCCAATTATCTTTGCGATGGCGAATCCGGACCCGGAGATCACTCCCGAGGAAGTCGCCGAAGTGCGCGATGACGCCATTGTGGCCACCGGCCGTTCCGACTACCCGAACCAAGTGAACAACGTTCTTGGCTTCCCCTTCATTTTTCGCGGCGCGCTCGATGTGCGCGCGCGGACCATCAATGAAGAGATGAAACTCGCCGCCGCCCGCGCGCTCGCCGATCTCGCGCGCCAGGACGTGCCGGAAGAAGTCGCCACGGCTTATTCGGGCCGCAAGCTTCGATATGGCCGTGAATACATCATCCCGGTGCCGTTCGACCCGCGCTTGATCGCGACCGTTCCGCCCGCTGTCGCAAAAGCCGCCATGGATACCGGCGTCGCGCGCAAGCCGATGACGGACATGCCAGGCTACCGCAAGCAGCTCGCGGCGCGCCTCGACTTGACGGCGGCGACCTTGCAGACGGTGAGCAATGAAGTCGTGCGGTCGCCGCGTACGGTGGTGTTCGCCGAAGGCGAGGAAGAGCGCTCCTTGCGGGCCGCCATCGCCTATCGAAATGCAGGTTATGGCAAGGCGGTCCTGGTCGCGCGCCGCCGTAAGGTGGAAGAGACCATCGCGAACCTCGCGCTGCGCCCCGAGGACCTGGAAGGCATCACCATCACCAATGCGCGCGAGAATAAGTCCGTCGCGCAATATTCGGATTTCCTGTACCGCCGCCTGCAGCGCCAAGGCTTTCTGCAGCGCGACGCCGAACGCATGGTCAACCAGGACCGCAATATTTTCGCGGCCTGCATGCTGGCTTTCGGCCATGCGGACACGGTGGTCACAGGTCTGACACGAAACTATCACAGCGCGCTGCGCGACGTGCGTCAGGTGATCGACACCACCCCAAACGCGCCGATCTTTGGACTGACCATGATCGTCGCCCGCGGCCGTACACTGTTCGTCGCCGACACCGCGATCCACGAACGGCCGACGGATGCCGAATTGGCCCGCATCGCCATCGAGAGCGCGGCGGCCGTTAAGCGGTTGGGACACGAGCCAAAAGTCGCGCTTCTGTCATATTCCAACTTCGGGAACCCGCGCGGCGTGATCCCAGAGCGGGTGCGCGGCGCCATGAATCTGCTCAACGAAGCGGCGGCGGCCGGCGAAATTGATTTCGAATTTGACGGCGAGATGAACGTCGACGTGGCGCTCGATCCGGACCGCAAGCTGTATCCCTTCTGCAAGCTGTCGGGCGCCGCCAATGTACTGGTGATGCCAGGCCTGCATGCAGCCACCATTTCCACCAAACTCGTCCAGCGGTTCAGCGCGGCGTCCTCGATCGGCCCGATGCTCATTGGTTTGGAGAAGCCGGTGCAGATCGTGAATATGGACGCCTCGGTCACGGACCTTGTACAGATGGCGTTGATGGCCGCACACTCCTGCACGCCGAAACTGATCTGAGATCCCTCTAGGACACTGATCCGGGACATATGGCGCCGACGAAATTCGCTTCCCTGCGCCGACTGA
Organism: Pseudomonadota bacterium; assembly: GCA_020160875.1. Classification (GTDB taxonomy): domain Bacteria; phylum Pseudomonadota; class Alphaproteobacteria; order Rhodospirillales; family Rhodospirillaceae; genus SHVO01. The sequence goes on from JAIUPE010000040.1 coordinate 16,577, forward strand.
CCGCATGGGCCCTGGGCCCGTGCGTTCCCGCCTGGACCGTGCTTCTGACGCTGGGCGGGACCGGCCGCCTGTCATGGACCGAGGTGCTGGTTTCTGGCGTCGTCGTCTTCGTGATGATGGCGTTCCTGGTTTTCACGCGGCTCGCCGACTTCGATCTTATGATCGATTACGCTGAGCGAATGCTGGCAGATCCTGACGCGCCGGCACCGCAGCTCAATAGATCCGCAACGGCACGCCGTTTGCTGGCCGCCATCACCGCCTTGCGCAAGTTGTGGGCGGAGCGGCGTGATGAAGCGGGCGCCCTTGCGAAATCACGCCAGAATATCCTCGACAGCCTGCCTGATCCGCTATTCATCCTCGATCACCGACGGCGCATCGTGAGCACGAACGGCGCGGCGCGTGAGCTGTTCGAGATGGAGCGCACCGCGGGTCCATTGGTGGGCCGCGATCTTGCCGGCATCATCCGCGACCCCAAAGTGCTGGAAACAGCCGACGGCGCGCTCGGACAGGCGAAGAAGGGCGAGGCGGAATTCACCCTGCCGTCGCCGGTCGAGCGTACGTTCCTGGCCGCGGTCGTCCCGCTGCCGACCGGCACTCATGAAGGCCGCGCGGCGCTCGTGCTTCTGCACGACCAGACCGAACGTCTGAAGATGGATCAAATGCGCGCCGACTTTGTCGCCAACGCAAGTCACGAACTACGCACCCCACTCGCCAGTGTGCTGGGCTTCACGGAAACGCTTTTGGGTCCGGCCAGGGACGATCCCGAGGCGCAGGCGAAATTCCTGCCGATCATGCTGACCCAGGCGGAGCGTATGAAGCGGCTGATCGACGACCTTCTCTCCTTGTCGCGCATCGAACTGCACGAACATACCCGGCCCACCGAAGCTATCGACGTGATGCCGACCTTGCGCAATGTGATCGAGCTGATCGAAAAGCAGGGCGCGGACAATAAGCCGGTGATCCGTGTGATGGCCGCGTTCGATGCGCCCAAAGCCGTCGCCGATATCAACGAGCTCTACCAAGTGTTCTTCAACCTTCTCAGCAACGCCGTGAAATATGGCGGCGAGAGGGGCGTGGATGTGGAAGTGGCGTTGAGCCAGCACCGCCCGAAAGATATGCCGGGGCGCGGACCCTGCCTGAAGGTCGCGGTACGCGATTATGGCGAAGGCATCCCGCGCGAACATCTCGCGCGCCTGACCGAACGCTTCTACCGCGTCGACAATGCCCGCTCACGCCAGCTGGGTGGCACGGGACTGGGGCTTGCGATCGTCAAGCACATCACGATCCGCCACCGCGGGGCGCTGACGATCGAAAGTGAGATCGGCAAGGGTTCAACCTTCGCGGTATTTCTGCCAATTCCGGCTTAGGTGCGGGCCGCGCGGCGCGCGACGATGATCGCCACCGGCACCACGGCGAGCCCGATCAAACAGGTATAGGCGAAAAAGCCGAAGTATCCCGCGCCGAGCGCTTCGGGCGCCATGGCGACGCGCTCGGCCCCGGCCGCGAAACCGCCCGCCGGCATATTCGTGAAATAAGCTTTCAGCGCGGCGAAAAGCCCATTATCCGCCGCCGATTGGGCGATGCCTTCGACGATACGGCCCGATTGGGTCATTAGGAACCGGTCCGGCAGCGCGTAGAGCGAGGTAAACAACGCATACTGCGTGGCGGTGAAGCCGGCGCTGGTCAGGCTCGACATATAGGCGATGAGGCAGACGCCGGCGAACTGCTGGCAGATGTTGTTGAGGCCGAGCACCAGCATGAAAGCCGGGACGCTCGGACCTTGGGTCGCCAGGAACGCATAGCCGAGATTGCTGAGCGGCGCCGCGATGGCCCCCGCGACTAGACACCGCAGGATGCCCCAGCGCGTGATGGCGATACCAGCGATGAGGACGCCGGTCATGTCCATGGCCGCACCATAGAACTTCCGCACGCTGGCGACTTCGCTCAGAGAGAAGCCGAGGTCGAGATAGAAGGGATTGAGCATCACCGCCATCACGAACTGCGAGACGCGGTAAAAGCAGATGAGCACGATCATCAATGCGGCAGCGCGGCCAAAGCGGGCGAAGAAATCTTTCAGCGGATCGCCGAAGGCATGGGCGAGATAGAGACCCGGTTGGGTCGCGCGTCTCGGAAGCGGCCAGGCGCACAGCACGATGAGGGCGAAACCGATGATCACAGCCACCGTGTGCACAAATGTGCCGAGGGTCGGCAGTGTCCACAGTGCGTGAAGCGGCGCCGCTATTCTATCCGGCAATAGAGCGACGAGCGCCGTGTCGCGGGTGGAGAGCCCCGAGCCGAGGAACAGCGCGCCGGCCGCAAGGATCGCAAGGCGGATCATCCATTCGATGCGTTCGGCCGCGAGACTTGTTTTGCCGGGTGCGCGTGGGATCGGGGTCAGGGTGTGGACGGGTTCCTGTGGCGCGAGAAGCGTTGCGGCCAGCGCGAGACTCATGGCGCCGGCCATGGCGAAGTAGCCCACGCTCCAATTCATGAAGTCGGCGAGATAGAGCGGTACCGCACCGGCGACGAGAAAGGCCGTCCGGTAGCCCCATTGGTAGGTGGTGAGCATCGCGCCCTGCTGGCTCGCCGGAACGACCTCGATACGCCACGCATCGACAACGATGTCCTGGGTCGCACCGGCGAAACCGATGAAGACCGCGACACAGGCCGTGAGGGCGAAGTTGGCGGCGGGGTCGGTCACCGAGATCGCCGCCAGCCCCAATACGACAAAGACTTGCGCGACGAGCATCCAGGAGCGGCGGTGACCCATCGCCCGCGTGAGGACCGGGACATGGGTGCGATCGAGGAGCGGCGCCCACAGGAACTTAAAGGCGTAGGGCAGTGTCGCGAGGCTGAAGAAGGCGATGGTGTCCAGAGACAACCCCGCTTCGCGCAGCCAAGCGGTGAGTGTGTCGTAGATCAGCCAGAAGGGAAGCCCGCAGGCGAAGCCGAGCCCATACATGGTGAGGGTCGAACGCTCGCCGTAGACCGAGAAGGTTTGGCGCCAGGACCTTGCAGCGCCCGCCATCTGTTAGGCGGCCTTGCGGCGCATGAGGGTCCAAGTCAGCGCGATAGCGGCGAAGCCAACCAGGAACGTATAGATGAAGAAGGAAACATAACCCGCGCCCAGCGAGGCGGAGGAAACGTCGATGGCCGCCGCGCCCTTGGCCAAGGCCGGCGGCGGTAACTCGAAAAAGGCTTTGAACGGCGCGGCGAATCCACCCTCCTCCGCAGACCGCGCGGACGCCTCGATAATGCGGCCCGACTGAGAGCCCACCAGTTTGCCGGGGATCGCATAAAGCGAAGCGAACAGCGCATATTGCGTGGCCGTGAACCCGGTCGAGGTCAGGCTCGACATGTATGCGATCAGACAGGTGCCGGAGTAGGTCGACGCGACGTTGTCGATCATGATGGCCACCATGAGCGCCGGGATGTCGTGACCCTGTGTGGCGAGCCACGCGAAGGCGAGGTTGCTCAGAGGTCCTACAATTGCGCCCACGAAGAACGGCTTCATCAGTCCCCAGCGGGCGATGGCCGCACCGGCGATGAACACGCCGATCATGTCCCAGATCAAACCCCAGACTTTGCGTACTTCGGCGAGTTCGATCAGCGAGAAACCAAGGTCAATGTAAAATGGGTTGATGATATTGAGCGTGAAGTCGGAGACGCGGTAGAGGCAGATAACCGAGATAATCAGCGCCGCTTCACCCCGGTAGCGGCGGAAGAAATCGGCGAAGGGCTCAATAAACGCGCGGTCGAGAAAAGCGCCTGGGCGGGTTTGTTTGTGCGGCAGCGGCGTCGCAGCTAGAAAAAAAAGGACGAAGCCGACGACGACGCTTCCAACCTGAATGAAAATGCCGGTTCCCGGCGCGCGCCACGCCGCCTTGAGAGCGTCACCGTCAGCGGCTGGAAGGAAGAATGCGAGAATATCGGCCCGCGCGGCGAGCCCCGAACCGAGCACCGCGGCGCCCACCGCGAGGATAGACAGCCGAACAAACCACTCCACGCGATCGGCTACGGGGCGGACCGGCACGCTTTCGTCCGCCACCGGCCTAAGGGCCGCTGTCTTTTCACGCGGTGCGAGGAGTGTGGCGGCGATGCCAATGAGCATCAGCGCCGCCATGACGAAATAGGAGAGCGACCAGCTGAACCGCTCGGCGATGATGAGCGGGACAATACCGGCGATGAGGCGCGCGATACGATAGCCCCATTGGTAGGCCGCAACCATCGCGCCCTGCTCATTGTCCTCGGCAACCTCGATACGCCAGGCATCCATGGCGATGTCCTGCGTGGCCGAGGCAAAGCCGGTTGTCACCGCAAAGATCGCGACCATCACAAGATTCGTGAGGGGATCGGAGATCGAGATCGCCCACAAGCCGAGGACGATCGCGAATTGAGCCAACAGCATCCAGGACCGGCGCTGCCCGAGCAGGCGCCCCAGCACCGGGATCCGCGCGCGGTCGACCAGCGGCGCCCAAACGAATTTAAAGGCATAGGAGAGAGTCGCGAGGGAGAAGAAACCTATGACTTCCAACGAAAGGCCAGCGGTCCGCAGCCAGGCCGACAGCGTATCGAAGATCAGCATGAACGGCAGTCCGGCCGAGATGCCGAGCGCGAGCATGATGGCCACGCGGCGGTCGAGATAGACCGCGAGCCCCGCAAACCCCGATTTTGATGTGGCCTCCGCCATGGATCGATTCTCGCAGAAGGGCGCGCAAACAGAAAGGGCCCAGTCCAGTGGACCGGGCCTTTCCGAGTTTTATCGCAGCGCTAAGATCAGCCGGCGGCCGCGAGCTGCTTGGCGTAGCGCTTGCGGTCGTTGACGTCGAGGTAGCGCTTGCGCAGGCGGATGCTGGTCGGGGTGACTTCCACCAGCTCATCGTCCTGAATGTAGGCGAGCGCCTGTTCCAGGGTCATGATGCGGGGCGGCGGCAGATCCTGCTTGTCGTCCTTCATCACGGTGCGGAAGTTGGTGAGCTGCTTGGCCTTCAGCGGGTTCACTTCCAGATCGTTGTCGCGGGTGTGTTCGCCGACGATCATGCCCATGTAGACCTTCGTGCCCGGCGAAACGAACTGCGGGCCGCGGTCGATGAGGTTGAAGAGGCCGTAAGTGTTGGCTTCGCCGGTGTCGGTCGAGATCAGCACGCCCTGACGGCGGGCGGCGATGGAACCCTTGTACGGACCGTAGGAGTGGAACAGGCGGTTCATGACGCCGGTGCCGCGCGTGTCGGTGAGGAATTCGCCGTGATAGCCGATGAGGCCGCGCGACGGAGCGATGAACACCATGCGGGTCTTGCCGCCGCCGGCCGGCTTCATTTCCTGAAGTTCGCCCTTACGGATCGACATCTTCTCGACGACGACGCCGGAGAACTGCTCATCCACGTCGATGACCACTTCTTCCATCGGCTCGAGCTTGGCGCCGTTCTCGTCGGTTTGGAAAAGGACGCGCGGACGCGAGATGGAAAGTTCAAAGCCTTCACGGCGCAGATTTTCGATGAGCACGCCGAGCTGGAGTTCGCCGCGACCGGCGACTTCGAAGGCGTCGCGGTCTTCGGACTCGGTGACGCGGATGGCGACGTTGCCTTCGGCTTCACGCGCGAGACGCGCGCCGATGACGCGGGTGGTGAGCTTGTCGCCTTCCTGGCCGGCGAACGGCGAGTCATTGACGCCGAAGGTCATGGCCAGGGTCGGCGGATCGATCGGGCGGGCCTTCAAGGGCTGCTCGACTTCCGGCGCGCAGAAGGTATCGGCGACGTTGGCGTTTTCCATGCCGGCGAGCGCGATGATGTCGCCCGCTTCGGCCGTATCAACGGGGATACGCTCAAGCCCGCGGAACGACAGGAGCTTCGTCGCGCGGCCGGTTTCGAGCACCTTGCCGTCACGCGAGAGCACCTTCAGCGGCATGTTCACTTTCGCGATGCCGGTTTCGATGCGGCCCGTGAGGATACGGCCCAGGAAGTTGTCGAACTCGAGCGTGGTGGCGAGCATCGAGAACGGCTTGGTCTTGTCGCGGTTCGGCGCCGGCACATGGCTGACGATGGTTTCGAACAGCGGGGTGAGGTCTTTGCGCTCGTCCTTCTCAAGGTCGCGCACGGCCCAGCCTTCACGGCCGACGGCGAACAGCGTCGGGAAGTCGAGCTGCTGATCGGTGGCGCCGAGATTGGCGAACAGATCGAAAATTTCCGTGTGCACTTCGTCCGGGCGCGCGTCGCCGCGGTCGATCTTGTTGACGATGACGATCGGGCGCAGGCCGAGACCCAGCGCTTTGGAGAGCACGAACTTGGTCTGGGGCAGCGGACCTTCCGAGGCGTCGACGAGCAGGCACACGCCGTCGACCATCGACAGGATGCGTTCGACTTCGCCGCCGAAGTCGGCGTGGCCCGGGGTGTCGACGATGTTGATCTTGATCCCGTTCCACTCGACCGCCGTGCACTTGGCGAGAATGGTGATGCCGCGCTCACGCTCTTGATCGTTCGAGTCCATCGCGCACTCGTCCATGCGCGCGTTGGCGCGCACGGCGCCTGACTGCTTCAGGAAGGCGTCGACAAGCGTGGTCTTGCCATGGTCGACGTGAGCGATGATGGCGATGTTGCGCAGTTCCATAGGGGCACATCCACTACACACAAGGAGCCGCGCGAGGCGTCGCCGCGGCGGGGCTCCAAAAGATCCAAGGGGTATAAAGAAGCCGGGCGCCTCTCCGTGGGGGGGCCCGGCTCGCTAAAGTTGGCCGCTATATATACTTATGGCCCTGTTTGATCAACGGTGCAGCGCAGTAAAAGCCCGTCAATACGGTTAAATCCTCGCAAAACGTTGAATTGGGGCCAGAGTCACTCCAAAAAATGGAGTCTGACCCCAATTAGAGGCCGTGTTTGGTGATGAGGTCGCGCAAGGGGGTTTCGGGACGGGCGCCCATGTGGGAGATGACCTCGGCGGCGGCGACGGCGCCGATTCGGGCGCAGGATACGAGCGAGCGTCCGTGGGTGTAGCCGTAAAGGAAGCCTGCCGCAAAGAGGTCACCGGCGCCGGTGGTGTCGATCACCTTCTCGACCGGAGCGGCGTCAACGGCGGCCGTGGTCTGGCCGTCGAACATCACCGCGCCCTTGGCGCCGCGGGTCATGATCGCGAGCACCTTGGCGCCGCGTAAACGTTCCACCGCCGTCGAGATGTCGCCGGCTTCGTAGAGGCGGAAGATCTCGTCCTCGTTGCCGAAGAGAATGTCGATCTCGTCCTTGATGAGGCCCAGAAGATCGCCCCGGTGGCGCTCGACCACGAACGGGTCCGAGAGCGAGAGGGCGACCTGGCGGCCGGCGCTTTTAGCCGCTTTCGTGGCCTTGCGGATGGCGGCTTTGGCCTGCGGCGTATCCCACTGATAGCCCTCGATGTAGAGCACATGGGAGTCGGCGATCTTCTTCTCGTCGATGTCGTCCGGGCCGACTTCGGTGCAAGCGCCGAGGAAGGTGTTCATGGTGCGCTGGCCGTCGGGCGTGACGAGGATCACGCAGGTGGCCGTGGGCAAGGCGCCCGTTGAACCGGCGAAATCCACACCGACGACTTCGATGTCGTGGACGAAGATCTCGCCAAGCTTGTCCTTACCGACCTTACCGATGAAACAGGGCTTGCCGCCCATGGAGGCGATACCGGCCATTGAATTGGCCGCCGAACCACCCGAGATTTCCACCGCCTTGCCGATGCGGTCGTAGATGAACTTGGACCGGGCGGCATCGCACAGGGCCATGGTGCCCTTCACCATGCCGTGGGCATTGATGAAATCGTCCTCGGTCCGGGAGAGAATGTCGACGATGGCCGAACCGATACCGATAACGTCGTAACGTGCCTCAGGCATAGCGTAGGTCCTGTGATTGAGATTCGGGAAACCCATGTAACCGAGGCTTTAGACCACAGAAACTTCGCCCCTTAAAGCCCACTATGGTAGATTTTTCAGGGGTTTTTTAACCGTTCGCCGCTAACGTCAGCTGCTTTCCTTGACCAAGGACAGGACGGGATACCGGTGCTGGAACAGGACAAAGACAACAATGCGGAGGGCCCGGGCGAGGTTAGCCCGCGTCTTGATCTGTCGAAAATGACGCGCAGCATTCGTCCACCGCCGAAAGCCTTTACCGCACGGCCTTTGAAGCGGGACCTGTTTCGCACCAGCACGCTCAGCATTTCGCTCTCTAGGGAGACTTCGATGTCGGATAGATTCACCTCGGACCGCATGGCGGCGTTCAATCCGCAGATTCCGCGTCGTGTCGCGGACATCCCGGGCACCGCGCGCGGCGCCGATGATGTCGAAGGCAAACGCCTCGTCGTCGGCAAGCAAGTACGCATCCATGGCGAAGTCTCCGGCTGCGAACGTCTGGTGGTCGACGGCCATGTGGACGCGAAGGTCTCCGGCGTGAAGACTCTGGACGTGACCGCGAACGGCACGTTCAAAGGTTCCAGCGAAGTCGACAGCGCCACGATCGCCGGCACCTACGACGGCGACCTCAAGGTGAACGGTCACTTGGAAATCGCGGCAAGCGGCGTCGTCACAGGCAAAGTGAGCTACAAGACCATCGCCGTGGCCAACGGCGGGCGCCTCCAGGGCGCCATCGAAACGCTCTAGGGCGTGTTGAAGTCATGTCGAATCGCCAACGCGCCCTAGATTCTTATTTGGTCGCGCGTTCTACGGCGAACCGGCTTCCACTTCGCCGGAACGCGCTCTAGGGTTTTTTCGCTTTCTTCGCAGCCTTGCTGGCGGTCCTCGCGACCGCCTTCGCATTTTTCTTTTTCAGCATTGCCGCCTGCGGTGAGCCAGGTGGTGGCGTCTTCGGCTTAAAGGCGCAGAGGTCCGCCACGGGACAGCGCCAGCACTGCGGCGTGCGCGCGACACAGATGTAGCGGCCGTGTAAAATCAGCCAATGGTGCGCGTGGCGCTTGAACGCGTCGGGCGTCACCTTCTCGAGTTTCTCTTCCACATGCAGCGGCGTCTTGCCGGGCGCCAGCCCCGTGCGGTTCGAGACGCGGAAGATGTGTGTATCGACGGCAATCGTCGGCTGATCGAACACCACGTTCATCACCACGTTGGCGGTCTTGCGGCCGACACCGGGGAGCTCCTCGAGCAAATCGCGGTTGGCCGGCACCTCGCCGCCGTATCGATCGACCAGGATCTTCGACAGGGCCATGACGTTCTTGGCCTTGGTGTTGAAAAGACCGATGGTCTTCACGTAGCCGCGCAGTTTCTCTTCGCCGAGGTCGAGCATCTTCTGCGGCGTATCGACGACCTTGAACAAGGGACCGGTCGCGCGGTTCACCCCGACATCGGTCGCCTGCGCGGAGAGCACGACGGCGACAAGAAGCGTGTAGGGATTGAGATAGACGAGTTCCGTCGCGGGCTCCGGGTTCTGATCTCGGAGCCGCGTGTAGAAAGTGACGACGTCCGCGGGCTTCATAAACCGAGGACGTCCTGCATGGTGTAGAGACCCGCCTTGCGGTTCTTGGTCCACATGGCGGCACGCACGGCGCCGCGTGCAAACACTTCGCGCGACGAGGCCTTATGCGTGATCTCGATGCGCTCACCATCGGCGGCGAAGATGACGGTGTGATCGCCGACCACATCACCCCCACGGAGCGTCGCGAACCCGATCTCGCCCTTGGGACGCGCGCCGACCTGACCATCGCGGGTGCGGCGCGAGACCTTCTCGAGCGCGACGCCGCGGCCCTTCGCAGCCGCTTCGCCGAGGCCAAGAGCCGTACCAGAAGGCGCGTCGACCTTGTGACGGTGATGCATTTCGACGATCTCGATGTCGTAATCGTCCTTCAGGACGCGGGCGAGCTTTTCGGTGAAGGAAAGCAGCACGTTCACGCCGGTGCTCATATTGGGCGCCTGGACGAGGACGGTCTTCTTGGACGCAGCCTTGAGGGCGCGTTTCACGGCCGCAGGCAATCCCGTGGTTCCGACAATGAGCGCCGTTCCCGCCGCGCGCGCGAGTTCGATATGCTTCGCTGTCGCCGCCGGCGCGGTAAAGTCGATCACCGCGTCACAGGCTTCGAACAGGGCTTTGGCGTCGCTGGTGATCTTCACGCCGGCGGCTTTCTGTCCCACGAGCACGCCAAGATCCGTGCCGAGCAGCGGTGACTTCGCCGGCTCGGTGCCGCCGCCCAGCTTCGCGCCCTTGGTACGCAAAATCTCCGCGATGAGCATACGGCCCATGCGTCCGGCGCAACCGACGATTCCGATTTTCATGTGAGTAAATCCCGCCGCAAAATTCGCGGCGGAGTATCGCCTACTCCGCGGCGTCCGTGAAGAATTCCTTCACCCGGTCGAGGAAGGACGTGCTTTCCGGCGAGTAGGTCCGGCTGTCGCTTTCCTTGGCGAATTCCTGGAGGAGCTTCTTTTGCTTGTCGGTGAGGTTCACCGGCACTTCGACCGCCGCTTCGAGGAACATGTCGCCGCGCGCTGTCGAGCGCAGCACGGTCATGCCCTTGCCTTTCATGCGGAAGCGGTGACCGTTCTGGCAGCCCTTGGGCACGCTGACTTTCACGCGTCCGCCATCGACGGCCGGCACTTCGACATCGCCGCCGAGCGCCGCGACATGCATCGGAATCGGCATGCGCATGAACAGGTTCGCGCCTTCGCGCTGGAAGATGCGATGCGGCGCGATGGCCAGG
>JAIUPE010000041.1 GCA_020160875.1 Pseudomonadota bacterium
TGCAGCGCCGGGTTGCCGCGGGTGAGCGTGAAGGTCGCCGGGTTGTTCGAGTTCAGGAACGGATCGAACACGGGCGTTCCCGAACCGGTCTGACCGGCGGTGAAAAGCTCGCCGAGGCTGGGCGCCCGGATATCGCGTGAACGCGTGAAGCGGAAACGCAGATCGTCAATCAGCTGCCACGTCAATCCCGCCTTCCACGTCGTAACGTATCCGGAGGTCGAATAGCTCGTGGCGCGCACCGCGGCATTGAGATCCAATTCCTGCGCCCAGGATTGATCGCGCGCCAACGGCACCACGGTTTCCACGAACCCTTCGGTGACGCTGAATTTACCGTGGCTGGATTTGTAGTTGCCCGCGAAATATTCAGTCCGTTCGTCGCGCGCCGTCGCGATGCCATCCACGCTTTCCGTACGGCGCTCGACACCGAACGCGAGAGACACAGGTCCGGCCCACAATTCGAACGGCTCGCCGTTGACGTTAAAAGCGGCGACATTCTGTTTCAGCGATTCATAGCGATAGCTCACGCCTCTCACATAATCGATCTGCCGCGCGTCGTTCACGCCGATGCCGAACGGGTTGTACGGCACGCAGGCCGGATCGTTGTTCGTGGTGTCGGCGTCGACGTTCACACGGCACGCCGGGGCGCCGTTGAACATGACGGAGTCGAGCGCGCGGAGATAACCCGGCGTCCAACCGTTGTTGTATGTCCGCGGCGAGAGTCCGGTCTGGCTGTGTTGGACATATGCTTTCCAGGTCCAATCCGTCTCCATCATCTCGAAGGCGCCGTCAAACCCGCCGGATACACGGCGTACGGTGCGGCGGTAGTCGCCGAGGAACCGGCCCATGTCGACGTTCGTACTTCCCATGTTGAATCGGGTGAGACCGAGCGCAACCGCCTGATCACGGACCGAAGCCGGCAGATAGGCGTTCTCGATGGTGATCACATTGTTGCCGAGACGGCGGTTCGGGTTCGCCGTGTTCATCGTATGCGAGTTCGCCCACTGCGCATCGACGAATGCCGTCACGTTGTCGCTGAGGTCATAGCTAGTACGCACATATGCGACGTACCGGTTGATCATGCCCGCGAGATCGATGCCGTTTTCGATGCGCGAGTATTCCCAATCGCCGCCTTGTGCGAGGTTGTTGCCGACGTTCACGCCGAAATTGAAGCAGCATTGAACCGTTCCGGCCGGTCCGAAATAAATACCGCGCAGCGGACTTGTCGTGATCACGCCGCCCGGAGTCCCCGCCGAAAGGCCGACGTTCCGCGCGACGATATGTTGCGGCACGCTCGTGCTCTTGCCCGGCGTCGTGCCGTAGGCCGGATTAATGATGACGGCGGCAGGCAATTTAGCCCACGGACGCCCTTGCGTCCCCTTAATGCCATCGTTGTGGCTGTGTTCGACCGATACCAGGATATGACCGCGGCCATTCGCGAAAGGACTGCCGTAGGTGAGCTGCCCGCTGTAATTCTTGTCATCCCGGTACTTCGTCATACCCGCCTGGAACTCACCCTTGATCCCCGTGAAGTCCTTATCCAGCACGAAGTTGACGACGCCCGAGAGCGCATCGGAGCCATACGCCGCCGAAGCACCACCCGTCACGACGTCCACGCGTTCGATCAGCGCGTTTGGGAACGAGTTGATATCCGGCGCGCTGCCGCCGGTCGTGATCGCCGAGTTGATGTAGCGCTGGCCGTCGAGAAGGATCAGCGTGCGGCTTGTGCCCATGCCGCGCAAATTCAACTGGCTCACCCCCGTCGCCCCGGAGGACAGGTTGCCGTTCGACGAACGCGGGTTCACCGAACCGGAAAAGCCCGGAAGGATGTTCACGGCATCGGCGATATTCACAGCGTTCAGAGAATCGAGTTCTTCCGCGCCCAACACCGAAACAGGAGTCGGCGCTTCGTAACCGTCACGGACGATACGCGACCCAGTGACGACGATTTCGTCGAGTAATGCGGGCGCAGGTGCCCGCGTCTGTGCTTGCGCGCCGGAAAAAGAAACCGACACGAGCGCCGCCACGCTGACAGTCGACAACGTCCAGGCTTTGACGCGGCAGCGAGAATTACCAAACAGAATCATATTTTTCCCCCATTAAGGTGTATTCATGCTGGTAGCCGGCGCGAATACGACACACCCATCGCGGGCACATGCAGTGACCCGCGATTCACGTTCTCGATGTGTGATCGAACTCTCCCCCCAATGGTCCGGTGGACCATTCGTCTCCCTTGGGGTGCGAACGACTCCCGTTAAAATGCTTACGCATTTTCAGAAGCGTGAATATACGCGGTCCCCTTATATCGCGTGGGGCGTAGAAAGCGCGGCGCGCAACCACAATGCGGCATTCGCCATCATGTGTGTACGCGTTTCCCTTATATCAACGCGCGGCCGCGGCCGCGCGTGAAGCGGAGATCGCAACTCCACATCGCGAAAAAGAAAAGGCCACGATTGACGGCCCTCCACGTCCGCGCACTGTCGATGTGTCGCGTGGAGGCGCGCGATGTGCCGTGTGGGCGCGCGCGCGCTTTCGCGATCACGGCGGCGGCGCTGCGTTTAGGTAAAAAAAAGGGCGAAGCCGGAAACACCGGCCTCGCCCTATTACGTTTTAGAGTGCGCTGTTCTTAGAACTGGAAGCGCATACCGATACGATACTGACGGCCGACGCGGTCATAGTCGGCGTTGCCCTGACCGGACCAGTGCGTCGACGAGCGGCTCCCGCCGATGATCGGCGGCTGCGCGTTCGTCAGGTTTTCGATCGTCGCGAACAATTCAATGTTCTGCTCTTCCAGCGGCTTGTACGTGCCGGCGAGATCGAAGGTGGTCATGCTGTCGATGTGATTGCCGCCGAACGTCGGAGCGTTCGTCGTCGACACCGGGCAGCTCGTGGTGCACTCGATGAAGCCGTTTCCGTAGACACCCGCAGCGGTGTAGCGAGCTGTCAGACGCAGCGTGATCGGGTCGCCGTTGTAAGCGATCGACATGTTGCCGCGGAACTTCGGCGCGTTGAGGTTGCCGGTGAACGGCGGGATGCCGCCCCAGCCGCCGATGACGCCGACGCCGTCATAAACACGGCCGTCGGTGTTCTGCGTGTCGAGGGTCATCACGCGGCTGCCCATGGCGCGGATCGCGATCTCGCCGCCCCAAGCCTCGACGATATCCGCCAGCTGGAAGCGGTAGCTGGCTTCGAAGTCGATGCCGTTCGCCTTTTGACCGATGAGGTTTTCAGGCTGCGTGACGACCAGGAAGATCAGGCCCGTGTTCGCATCGCGTTGAATGCGCGAGCACAGCGCCGTGTTGCCCTGGAAGCAGAGATCGATGACGGTCTGCGAGCTCGGCGACTGCACCGTGCCCTTGACCGCGATGTTGTAGAAGTCGACCGAGGCCTGGAAGCCCGGCAGGAAGGTCGGCGCCATCACCACGCCGACGCCGGTCGTGTCGGCCTTTTCAGGCTGCAGCGCCGGGTTGCCGCGGGTGAGCGTGAAGGTCGCCGGGTTGTTCGAGTTCAGGAACGGATCGAACACGGGCGTGCCCGAACCGGTTTGGCCCGCCGTGAACAATTCACCCAAGCTCGGCGCACGGATATCGCGCGAACGCGTGACACGGAAGCGCAGGTCGTCGATCGGGCGCCAGGTCAGACCGGCCTTCCAGGTCGTCACGTAACCCGAGGTCGAGTAGCTGGTTGCGCGCACGGCGGCGTTCAGGTCGAGTTCCTGAGCCCACGACTCATTGCGGGCCAGCGGCACGACGGTTTCGACGAAACCTTCCGTGACGTTGAACTTACCCGTGCTCGCCTTGTAGTTACCGGCGAAGTATTCCGTGCGCTCGTCACGGTCAGTCGCGATACCCGAGACGCTTTCCGTACGGTGTTCGACACCGAACGCCAGCGAAACCGGGCCGGCCCACAATTCGAACGGTTCGCCGTTCGCATCGGCGGCGATCACGTTCTGCTTCAGCGATTCATAGCGATATGAAATGCCATTCACATACGCGAGCGCCTTTGCGTCGTTCACGCCGATGCCGAACGGATTGTACGGCACGCAAGCCGGATCGTCGTTGGTCGTGACCGCGTCCGCGTTCACGCGGCAAACCGCAGCTCCGTTGACGAGGACGGAATCGAGCGCGCGCAGATAACCGGGCGTCCAGCCGTTGTTATAAGTACGCGGTGAAAGACCGGTTTGGCTGTGCTGAGCATAGGCCTTCCAGGTCCATTCGGTGCCGGCGGCTTCGAAAGTGCCGTCGAGACCACCGGAGACGCGGCGAACCGTGCGGCGATAGTCGCCCACGAAGCGCTGCATGTCGGCATTGGTGGTGCCCATGTTGAACTGGGTTTGGCCGGCCGCCGTCATCGCCGCGCGCAGCGATGCGGGCAGGTATGCGTTGTCGATGCGGATGACGTTGTTGCCGAGACGGCGGTTCGGGTTGGCGACGTTCTCGGTGTGCGAGTTGGACCACTGCGCGTCGACGAACGCCGTGACGCTGTCGCTCACGTCATAGCTCGTGCGGACGTATGCGACGTAGCGATTGATCATGCCGGCGATGTCGATGCCGTTTTCAATGCGCGAGTATTCCCAGTCGCCGCCCTGCTGCAGGTTATTGCCGACGTTGACGCCGAAATTGTAGCCGCTGAGAATCGTGCCGCCCGGACCGAAGTACGTGCCCTTGAGGACGCCGGTGGTGATGATGCCGCCCGGCGTACCCGCCGAGAGGCCGACGTTGCGCGCGACGATGTTCTGCGGAACGCTGGTGCTCTGACCGACGCCCGTGCCGTAGGCCGGATTCAGGATGACCGCGGCCGGAAGCTCCGCCCACGGACGACCCTTGGTGCCTTTGACGCCGTCGTTGTGGCTGTGCTCGACGGACGCGAGGATGTGGCCGCGGCCATTGGCGAAGCCGCCGCCGTAGGTGAGCTGACCGCTGTAGTTCTTGTCGTCGCGGTACTTCGTCATACCGGCTTGGATCTCGCCCTTCACGCCCTCGAAGTCCTTATCGAGCACGAAGTTGACGACGCCCGAGAGCGCGTCGGAACCATAAGCGGCGCTGGCGCCGCCGGTGACCACGTCGACGCGCTCGATCAGCGCGTTCGGGAACGAGTTGATGTCCGGCGCGGAGCCGCCGGCGGTGATCGCCGAGTTGATGTAGCGCTGACCGTCAAGCAGGATCAGGGTGCGGTTCGTGCCCATGCCGCGCAGGTTGAGCTGGCTGACGCCCGTGGCGCCGGAGGACAGGTTACCGTTGGACGAACGCGGGTTCACCGAACCGGAGAAGCCCGGCAGGATGTTCACGGCGTCGGCGATGTTCACGGCGTTCAGTGAATCAAGTTCTTCCGCGCCAAGCACGGAGACCGGCGTCGGAGCTTCGTAACCGTCGCGCACGATGCGCGAGCCCGTCACGACGATTTCATCGAGCGACGCCGGAGCGGCGTCCTGCGCCTGCGCGAATGCAAAACAACGACTTGCGCCCGCGACCGATGCGGCCCGCAAATCGCCCTCGTGATATGTGAAGCTGAATCTGCCGCGTTGATCTGCGGACACGGCTCGCCTCTTCTGTTGGACAACCCTTAAGGGTATTCCGGGCGCTGTCCTACGAATTTTTGAGCGGGGTGACAACAAATTTGAACGCCCCACGAGGCGCAAACCCATCGCGGCGCGCCCTCACGGCGTCAATGTAACAGCGCCGGTCGATTGACATGTCCGCCACGCAAAAAGGCGAAGCCGGGTCCTCCGGCTTCGCCCTTTCCACGATGAACGCTGCGCCAGCTTAGAACTGGAAGCGCATCCCCATACGGTACTGACGGCCAACGCGGTCGTAATCGGAATTCGCCTGGCCCGACCAGTGCGTGGACGAGCGGCTTCCGCCGATGATCGGCGGTTGTGCGTTGGTCAGGTTTTCGATCGTCGCGAAGAGTTCGATGTTCTGATCTTCCAACGGCTTATAGGTGCCCGCCAAATCGAAGGTCGTCATACCGGCGATATGATTGTCTTCGATGGTCGGAGCGATGGTCGTCGACACGGGGCAACCGCTGCGGCATTCGATAAAGCCGTTGCCGTAGACGCCCGCCGCGGTGTGGCGGATCGTCACCCGCATGGTGATCGGGTCGCCATTGTACGCAATCGAAACGTTTCCGCGGAACTTCGGCGCGTTGAGGTTGCCGCTGAAGGGCGGAATACCCGCCCAGCCGCCGACCACGCCGACGCCATCATAAACGCGGCCATCGGTGTTTTGGGTGTCGAGAGTCAGCACGCGGCTGCCCATGGCGCGGATGGCGATTTCGCCGCCCCATGACTCAACGAGATCGGCCAACTGGAAACGGTAGCTGGCTTCGAAGTCGATGCCCGCCGCCTTCTGACCGATCAGGTTCTCAGGCTGCGTGACCACCATGAAGATCTGGCCGAGGGTCGAGGAGATCGGATCGCCGGCAACGACGGGATTACGAACAACCGCTTGGCAGAGCACCGTGTTGCCCTGGAAGCAGAGGTCGATGACGGTCTGCGCGCTCGGCGATTGCACCGTGCCTTTCACGTCGATGCTGTAATAGTCGACCGACGCCTGGAAGCCGGGCAGGAACGACGGCGCCATCACCACACCGATCCCGGTCGTATCCGCCTTTTCAGGCAGCAGGTTCGGGTTGCCGCGCGTGAGGGTGAAGTTGTTCGGGCGTGACTCCGGCTGACCGTTCACAAGACGGAACGGATCGGTGACGACGCCGCCCGACCCGGTCTGACCGGCGGTGAACAGTTCACCCAGGCTCGGCGCACGAATGTCGCGCGAACGCGTGACACGGAACCGTAGGTCGTCGATCGGGCGCCACGTCAGACCGCCCTTCCACGTCGTCACGTACCCGGAGGTCGAGTAGCTGGTCGCACGCACCGCCGCATTCAAATCGAGTTCCTGCGCCCACGCCTGATTGCGTGCGAGCGGCACGACGGTTTCGACGAAGCCTTCCGTGACGTTCAGCTTACCGGTGCTCGCCTTGTAGTTACCGGCGAAGTATTCCGTGCGCTCGTCACGGTCAGTCGCGATGCCCTTGACGCTTTCGGTACGGTGTTCGACACCGAACGCCAGCGAGACCGGACCGGCCCACAATTCCAACGGCTCGCCGTTGACGCTGAAAGCCGCCACGTTCTGACGCAGAGATTCATAACGGTAGGAAACGCCCAGGACATAGTTGAGCGCTTTCGCATCGTTCACGCCGATCCCGAACAGATTATACGGCACGCACGCCGGATCGTCGTTCGCCGGGTTCGCATCGGCGTTCACGCGGCAGACCGGCGCGCCGTTGAGCATGACGGAATCGATCGCCTTCAGGTAACCCGGCGTCCACGCGTTGTGATAGGTGCGTGGCGACAGGCCGGTTTGGCTGTGCTGGATGTAGGCGTCCCACGTCCAGTCGGTCTCCATGGCCGTGAAGCTGCCGTCGAAACCGCCCGAAACACGGCGCACGGTGCGCCGGTAATCGCCGATGAAGCGGCCCATGTCGGCGTGGGTGCTGCCCATGTTGAATGTGGTCTGCCCCGCCGCGACCAACGCCGCGCGCAAAGAGGCCGGCAGGTAGGCGTTGTCCACGCTAATCGTATTGTTGCCGAGACGTCGGTTCGGGTTCGCGGTGTTCACCGTGTGCGAATTCGACCACTGCGCATCCACATATGCGGTGACGGTGTCGGTCAGGTCATAACTGGCGCGCGTGTACGCGACATAGCGATTGATCATGCCCGCGATGTCGATGCCGTTTTCAATGCGCGAGTAGCGCCAGTCGCCGCCTTCCTGCAGGTTATTCCCGACGTTGACGCCGAAGTTATAGCCGCCGGTCACGACGCCGCCGGGCCCGAAGTATGTTCCTTTGAGCACACCGGTCGTGATGATGCCGCCGGGCGTTCCGGCCGAGAGGCCGACATCGCGGCGCACGATGTTCTGCGGGTTGCTGGTGCTCTGGCCCGCGCCCGTGCCGTACAGCGGATTGAGGATGATCGCGGCCGGCAATTCGGCCCACGGGCGGCCTTTGGTGCCTTTGATGCCGTCGTTGTGCGTGTGTTCGCCCGACAGCAGGAAGTGGCCGCGGCCGTTCGCGAACGGCGTGCCATAGGTGAGCTGACCGCTGTAGTTCTTATCGTCGCGGTACTTCGTCATACCAGCCTGGACTTCACCTTTGATACCGGTGAAGTCGCGGTCGAGGATGAAGTTGACCACGCCGGAGAGCGCGTCGGAACCGTAAGCGGCCGAGGCGCCGCCGGTCACCACGTCGACACGCTCGATCAACGCGTTCGGGAACGAGTTGATGTCCGGCGCCGAGCCGCCCGAGGTGAGCGCCGAGTTGATGTAGCGGTGGCCGTCGAGCAGGATCAGGGTGCGGTTCGTGCCCATGCCGCGCAAGTTGAGCTGGCTGACGCCGGTGGCGCCCGAGGACAAATTGCCGTTCGAGGTGCGCGGGTTCACCGAGCCCGAGAAACCCGGCAGCACGTTGACCGCGTCGGCGATGTTCACCGCGTTCAGGGAGTTGAGTTCTTCTGCGCCGAGCACCGAGACCGGGGTTGGCGCTTCATAGCCGTCGCGCACAACGCGCGAACCGGTGACAACGATTTCGTCAAGCGAGGCGGCCGGGGCGTCCTGCGCTTGGCTGCTGGAGATCGAAACACTGACCAATGCCGCGGCGCTGACGGTCGAATAGGCGAGCGCCTTGAGACGGCGGCGAGACACGCTGAAGCGAGCAAATGACATACTGAGTTCCCCCCTGAGAAAGTCGGCGGACAGCCGACGCTAGAAATTGAAAAATTCTAAGAAGCCTCCAAATACGGGAAAGGTTTCCCGCGTCGTGGCGAGTGCGAACCGAAGCCCGTACGCCTTCTCCCGTTAAGCGAGCAGAGCAATTCACATGCCAAACTACTGGCGGCACGCTACCACGGCAAAGCCGCCTAGTGTGATGCCCTATTCGTAGAACCCTATCGTGATATCGCTGAATATCGGCAAAAATTCGCCGATTAATGCTTTAATTTCGGCTGAATTTTGCCTAGGTGCAGTGCGGTATTATCTAAATCGTGGGGGCCACGTAGGCCATCATCTGCCGGATCGACGCCTCGAATTGGGGCGGTGGCGGCGGTGTCTCCTGAAGGCCGGAGAACAGGTCCTTCCCGGCTAGCCATTGTGCTTCCGCATCTGGCGCGGACAAGGCGGCCGCAACGGCACTGTTCATCTCATAGACGCCGTCCTTGAGCCCCGCCAGCCGAAGCGCCGCGAGCAACAACATGCGGCACGCATAAAGCACAGAGATCGAATCGTTCGGCATCGGGATGTTAGGCGTTTCGCCGCGCGTGAAAGCGGCGATGCAGGCCTCAAGGTTGGTCGAGACAAACCCGCGGCAACCCAGAGGACGGGCCGCGTATATGGAGCAGATGGCGTCACTCAAAAGCGGGCAGAAAATATTACGGCCCAGCCGCTCTTCCAATGTGAGGCGCCCGGTCTCACGCGCGATCGCGGCGACCGCGCCCGCCGTCTCGGGCCGCTTGCGCAATTGCGCGGCGACATAAAAGGCTTCCGGCGCGGTGACGACGACCATCTGCGAACAGCAATGCGAGCAGCCCTTCCTGCAGGCGAGCATCTTCTCCGTCTGCTTCGGGACGGTCCGGTCATGCAGTGCGCCGATATGCGCGACGGCCTCCGACGAAGGCG
Organism: Pseudomonadota bacterium; assembly: GCA_020160875.1. Lineage (GTDB taxonomy): Bacteria > Pseudomonadota > Alphaproteobacteria > Rhodospirillales > Rhodospirillaceae > SHVO01. Next base: position 9,663 of record JAIUPE010000041.1, read on the forward strand.
ACTTCGACGTTGGCGAGCGCAGCAACTGCACCAGGTGGCGCAGGTGCGCCGCCATGGACCTGGGATCTCCGCCCATGTGCAGCGGCTGCGACAAATACGGTTTGTCATGCCGTTGAAGATCGCGCCGTTCCGTTCGGGAAAGCCTTGCATTCATGACCGGACCTTAAACGCACCCCCCTTACGAACGCTATTGAAATTCATGCGGAATGCGAAGACGCTGGCGCCTTCAATTTTGGGGGACCCGTCATGAAGCGCCTCGCGACCGCCGCCGCTCTGCCGTTCACCGCCGCCGTGCTGATGGCCGCCGCCGCGCCGCCGACAACGCCGCCCCCGGTCGATCCCGCCAAGATCACCATTGAGACGGCGAAACTCGCACCGGGTGTCGCGGTGCTGTTCGGCTCCGGCGGCAACATCGGCGTCTCTTACGGTGAAGACGGCACCTTCTTCGTCGACGACCAATTCGCGCCCCTCACCCCGAAAATCCTCGAAGCGACCAAGGCGCTCGACCCGAAGCCGGTCCGCTTTGTCGTCAACACCCATTGGCATTTCGATCACAGTGGCGGCAACGAGAACCTTGGCAAGGAAGGCACGGTCATTGTCGCGCACGACAACGTGCGCAAGCGCATGGCGGTCGAAGGCTTCATCGAGGAGCTGAATGCGAAGTTCCCGGCCTCTCCGCATGCCGCCCTGCCCTCGGTCACTTTTGCTGAAGGCGTGACCTTCCATGTCAACGGCGACACCCTGAAGGTGGTCCACGTTCCGCCGGCCCACACCGACGGCGATGCCATCGTGAAGTGGGAGAAAGCAAACGTCCTGCACATGGGCGACGTGTATAACGCATCGGGTGTTCCGTTCGTCGACCGCACCTCGGGCGGTACGGTTGCCGGCATGGTCGCCGCCATCGACATCGCGCTCGGTCTCGCCGACGACAACACCAAAGTAGTCCCCGGCCACGGCAAGATCAGCACCAAAGCCGACATGAAGATGTATCGCGACGGTGTGGATGCGATGCTCAAACGCGTCGCCGCCGAACAGAAAGCCGGCAAGACTCTCGACCAGGTGCTCGCGCTGAAGCTGACGTGGAAAACGCCGATGGGCACCGAGATGCCGGCGGATCGCCTTGTGCGCTCGTCCTACAACGAACTCGCGGCGAAGAAGTAAGCCTCAACGCGTCGTGGCCGAGGGTTCCACAATCACCGCGCCCGCAACAGGGCGCGATAGACGCGGCGCGGGCTGACTGTTCCGGCGATTCAGGGGATCGGCGCGTAGAGCTTCGCGGCCCGCGTTTCAAAAGCGGAGACCATGCGATGCACGGCTTCTTCGAATAAAACGCCGATCAGCGTTTGCAGGAGCCGCGAGCGGAATTCAAACGAGAGGAAGAAATCCACCTCCGTTCCGCCAGGCGCGGCGGCGAATTTCCATTCATTCGTCAGGTGCTCGAAAGGGCCGGTCAGATACGTCACGGTGATCGCGTTCGGACGATCAAGAGTCACGCGGCTGGTGAACTGCTCGCGCACCATCTTGAAACCGACCTGCAGGTCCGCGATGAACGAGGTCGGCGTTTCCTGTTTGCGGATCCTGCACGCCACGCACCATGGCAGGAACTCAGGGTACTTCTCGACGTCCGCCACCAGGGCGTACATCTGCTCGGGCGTATAAGGCAGAACCCGTTTTTCGCGGTGGATCGGCATCAGGCTTTAGGAACGCGCGAGGCTCTTTTCGCGCGCCTCACGCAGGCGGGCGAAGTCGGCATCCGCGTGGTAAGACGAACGCGTCAGCGGCGTCGCCGAGACCATGAGGAAGCCTTTGGCGCGCGCGATGCGCTCATACTCGGCGAACTCCGTCGGCTCCACGAACCGCTCCACGGCGGCGTGACGCGTGGTCGGCTGCAAATATTGCCCGATGGTCAGGAAGTCGACGTTCGCGGCGCGCATGTCGTCCATGACCTGCAGCACTTCTTCCTTCGTCTCGCCAAGGCCCACCATGATGCCGGACTTGGTGAACATCGTCGGTACGATTTCCTTCACGCGTTCCAAGAGGCGCAAGCTGGTGTAATAGCGCGCGCTCGGACGGATCTTGCGGTAAAGGCGCGGCACCGTTTCCAGATTGTGATTGAAGACATCCGGGCGGGAGTCCGCCACGAGATCGACGCAGCCGAGCTTTTTACGAAAATCCGGCGTCAGGATTTCAATCGTTGTGTCCGGGTTCGCCGCGCGCACGGCCTTCACGACCGCGACCCAATGATTGGCGCCGCCGTCATCAAGGTCGTCACGGTCGACGGAGGTGAGCACGACGTGCTTGAGACCCAGGCTGCGCACGGCTTCGGCGACATGGGCCGGCTCTTCAGCGTCGACAGCGCCGGGCTTGCCGGTCTTCACATTGCAGAAGGCGCAGGCGCGCGTGCAGATGTCCCCGAGGATCATCATGGTCGCGTGCTTTTGCGCCCAACACTCGCCGATGTTCGGGCAGGCCGCCTCTTCGCACACGGTGTGCAACTTGAGGTCGCGCATCAGGCCCTTGGTCTCGTGATAGGCCGGCGAGACCGGCGCTTTCACGCGGAGCCACGAGGGTTTCGGTTGGCGCGGCTTGTTTTCCGCGATCGGTTTGACGTTGGTCATGTTGGCCGCAATTCTACGGTAATTTTCTGAGTTTTATAAGCATAGCATCGTAGTCCCGGACAAATGCAAATAGCGCGGTACTGCTGCTCCGGAATTCACCACCGTCCCAAAATCCGCCAATAAACAGGCTTCTTTTAAGAAATTGCTCTCGAAGATCAAGGTCTGGACGGCCTTCTTGACGCACTAAGCCACCTTCTACTCTGGCCAAGCAGGCATCCTTGTCGCAGTCGCCCACGGGGATCACGCGGGTGAGACTCTCGTCGAGTTTCACGTCGAACGAACCATCCTTTGGGCTAGTGTTCGTAAAAGCCAGCGTGAAGCCTTTGGAGACATCCACGGTCGGCGAGATATAGAACGTCACCTGAACGACGTTTTGAGTTCCCTTCTCGACCGCAAACTCAGCGATGAATGCGCGATCTTCGCGCAGCCCAACGGTGCGATAAATAAGGCACCCGCGCTCCACGCACTCGCTGTCCCAGCTTCCAGCAATTTTTTCGAGTGCGGAGGTATCAGCGGCGCGAGCCTGAAGCGTCCACGCGATTACCACGACGCCGCCCAGCGCCGCCAAATATCGCAACGCTCGCATGAACGCCTCTCCGCTAGAAATTAATCGCCTTACCGTATGCGTCCAACACCGACTCATGCATCATTTCGGAAAGGGTGGGATGCGGGAATACCGTGTGCATCAGGTCCTCTTCCGTGGTTTCGAGCGTCTTGGCGATCGTATAGCCCTGAATCATTTCAGTGACTTCCGGGCCGATCATGTGGGCGCCTAGCATCTCGCCGGTCTTGGCGTCGAACACGGTTTTGACGAAACCGTTGGTGTCCCCGAGGGCAATGGCCTTCCCGTTCGCGATGAACGGATAGCGGCCGACCTTCACCTCATGCCCCTTCGCCTTGGCCGCCGCTTCGGTCAAACCGACGCTGGCGATCTGCGGATGGCAATAGGTGCAGCCCGGGATGCCGAGCACGTTCAGCGGGTGCGGATGAAGCCCGGCGATCTTCTCCACGCAGATCACAGCCTCATGGCCGGCCTTGTGGGCGAGCCACGGCGGACCCGTGAGGTCGCCGATGGCATAGATGCCCGGTTCATCCGTCTCGCAGTACTTGCCGGCGATGACGTGGGTCTTTTCGACTTTGATCTTGGTGTTCTCGAGGCCGATGTTCTCGACATTGCCGACGATGCCGACGGCCGAGATCACGCGTTCGAAGGTCAGCTCTTCGGTCTTGCCGTTTTGCTCGATGGTCGCCGTGACGTCATTGGCGTTTTTCTTCAGCGCCTTCACGCCGGCCTTGGTCCGGATCACCATGCCCTGCTTTTCGAACTGCTTGTGGGCGAATGCGGATACTTCCGCGTCTTCCACCGGCAGGATGCGGTCCATCACCTCGACGACGGTGACCTTGCTGCCGAGAGTCTGGAAGAAGCTGGCGAACTCGATGCCGATGGCGCCCGAGCCGATGACCAGCAAGGTTTTCGGGAACACCTTGGGCACGAGCGCGTGACGATACGACCAGATGAGATTGCCATCGGCTTCCATGCCCGGCAGGTCGCGCGCGCGCGCGCCGGTGGCTAGGATGATGTGCTTGGCGGACAGATCGGCGACCGGCTTATTGTCCTTGGTCACCGCGAGCTTGCCTTTGCCCGCGAGCTTGCCGTGCCCTTCGAACACCGTGATCTTGTTCTTCTTCATCAGGTGTTTGATGCCGCCGTTGAGCTGGCTGGCGACGCCGCGGCTCCGCTTCACGACCGCTTCGAGATCGAAAGCGACGTTGTCGGCCTTCAACCCGTAATCCTTCGCGTGTTGCATCAGGTGATAGATCTCCGACGTGCGCAGCAGCGCCTTGGTCGGGATACATCCCCAATTGAGACAGATGCCGCCGAGCAGCTCTCGCTCGACGATGGCGGTCTTCATGCCCAACTGAGCGGCACGGATCGCCGCGGTATAACCGCCTGGGCCACTGCCGAGGACGATCAGGTCAAAGGTGTGTTGTTCAGCCATGGTGGTTCGTCCTAGAGCAACATCCGCAAGGGGTCTTCCATGATGCGCTGGAAGGACTGCATGAACTCGGCGCCGACCGCGCCGTCGACCGAGCGGTGGTCGCACGAGAGCGTGCAGGTGACGACATTGGCCACGACCATCTGACCATTCTTCACGACCACGCGTTCCTCGCCTTTACCAACCGCCAGGATGCCCGATTGCGGCGGGTTTATGATGGCTTGGAATTCGCGGATCCCGAACATGCCGAGGTTGGAGATCGAGAAACCGCCGCCCTGGAACTCGTCGAGCTTCAGTTTCTTCGCCTTGGCGCGCGACGCGAGGTCGCGCATTTCGTTCGAGATCTGCGCCACGCTCTTCTGGTCCGCATTGCGGATGATCGGCGTGATGAGTCCGTCCGGCGTCGCGACGGCCACCGAGATGTCGACATTCTCGTAAAGAAGCACGGCGTCGTCGGTCCAGCTCGAGTTGACTTGCGGCACTTTGCGCAAGGCGAGCGCGACGGCCTTGATCACGAAGTCGTTCACCGACAGCTTCATCTCGCCTTCGGCGCGCTCGTTGAGCTTCTTGCGCAACGACAGGAGCTCGTCGATTTGGCAATCGAGCGACAGATAGAAGTGCGGGATCGTGCTCTTGGCTTCCGTGAGGCGTTTCGCGATGGTCTTGCGCACACCGCTGTTCGGTTGCGCCTTGTAGGGCTGACCGAAGATATCGACGGTGCCCGACGCACCGGCGGCGGCCGGTTTGCGCTTCACGCCGCCGGCGATGGCGCGTTCGACGTCCACGCGGATGATGCGGCCACGCGGGCCGCTCCCCGTGAGGTCGGCAGGATCGAGCCCGGCATCTTTCGCCAGACGGCGCGCGAGCGGACTGATGAAGATGCGCGCGCCCGTTGCCCTGGCGGGAGCGGGCGCGGGCGCGGCGGCCTTCGGCGCCGGTGCCGCTTGCGGTGCCGGAGCAGCGGCGGCAGGTTTCGCTTCGGCTTTCGGCGCAGGAGCCGCGGCAACCGGAGCTGCCGCCTTCGGCGCCGGAACCGCGCCCATCTTCTCGCCTTCTTCAAGCAGCACGGCGATGGGCTCGTTGACCGAAACCTTCTCGGTGCCTTCGGGGATCAGGATTTTACCGAGCACCCCCTCGTCCACGGCTTCCATTTCCATGGTCGCCTTGTCGGTTTCGATTTCGGCGATCACGTCGCCGCTCTTGATCTTGTCGCCTTCTTTCTTCAGCCACTTGGCGAGCTTGCCCTCGGTCATCGTGGGCGAAAGCGCGGGCATCAGGATTTGTGTGGACATGGCCCCCTCGCTCTACCGGTACATGGCGGTTTTGGCGGCGGCGACAATGTCTTCCACCTGCGGCAGCGCCATGTGTTCGAGGTTCGCGGCGTACGGCAGCGGCACGTCTTTCGCGCACACGCGGCCGACCGGCGCGTCGAGATAGTCGAACGCCTGCTCCATGACGAGCGCGGCGATTTCCGAGCCGATGCCGCAGGTGACCCAGCCTTCCTCGCAATTCACGAGGCGGTTGGTCTTCTTCACCGATGCGACGATGGTGTCGATGTCGAGCGGGCGGATCGATCGAAGATTGATGACTTCCGCGTCAATGCCTTCTTCCGCCAGCTTCTCGGCGGCCTTCAGCGCCTTGCCCACCATGATCGAGTAAGCGGTCAGGGTGATGTCTTTGCCCGGACGCTCGATCTTGGCTTGGCCGATCGGAATCACCAGCTCGCCTTCCGGCACCGGGAAGCTCTGGCCGTAGAGGATTTCGTTTTCGAGGAAAATCACGGGATTGGGGTCCCGGATCGCGGCCTTCAAGAGGCCCTTCGCGTCTTCGGCCGACCAAGGCGAGAGCACCTTGAGACCCGGGACATGCGCGTACCAGCTCGCGAAGTCCTGGCTGTGCTGCGCGCCGACGCGCGCCGCGGCGCCGTTCGGACCGCGGAACACCATCGGGCTGCCCATCTGGCCGCCGGACATATAGAGCGTCTTGGCGGCGGAGTTGATCAGATGATCCATCGCCTGCATGGCGAAGTTGAAGGTCATGAACTCGACGATCGGCTTCAGATTGCCGAACGCCGCGCCCACCGCAAGACCGGCGAAACCATGTTCGGTGATCGGTGTATCGATCACGCGGCGAGCGCCGAATTCCTGGAGCAGGCCTTGGCTCACTTTGTAGGCGCCCTGATACTCGGCGACTTCCTCGCCCATCAGGAACACGCGGTCGTCGGCGCGCATCTCTTCGGCCATGGCGTCGCGCAAGGCTTCGCGCACGGTCATCATCTTGGTCGGGCCCGTCGGGATGCTGCCCTGTGGCGCGGCGGCGGCCGGCGGCGGCGGCGCGGCTTGCGCTGGCGCCTTGGCTTCCTGAGCGGGCGCGGCCTCGGCTTTTTGGACCGGCGCGGCGGCCGGCGCGTCCTTGATGTTCGCGGCGCTCTCGCCTTCTTCCAACAGCACGGCGATGGGGACATTCACCGCGACGCCTTCGGTACCTTCGGCGACGAGGATCTTGCCCATGATGCCTTCGTCCACGGCTTCCATTTCCATGGTGGCCTTATCGGTCTCGATCTCGGCGATGACCTTGCCGGTCTGCACTTTGTCGCCTTCCTTCACGAGCCACTTGGCGAGCTTGCCTTCGGTCATGGTGGGCGAAAGGGCGGGCATCAGAATCTGAACGGACATATCTACACCCTCCCCTTAAGCGACCAGCACGTCGGTCCAGAGCTCCGACGCATCGGGCTCGGGGCTCGTCTGCGAGAACTCGGCGGCGGCGATCACGATATCCTTGATCTCCTTGTCCAAGGCTTTGAACGACTCTTCGTCGCCGGCCTTCATGGCGATCAGCTTCGCGCGCAGACCGTCGATGGGGTCGTGCTCGGCGCGCATCTTTTCCAGCTCTTCCTTGGTGCGGTACTTGGCCGGGTCCGACATCGAGTGCCCGCGATAACGATAGGTCTTGGCTTCCATCAACACCGGGCCGTTGCCCGCACGGATGTATTCAACGGCTTCGAGACCGGCTTCACGCACCGCCATCACGTCCATGCCGTCCACGACCATCGTTTTCATCTTGTAAGGCACGCCGCGCGCGGCGAGATCGCCGCCGGCGGTCGAGCGCTCGACCGAGGTCCCCATGCCGTACTTGTTGTTCTCGACGATGAACAGCACCGGCAGAGACCACAGCGAGGCCATGTTGAAGGACTCATAGACCTGGCCCTGGTTGAAGGCGCCGTCGCCCATGTAGGCCATGGCGAGACCGCCGTCGCCTTTGTACTTGTGCGCGAAGGCCAGGCCCGCACCGATGGGGACCTGCGCCGCGACGATGCCGTGGCCGCCGTAGAAACCCTTCTCGCGACTGAACATGTGCATCGAGCCGCCCTTGCCTTTGGAGTATCCGTCCTTGCGCCCGGTCAGCTCGGCCATAACGCCCTTCGGGTCCATGCCGCAGGCCAGCATGTGGCCGTGATCGCGGTAGCTGGTGATGATGGAATCGCCCGGCTTGCAGCAGGACTGGAGGCCGACGACGACGGCTTCCTGACCGATGTAGAGGTGGCAGAAGCCGCCGATGAGCCCCATGCCGTACAGCTGGCCGGCGCGTTCCTCGAACCGGCGGATGAGAAGCATCTCCCTATAAAAACTCATCAGCATCTCTGCCGTGGGTTTTTCGGTGGCGCCTTTGGGCGCCGGCTTCTTTATGGCCATCAAACTCTCTCCCGTTGAATCAATCCCGTCGAAGGCGCGGAGTCTGCCAGCGTGTGCAGTGCACGGCCAACCGCAAAGATCGATAAGTGCTTGTTATCCCGCATCTTTCGCAATGCGGCAGACATTTAGTTACAGACGCGGCAGCGGCGAAACAATTTTGTTTCGCCGCATCGGATCGATTTAAATTGCTTGCTATTAAAATGCCCGAATCGCGGGCAATGATAAAATATCAAGCTATCTAATTGTTACGGGGCTTGAGAGGACGCGGCAGGATCGGGGACGATCAAATCGTCCTTGCCGACGACGCCCAGCATGGCGCGGGCGCGCTCTTCGAGCATGTCGCGATCCAGGCTTTCCGGACGCAGCAAGCTGACGCGATGCTCGATCTTCTGTTTCTCGGCGGTGACGGCCGCCAGTTCGTAGTCCGCCTTCTCGATCTCGTAGCGCAGGTTCCACCACGCGATGAGACCTCGGTCGCCCTGAACGGCGTGATAGCCGAAGTAAGTGATCAACGCGATGCCGGCGAGCGGGCCAAACACCTGACGAGCCTTCGAGCGAATGTTGTCCTTGCGCGTGATCATACGCATAGAGAATCACGCGCGATTCGCCGGGTCAATGTGGCAAATTTGACTCACACGGCGTGCGCGCGGGACTCACATTCAGCGCGTGAAAATGATTCGAGTCACACTCACGCTGGCACTCAAGCGGGCGCGGAACTAGCCCTTAATCCCGCGCTTCTTTTTAAACGCAAGACCGCCGTAAACGGCGGCGGGACCCAACTCACCTTCGATACGGATGAGTTGGTTGTACTTGGCCAGGCGGTCCGAGCGCGACAGCGAGCCGGTCTTGATCTGACCGCAGTTTGTCGCCACGGCGATGTCGGCGATGGTTGAGTCTTCGGTTTCGCCCGAGCGGTGCGACAGCACGGCGGTGTAGCCGGCCTTGTGCGCCATCTCGACGGCTTGGAGCGTTTCGGTCAGCGTGCCGATCTGGTTCACCTTCACCAGGATCGAGTTGGCGAGGCCCTTGTCGATACCGTCCGACAGGCGCTTCGGGTTGGTGACGAACAGGTCGTCGCCCACGAGCTGACATTTGCCGCCAATCGCTTTGGTCAGCGCCGCCCAGCCTTCGAAATCGTCCTCCGCCATGCCGTCTTCGATGGACACGATCGGATAGCGACTCACGAGGTCTTCGTAGAACTTCACCATGCCGGCGGCGTCGAGGGTTTTACCTTCGCCTTCCATGACATACTTGCCGTTCTTGAAGAATTCGGTTGAAGCGGAATCGAGCGCGAGCACGATGTCGCTGCCCGGCTTGTATCCGGCCGCTTCGATGGCCTTCATGATGAACGCCAGCGCGGCGTCGGCGCTTGCGAGGTTCGGCGCGAAGCCGCCCTCGTCGCCCACGTTCGTATTATGGCCGGCGTCCTTCAGCTGCTTCTTCAGGGCGTGAAAGACCTCCGCCCCCATGCGGATGGCGTCGGCCTCCGTGGGCGCGCTCACCGGCATGATCATGAACTCTTGGATGTCGATCGGATTATCGGCATGAGCGCCGCCATTGACGATGTTCATCATCGGCACCGGCAGCACATGCGCGGCGGCGCCGCCGATGTAGCGGTACAGCGGCAGGCCCGCCTCGATGGCGGCCGCCTTCGCGACCGCCAGCGACACGCCGAGGATGGCGTTGGCGCCCAGGCGCTTCTTGTTGGGAGTGCCGTCCAGGCCGATCATGGTCTGGTCGATCTTCACCTGGTCGTTCGCGTCCAGCCCGCCGATGGCGGCGAACAACTCGCCGTTCACGGCTTCGACCGCCTTGCGGACGCCCTTGCCCAGGTAACGGGACTTGTCGCCGTCTCGCAATTCGGCGGCTTCGTGGGCGCCGGTCGAGGCGCCCGAGGGGACCGCGGCACGCCCGAAAGCACCGCTTTCAAGGGTCACATCCACCTCGACGGTGGGGTTTCCGCGCGAATCCAGGATCTCGCGGCCGACGATCTCGACAATGGCGCTCATGACGGCTCCTCTTCAGCGAAAGATGGCCGGTTGATGCGGGAAAAGCGCCGCGAGGTCAAGCAGGCCTAATCGAGCAGGTCCCGCTGGTCGGGATGGCGGCGGAACCAGGAGCTGGCATAGCCGCAGAGGGGCACGACTTTGAGCTGGCGGGCCCGCGCCTCGCCGGCCACATGCGCCATCAGCCGGCTGGCGGCGCCGGTGCCGCGCAGGGCCATGGCCGCCTCGACGTAAGGGATCAGCATCCGGCCATCGGCGATGCTGTAATTCGCGAACGCCATGTGGCCATCCTCGGTCAGTTCGAAGCGGCCCTGCGCACTGTTGTCGGCGAAGGTCCCCGCCATGACCGTCCTAGTGGCCGTCGCCCGAGCCGTGCGACAGGCGCTCGACGTAAGCGATGCCCACGGCGGACAGGATGAAGACGCAGTGGATGATGGTCTGCCACATCACGCCGGTTTCGGTGAACGTGGCGCTCGGGCTCCCCAAGCCGCCGGCCTCGATGAAGGTGCGCAGCAGATGGATGGAAGAGATCCCGATGATCGCCATCGCCAATTTGATCTTGAGGACGCTGGCATTGACCTGATCGAGCCACTCGGGCTGGTCGGGGTGACCACCCAAACGCAAGCGCGAGACGAACGTCTCGTAGCCGCCCACGATCACCATGATCAGCAGATTCGAGATCATCACCACGTCGATGAGACCGAGCACGATCAACATGATCTGTTGCTCGCCGAACGTCAGCGAATGCGTGACGAGGTGCCACAGCTCCTTCAGGAACAAGAGCACATAGACGCCCTGAGCGATAATCAGCCCCAGATACAAAGGCAGCTGCAGCCAGCGCGAGGCAAAGATCAGCGCGGGCAGCGGGCGCAGACGTTGGCGTTCAGGGCGTTGGGGAAGGTCGGACATGATCTCGTGCAACAGCGTTAGAGGACGACCGGATTGGCTTTCGCCACTTGGTCAAATGCCTTCAGGGTCGCGAGGATCCCGGCCATGTCCTTCAAGTGGATCATGTTGGGGCCGTCCGACGGCGCACAATCCGGATCGGGATGGGTTTCCATGAACACAGCCGCGACACCAACGGACACGGCGGCGCGCGCGATCACCGGCGCGAACGCGCGGTCACCGCCGGAGCTGGTGCCCTGCCCGCCCGGCTGCTGCACGGCATGGGTCGCATCCATCACGACGGGATAACCCGTCTTGGCCATGATCGGCAGGCTGCGCATATCGGTCACCAGCGTGTTGTAACCGAAAGACACGCCGCGCTCGGTGACGAGGATGCGTTCGTTGCCTGTGGACTCCACCTTCTTCACGACATTGGCCATGTCCCACGGCGCGAGGAACTGGCCCTTCTTCACATTGATGACCGCCTTGGTCTTCCCGGCCGCGACCAGAAGATCGGTTTGGCGGCACAGGAACGCGGGGATCTGAAGCACATCGACCGCTTCGGCCACGGGCTCGCACTGGTCGATCTCATGGATGTCCGTAAGGGTCGGCAGGCCGAGGGTCTCGCGGATTTCCGCGAACACCGGCAGCGACTCCTTGAGGCCGATGCCGCGCTTGCCGGACACGCTCGTCCGGTTGGCTTTGTCGAAGGAGCTTTTGTAGATCAGCCCCAGGCCCACCTTGGCGGCGATCTCCTTCAGGGCGGAGGCGACTTCGAGGGCGTGGGCGCGGCTTTCCATCTGACAGGGTCCCGCGATGATCGTGACGGGACGGTCGTTGGCGATGGTGATGTGACCGACTTTGACGGATTTGGGGACTGATTTTGTGCTCATGGGTCCGGAATATAGTGCGGAAGTTGCAAGGCCGCCATGCCTAGGGGCATGGTTGCCGTCCGGATAGTTATACTCCGGCCTCCCGTCCATCGAATTACGTGACCGAAAGGAACCCCCATGTCCGAGCACAAAGCGATTGTCGAGTGGGCGAAACCCAGTCCCGAGTTCCTCAAGGGCCGTTATTCGCGCGAACACACTTGGAGTTTCGATGGCGGCGCGCGCGTGCTTGCCTCCGCCTCGCCTTCGGTCGTCCCCGTCCCGCTCTCGAACCCGGCCGGTGTCGATCCGGAGGAAGGCTTCATCGCCTCTCTTTCGAGTTGCCACATGCTCACCTTCCTTGATCTCGCCCGCCGGAAAGGCTTCGCAGTCGAGCATTACCGCGACGAAGCCGTCGGCCACATGGCCAAGAATGCGGAAGGCGCCATGTGGGTCTCGGAAGTGATCCTCAATCCGCAGATCACCTATACAGGCGACAAACGCCCGACACCGGCTGAGGAAGAGGAACTCCACTACGCGACCCACAAGGTCTGCTTCATCAGCAATTCGGTGAAGACGGATGTGAAAGTGGCGTCGCACACATGACGCGAGGACCTGACGGTCGCAGTCGGTCCCGCGCACGGGCGAACCCCGCCCCATCTTTCGCGAGACTCTCGAGCCTTCACGCTCGCCTGACGATACAAGCGTGTACGTGACCGCCGGCGTTTTAAACTACGGCGGGCCGGCACTCATAAGCTGCGCGGCTTTTATGACTGATCTTATAGGCGTGAGCTTACGATGGCGGCGATCGCGCCGCGCCTTGGCATGGCTCTCTTCCTCAGGCGCCACCGGATACGCGGGGTCGACACCTACCGCTGCGCTTAGGTCCCCGATCCAACGCAATATCTAACCGCGCTTCGCCACCCACTTCGTGACGATATCGTCGGCGCGGCTGCGCACTTGCGCGGGAAAACTCGCGCCGATGCGTTCGATGTCCGCCGCCAGGGCGCCACGCGCACTAGGATCGACGGCGTCGAGCTGGCGGTTCTTGAGCGCGATCTGGAACCATACGTAGGAGATCACGATGTCGGCTTCGACGCCGCTGCCGTCACGGTATGCGACGCCAAGACCGAGCTGGCCTTCCGGATGGCCGCTCTCGGCCGCTTCGCGGAACCACTTCACCGCTTCGACATTGTCATGTGGGATATCGTCGGCGGTGGACAGAAGATTGGCGAGGAACACTTGCGCGCCCAGGTGACCTTGCTCGGCGGCGCGGCGCGAAAGCGTGACAGCGGTGCCCTCGTCCTTCGGCCCGCCCAGGCCGCGCGAATGCAGCACCGCGAGGCCGTAGCTGGCTTCCCGGATATCCTGCTCCGTGGCGGCGGCGTACCAGCGGCGCGCCTCCGTGTAATCCTGACCGATGCCGTGCGCCTGCTCATAGCAGCGCGCAAGCGCGGTTTGTGCTTCGGGATGCCCCTTTTCGGCGGCGCGCTTGTACCACTTCACCGCTTCTTCAGGCATGTGCTGAGGGCTGCCGAAGCCCCCGTCCATGATCGAACCGACGACATACTGCGCGAACGGCACGCCGTTTTCGGCGTACGGCATCACCAGGGTCAGCGCGCGGTCGTAGTCGCCGCTGCGTAGCGCGAAATAGGCATCGTCCAGCGGCGCGGCTTGCGCGGCTGTCGCCGACATCAGGAGAGAGAGGACCGTGGCCTTTGCGAAGAGCTTTCTCATCCGGGTGGCCACCTTTTTGCCCTGAGGTTTAAACCAGTCGGCTTTGCCGCACGGCCGCTTCCACGAAGGACGTGAACAACGGGTGCGGATCGTGCGGCTTCGACTTTAACTCAGGATGGAACTGAACGCCAATAAACCAGGGGTGTTCCGGATATTCCACCATCTCGGGCAGCACCCCGTCGGGGGACATGCCGCAGAAGGTCAAACCCGCGCCTTCCAACTGTTTTTTATAGTTAATATTCACTTCGTAACGGTGGCGGTGGCGCTCCTCGATGGCGCGCGACTGGTAGATCTCCTCCACCCGGGTGCCCGGCTTCAGGGCGCATGGATAGGCCCCCAGACGCATCGTGCCCCCCTTATCGCCGCGCGCGGTGCGCTTCTGCACCTCGTTGCCCTTGACCCATTCCGTCATCAAGCCGACGACCGGGTGCTTGGCTTCGCCGAATTCGGTCGAACTCGCCCCCTCGAGGCCGACGATGTTGCGGGCCGCTTCGATCACCGCCATCTGCATGCCGAAACAGATGCCGAAGTACGGCACCTTGCGTTCGCGCGCGAACTTCGCGGCCTGGATCTTTCCTTCCGCGCCGCGTTCGCCAAACCCGCCCGGCACGAGAATCCCGTCGACATGTTCCAAGTAATTGACCGCGTCTTCGCGCTCGAAGATCTCTGAATCGATCCAGTCGAGTTTCACATGCACGTTGTTGGCGATGCCGCCGTGCTCGAGCGCTTCGGACAGCGACTTGTACGCGTCCTTCAACTGGATGTATTTGCCGACGATGGCGATGGTGACTTCGCCTTCCGGACGGCGCACGCGTTCCACAATATCGTACCAGCGCTGGAGGTCCGGCTCCTTGTCCACCGGCAGCTTGAAGTGCTTGAGCACTTCGCGGTCGAGACCTTCGTCGTGATAGGAGATCGGCACCTGATAGATGGTGTCGACGTCCAGCGCCGGAATCACTTTTTCTTCATGCACATTGCAGAACAGCGCGATCTTGCGCCGGTCCGACGCCGGCAACGGCCGGTCGATGCGGCACATCAGGATGTCGGGCTGAATCCCCAGGCCGAGCAACTCCTTCACGGAGTGCTGAGTTGGCTTGGTCTTCAGCTCGCCCGCCGCCGAGATGAACGGGATCAACGTCAGATGCATGTACAGGGTGCGTTCATGCCCGAGTTCATTGCCTAACTGACGGATGGCTTCCAGGAACGGCAGGCTCTCGATATCCCCAACCGTGCCGCCGATTTCACACAGGATGAAGTCTTCGTCCTGGATGTCGGACTGAATGAACTCCTTGATGGCGTCGGTGACGTGCGGAATGACCTGCACCGTCCCGCCCAGGTAATCGCCGCGGCGCTCTTTCGCGATCACATTCGAGTAGATGCGCCCCGTGGTCACGCTGTCGGACTGGCGCGAGGCCACGCCCGTGAAGCGTTCATAGTGACCCAGATCGAGGTCGGTCTCCGCGCCGTCGTCGGTCACGTAGACTTCCCCATGCTGATACGGGCTCATGGTGCCGGGATCGACGTTCAGGTACGGGTCGAGCTTGCGCAGGCGGACCTTATAGCCGCGCGCTTGCAGCAGCGCCCCGAGGGATGCTGAGCAGAGACCTTTACCAAGAGAGGAGACCACGCCGCCGGTGATAAAAATAAAACGCGTCATGGGCGGTTAATGTAACTCATGTTGCGCGCGCGACAAGCGCCGCGCGCTCATTCGAAGAAGAAAGTTGTGGATGAAGCGGTGAGAGACGTTCCTCGCACCGCCCCGAGACTATTTCGGAACCGACGGCACGGCTGGAACGGCGGGCGCGGCGTCAGCCGGCACATCCGCCGCCGGGGCCGCGGGCGTTTCCATGACGCTATCGCTCACCTTCGGCACGGCCACGCCGCCGGTGGCCGCGGCCGGGGCCATGATCGAAGCCGGCGCCCTATGATTACGAGCCAGAAGCGCCAGCGTGATGCTGGTGGCGAAGAAGGTCAGGGCAAGGATCGAGGTCGCGCGCGTCAGCGCGTTTGGACGCGAGCGCGGCTGCATCATGGCACTCAGGGACACGCCGCCGCCAAAGCCGCCGCCGGCTGCATTTCCCTCGGTCTTCTGCAGAAGAATAAGGAAGATCAGAACGGCGGTGACAAGCAGATGGAGCGCAAGAACGACGGTGGTCATGAAACCTCGGGAAACAAAAGCAGGCGTCTTGTAATCTGTTCGACCGCCAATAGCTAGTCGCGTTTCAGATAGGAGCGCTGGGCCGGAAAAGCCAGCGTTCGCAACGATTGTAATTAAATTTCAAATAGTTAACGCCTACCGGCGGTAGCGAACTCCGGCGATGCAATGCAGAGAGGCAAGCTTGTCGGCCTTCACCTGCGTATCCTTCTTGGGATTGAACTGGCGCAGGGTCACCCCGGTCTTGGACTTCTTCACCAACCGACGGATCACGGCGCGCCCGTCTGTCATCTCGGCAACGACGTTGTCCCCGACCTTGGCCGTCTCGGTTGGATCGACATAAACCAACCACCCTCCTTCGAAGGCCGGTGACATGGTCTCGTCATGGATACTTAAAGCGTAGGCCGTCATGATCTTGCGTAGATAGACCGGCCGCTCGGTCAATTTGGACACACGCGCACGGTCGATCCGCATGCCGCCCGAAATTTTCACGGTTGCGGCGACCGGCAGGTCCTTCGCGCCGAAATCGGCTTGGCTTTTCGCCATGAAGGTCAGGTTCGGCGAACGCCCCTTCTCCGCCTTTTCAACGGAAGGAAAGATCACCGATGTCGCGATGCCCATGGCCGCCGCCAACGCATCCACGGTCGCCTGCGTCAAAGTCTCGGAGCGCTTGGTCAGGAAGTTCCTGATCGTGCCTTCCGAAATCCCGGCTTCCTTGGCCCAACGGGCCACCTTGATCTTGCGCGCGGCGATGAACCGCTGAAGATCTTGCCGGCGAAGATTAGTCGTCTGCTGTTTTTTTTTCATGCGCCGCATCTCCGCTGATTTCAGTGCGCGGGTGTCACTCGCATTCCAATCAAAAGGCCGCCTAACGACAAGCGCCCGACGACCCTACCCAGGGATGATTATACCCGAGTTAGGCCAGCCGAAACAATACGGCCGTGGCCGCCCAACGGCCCACAAGGCGCATTCTTCTGCGTACGGGGCGGCCCCTCCCGCTTTAGCTAAATGAGCCTAAATCCGCTCATCTATCGCGGGCAGCTTTCAATGATCCGCCAGAACTCAGCGGCGTCCAGGCTGGCGCCGCCGACGAGGGCCCCCCGCACGTTCGCGGCAGCCAGGATTTCCTTGGCATTCGCGGCTTTCACCGAGCCGCCATAGAGGATCTTAAGGCCGTTTGCGCCGCCATGGCCGGACGCGAACAGGTCTTTGATCTGTGCATGAACCGCCACGATATCGGCGATGGTTGCCGTTTTCCCGGTGCCGATGGCCCAGACGGGTTCGTAGGCGATCACGACGTTTTCGGCCGTCGCGCCGGCCGGGATGGAGCCCTTCACCTGGCGGGCGATCACGTTTGCGGTTTC
>JAIUPE010000042.1 GCA_020160875.1 Pseudomonadota bacterium
TGGGCGGCGCTCGCCCGCTTTGCGGCGGGGGAGCGCGACGTGCCATTGAGTCCGGCGACGGAGTCGGCAATGCGTCCCGCTCATCCACTCCCGCCCGCGCCGGACCCATTCGGATCGCCGGCTTGTTTCTCGATCACCTGATCGGCGTGCGAGAACAGGTTCGTCGGGAGCGGAACGGATCGATTGATATAGGCGCCTCGGGTTGTCGGCGCGGCAAGCATACCCACGTTGGCAACGACCGCGAGCTGACCTGTCGCCCACAACGGATGGATCGCCTGGAGGCCACTATTGAAGGCGTAAGGGACGCTGCCTGTTCGCGCAAGAATCGGCAAAAGCGTGGCATTACCGTCGGGCAGGCCAAGATTACGCCGGATGGTGCGGTAGGAATTGTAGTGCGCGGTTTCCTGCGGGACGACCATGTTGTGGCTGTCGTTGCCGCCAAACAGAAAAATGCATACGAGCGCTTTATAGTCGGGGGTCGACTGCGCCCGCGCATTCATGCCACCGAGACGGCTCATCGCGGCGGCGGAAGCGGCGCCGGTGAAGATGCGGGCCAAGGCGCGGCGGGAAAGGTTATGGGTCATGGCGCGCTCCTAGTACTGCACGGCATAGAGGCCCGAGACCGCTGTCAGATACAGCGCGATCTGCATGCGCTCCATCGGTGTACTTTGCGCGGCCATCACATTGGCGAGGCTCTGGCGCATGGCCTGAGGCATGCGCCCGTACATCAACGCCTGATCGATACGATCAATGAGTTCAACCGCATTCGACGCGGTCGTGAAGGGCGTCATATCGACGGTGAAGTCGCCGCCCGGATTGGTGATCACGCGCCAGAAGAGATTGCCGCGGAGTACGGCCTCCGTCGGTGAGTAGATTTGGAACTCCGGTCCGAAAGCACCGCCCGCATTTGGCACACGGTACGTCGGGGCGTAAAAGCCGAAGACAGAGGGCGGCGTGAGCGGCATCTGCGAGACTTGCGACATCTCCCAGGAGAGCTGATTGCCCGGGTTGATGCGTCCGCCAAGGGCCCGCACCAGCGCGATCAGATGAAGCGTAGGATCGCGCAAACGGCCGGAGGTGGACACCGCCGCATCGCTACGAGCCTCAGGATCGGTCAAGATCGCCCGCACCACCGCGCGTAGGTCGCCTTTCACACCGGAGCCGTTATTGTTGAACACCGCGCTGACGCGGCCGATATAGGCCGGCGACGGATTACTCGTCACCAGGCTGCGGATCAGGCGCGTGGAAATAAACGGCGCGATATTGGGATGACGGACGACGCAGTCGAGCGTCGCATCCATGTCGGCCACGGCCGTCTGGTTCGCCGGCAGCGAACAACCGAGGAAAGACTTGGCGCGCATGTCGTGATTGACGTCCTTCGGCTGCATGGGGCCGGAGAAGTCTTCCCAATTATTGTTGCGCGGCCCCGCGTACGTCCAGCCCGTGAGGGCCAGTGCGATCTGCTGGACCGTCGTCTGGTCATACGTCGGAATCGGCTGCTGGTTCGCATCCAGGCGTTGCGTGCCGTCCGGATTGAGTTCCCATAGACCGATGGAGAACAGCTGCAGCAACTCACGCGGATAGTTCTCGTTGGCGCCGGCGCCGTTCGCGGGGCGGTTGCTATTGGCGATGTCGAGGTACTTGCCCATCTGCGCACTGGTGGAGATCTCGCCCAGCAGCGTGCGGTAGTTGCCGAACGCGTTGCGCGACAGGATCTGCAGGTAAGGCACGATTTCATTGGGATAGATATTCTTGTTCATCGAAATGACGACGATCTGCCCAAGCGCGTAGGCGACGCGCTGACGGAGCTGGTCCTCGGCCATGCTCAGACGACTGATATATTGCGAACGCACCACACTGTTGTTGTTGCCTTCGGGCAGGACAACCGGCGTTTCGGCCGCCGCGAACTGTTCGTTGAGCCAAGCATCAACTCCCACCTCACGGACGCGTGCAATGCTGGCGACCGTCGGGCCGAAGGTAGCCTGCTCGAGCAGGCGCGCGGCGGCGAGGTTCGCGGTGCCTTGCCCTGTCCCCGCCTCAGGCGGGCCGGCGACGGTGATGGTTGCGGAGGCCGCGGCGTTGGGGTTTACGGCACTTGCGGCGCGGATCGTGAAGGTCCGCGCCGTGTCCCCGGCGGCGGGCGCCGTATAAAGGCCGTTTGGCGAGATCGTGCCAACGTCGGCATTACCGCCAATGACATTGTTCACGCTGTAGACGACGGAAATGTTGGCCGTGCCGGTGACGGTCGCCGTGAATTGCCGCGTCGCGAATGGCGCGATGGTCGATCCGTTGGGCGACAGGCTAACCGCTATAGCCGGCCCGGGTGTCGGCGCGGGGGGAGCCGTGGGTTCGGGTGTGGGCGTCGCGTTCGACCCCGCCGCAACGGTGTAAGTGACGCTGCTACTCGTCGTACCGCCAAGACCGGGGCGAATGACCTTTACACCGAATTTCTTGCCGGCTTGGCTTGCGGTCGTCGTACCAGTGGCGCGGATCGTCGTCGGCGAGACATAATTCGTGTTGAGAGCGACATCGCCCACCTGGACGATGGAATCGGGCGTGAAGTTCGATCCGTTGAGCGAGATCGTGAAAGCGCCGGCAGGGCCAGACGACGGCGAGATGCTCCAAAGTTGTACCGCCGGATAAGTAATCTTTAGCGTGACGGCGTTGTACTTCTCTGGATAGGCGGTACTGGTGGCGCGGACACTGACCTGTCCTTCCGCGGGTGGAACGGACGGCGCCAGATAGAGGCCCGTCGAGGAAACAGTGCCGACGGTGCCGTCACCACCCGAAATCCCGTTAACGCTCCAGACGACGGTCGCGGGTGAAAGCGGAACGTAAGCGGTCAACTGACGCGTTTGTCCAATGACAACGCTGCCGGCGCTATAAACGGTGATATTGTCTGCGGCTGCCGCCGTTGTCCAAAGACAGACGACAAGCGTGAGAAGAAGCCGAATTGCTTTCATTCTGAAAGCGCCCCCAACGTTTGATCCCGCGGATAAAACGTCTTTCCATAAAATTGGCCGCGATCGGACGCAAAACCGGAACCACTTTCCGCCAATCACGACTCGCGCGCGAATTCCTTCATATACGCGCCATACGACCGTGCGGTTGCATGTTTAATAAAGCGCTAATCGAGCGTGCGTCTATAGCGTTTCAGCGCCAGCGCCGCCACGACGACAAGGATGATTGCGAGTGGCAACAGGTTCATCCAAATGTCTGTGAATCCACCCCCTTTCAGCATCACGCCGCGAATGGCGCGCAGGAAATGCGTGTTGGGTAAAACCTGACCAAGGACCTGCGCCCAGCCCGGCATGGCGTAGAAGGGAAACATGAAGCCCGAGAGGAGAATCGAGGGCAGAAACATGAAAAAGGTCATTTGCATCGCCTGCATCTGGGACCGGGCGATGGTCGAGAAGAAAAAGCCGATAGAGAGATTGACTAGGATGAAAAGAGAAACGGCCACCAGGAAAGCCAGCGGATTGCCCGCGAACGGCACGTTGAACAGAAGATGCGCGCCCAGGAGCATGACGCTCACCTGGATGAATCCCACGACGATGTAGGGGGTGATTTTACCCACCATGACTTCAAGCGGACGCGCCGGCGTCGCAAGCAATGTCTCGAGTGTACCGCGTTCGGTTTCACGCGTGATGGCGATAGCCGTCATCATCACCATAGTCATAGTGAGAATCACGCCGAGCAGACCCGGCACGATATTCACCGCGGTGCGGCTGGCGGCGTTGTAACGCCGATGAACGACGGTCTCGACCGGTGGCGCGTGCGGCGGGCTATAGGGTTTGAGCGCCTGCTGCACGATCTGCTGAATGGCGCCGGCTCCCGCCCCTGCCGCGACAGGGTCCGACGCATCCGTATCGAGTAGAAGCTGCGGCTGATCGCCGCGCGCAAAATCGCGCTCGAAGTTCGGCGGAATGGTAAGCACGAAAACGGCATCGCCGTTCTTGAGGGACGCCTCTCCCTCGGCGCGGGTTGTGGTACCCTCGATGTCAAAGTAGAGCGAATTCTCCATCGCATGAATGATCGCGCGGCTGGCCGGTCCGGCATCCCCCATCTCCACCAGTGTGGGCAAATGGCGCGGATCGGTGTTGATGGCGTAGCCAAACAGGAGGAGTTGCATGATGGGGATTCCGACCATCATGGCGAAGGTGAGCCGGTCGCGGCGCATCTGAACGAATTCCTTGGCCAGCACCGCTTTCACGCGCGCGAAGGAGAACCGGTCGGCGTTCATTTGAAGTTATCCTCCGCGCCGCCCATCAAATAGATGAAGGCTTCCTCGAGGCCCGTCTTCGCCGGCACCACCTCGAAGCCCGCCTGGCCACGCAAAGGCGCGACAGCGCGGTCGAGCGCTTCTTTATCGCGCCCGCTCACATGCAGCGCGGAGCCAAAGCGTGCCACCTGCTCAACCCCCGGTGTTTTCTTCAAACGCTGATAAAGCTCGTGCAGGTCTCGGCCCTCAATGCGCCACGTATTGAGTTTCACTTCTTGCGCGATGTCCGCCGCAGCCGCATCGATCAGCTTGCGGCCATAGGCCATGAAGGCGATGTAATCGCACTGCACAGCTTCATCCATGTAATGCGTCGACACGAGGACCGAGACTCCCTTGTCGGCACGGCCTCTGATCCTTTCCCAGAAATCGCGCCGCGCCTTGGGGTCCACGCCGGCCGTCGGTTCATCAAGCAGAAGGAGCTGAGGTTCATGCAGCGACGCCGCGGCCAGGGCAAGGCGCTGCTTCCAGCCCCCCGACATCTGGCCGGCGAGCTGATCGGCGCGCGGGGTCATCTCGTATTCCTCAAGCGCGGCATCAACGACGCCGCGAACGTCCGGAAGATCATGCAGCCGGGCGACGAAAGTGAGGTTTTCGCGCGCGGTCATGTCCTCGTAGAGGGAAAAGCGCTGTGTCATGTAGCCCACGCGCATCTTGATGGCGCGGCTTTCCGCAATGATGTCGTAGCCCAGCGCGGTGCCCCCACCACTATCGGGACTGAGCAGCCCACAGAGCATACGGATGGTCGTCGTCTTGCCCGAACCGTTCGGTCCGAGGAATCCGTAAATGGCACCCTTGGGCACTTGAATGGAGAAATCATCGACGACGCGTTTGTCGCCGAACATCTTCGTCAAGCCGTGAACGTCGATGACGTTCTCAGTTGCCACGGCGCGCCTCGTTCCGCTGGACTTCGGCCCGCAGCGGTGTCCCCGGCGGCGGCGCGAAGCCGGTGAAGCGGGCTTTGGCGCGGTAAACCAATCGTGTCCGTTCGGCGTCGGAATAGATGATGGGCGGTGTGAATTCAGTCTCGTCGCCAACGGAGATGATTTCCGCCGTCATATCGGCGGGACAGCCGTCGCACGCGACGTCGACACGCGTCCCGGTCGGAATTTGCGATAAAACGGGCTCGGGGATGTAAAGCACCGCGATCACACGGCCATCGGGAAGAAAGCGCATGGCCGGTACTGTCGGTCCCGCCACGTCACCGGCGTAACGGAGGATGCGCTCAACACGGCCGGTCGCCGGCGCGTGTACCGTACGGCGGCGCAGGACGTCCTCCGCCATCTTGACTTGTTGCTCGGCCTCTTCGGCGCTCGCGGCTAAGGCCTTGATCTGATTCTCACGCGCCGGAAGTTCGGCGAGCGTCACGCGTTGGCGCGCTTCAGAGACCTTGGCGTCGGCCATTTCGGCGGCGGCGACGGCCTCGTCGAGCCGCGCGCGAGGAACAACGCCTGTGTCGGCGAGTTCTTGCGCACGGGCACGATCGGCGCGCGCGCGGACCTGCGCCGCTTTCACCTGCTCAAGCTGCTCGCGGGCCGCCGCGATCTCCGGTGAGCGTCCGCCGGCGACAGCGTCATCGAACCGCGCCGTAGCGGCAGCGGCGCGGGCGCGCGCAGCGTCAAGCGACAGGCTCTCAGCCGCTGTATCGAGGCGAAAGAGCGCTGCGCCTGCCTGAACGGAGGCGCCCTCCGCGGCGTTCACCTCCGCGATCCGGCCCGATGTTTCGGGGGCGAGCATGACGAATTCGCCCTCTGCATAACCGTTGAGCGTCGGCGTGTTGTCGCCGCAACCAGCGAGCCCCACGACACATATGGCGGCCAGAATCCGCTTCATGGCGAAGCTCCGTCTTTCGCTTTGAGCCCGTTGAGAATCACGTCGGCGATCCCATTGGCGAGGATCTCAGGATCAGGCCCCGGATTCCCAGGGTCCTTGAACACCGTCGATAGTAGCATGTGGACCAACATCGGACCGGCGCAGCCTCTGAGGGCCACAGCGCGGTCGATATCGCGGAAGACACCCTGCGCCACGCCGCGATCGATTAGGCCGGCGAGAAGGCGCTCTGCGCGATCGATGACCGCGCTGCGATAATACGACGCGATCTCGGGAAAGCGCTGCGCTTCGGCAATGACAATGCGCGGTGCCGCCGAAACCCGCGGGTTGGAAAGCTGAAGCGCCATGTAGGTCAACAAGGAGCGGAGCGTCTTTTCCGCGTCGACGCCATCGCTCGCGGCGAGGTTTTCGGCGGCGCCGACAACACGGTCCGCCAGCCGCCGCACGAGGGCCTTGAGCAGGGCTTCTTTGGATTCGAAGTAGAGATAGACCGCACCCTTAGAGAGACCCGCGCGCGCGGCGACATCCTCGATCCGCGCGCCAGCGAAGCCGAGTTCGGAAAAAGCCGCCAGCGCGGCATCGAGGATTTCGTCGGGTCGCGCTTCGGGGCGCCGTGTGCGTCTCATCGGCCGGCTCGATTAATGACTGACCAGTCAGTTATAAATCAGTCGCATCAGACTCTCAAGCGCCAACAGACCGCTGGAGAGGAACAAATTATTGGCTAGGCGACGGCGCTTTGGAGGGCCGCCACCTGTTCGGGGGTCATACCGGCGATCTGTATCGGCGTGAAAGCGCCGATCTGCGCGGGAATCAGGGCGTCGATTTGCGTAGCCGTGAGCGCATCGATGGCCGTGTCCGTCAAGGCGGCGACTTGAGTGGTCGTGAGGCCGTTCAGCTGCCGCTCCGTGAGCCCGGCGATCTGGGCCGTGCCGAGGCTTTGGATCTGCGTCGCGGTCAACGCGCCGATCTGACCGGAGCTGAGGGCTGCAAACTGCGTGGGGCTCAGCTCCGCGAGCTGGGTGACCGGAAGGTTCGGGATCTGGCTCGTCGTAAGCGCGCCAATTTGCGCGGTTGTGAGAACATCGAACTGCCCGGTCGTCATGGCGCGAAGTTGCAGACGGCTGAAGGCGGCGATCTGGTCTGCGCGCAGCGCGGCGATTTGTGTCGTCGTTAGGGCACCCACGGTTTCCGGCGCGAGTTCGCTCATTTGCGTCGCCGAGAGGCCGGAGAACTGAGCGGCCGTCATTTCGGCGATCTGCGTTCCATCGAGCGCCGCCAGCGCGACTGGCGAGAGCACGGCCATCTGCGCCGCCGTCAGGACCTTCATCTGAGCCGTTGAAAGCGCGTCGATCTGGGCGGCGCCAAGGCCGGCGACCGCGGTGGTCGAAAGCGCACTGATGCGGCTAGCGGCGATGGCGCCGATCTGATCGGCGTTGAGGCCGCCTGCCGCCGTGCCGCTGATGGCGCTCAACTGGGCGACTGTGAGCGCGGCCATGTCGGCGGCGCTCAGCCCCGCGATTCCCGACACCGAGAGTGCGCCAATATGCCCAGGCGTCAGCGCTGCGATCTGGGTCGTAACAAAGGATTCGATCTGCGTCGCGCTGAGCGCGCCGACAGCCGTCGCGCTCATAGCCCCGATCTCGGTCGTATCGAGGCTGGCGAGTTGCGCCACGCTCAAGCCGACAGCCGCATCGGCGGACAGGGCGGCCATCTGCGTAGTCGTCAGGGCATCGATCTGACCGGTGCTCAACGCGGAAATTTGGCTACTGCCGAGGCCCGCAACCGCGCTCGCCGACAAGGCCGCGATCTGCGTGGTGTTCAGGGCCGCGAGGACGGTCGCGCTCAGTGCACCGATGCTGGTCGGTTTAAGACCCGAAATTTGCGTCGCCGACAGCGCCGCGAACGCTTGCGGCGTCAACCCGGAAATAAAAGTCGTCGAAAGCGCGCCGACCTGCGTGGCGTTGAGACCGGCGAATTGGGCCGGGGTCAGCGCGGCGATCTGCGCCGGCGTCAGCGCGGCGATGACGGTGGTATTGAGGCCGCCGATCTGGGCAGGCTTCAGCGCACCCATTTGCGCCGGCGTCAGCGCGGCGATGGCCGTTTCTTTGAGGCCGGCGATTTGGCCAACTGCGAGCGCGGCAATCTGCGTCGTCGCGAGCGAGGAAATCTGAGTCACCGTCAACGCGCCGATCTGCGCCGGGGTCAATGCGGCAAGCTGCGCGGTTTTGAGCGCGGCGAGTTGCGGCGCCGCGAGTCCGGTGACCGCGGTTTGCGACAGCGCGGTCATCTGGCTCGCCGTCAATGCGCCAATCTGCTCGTTCGAAAGGCTTGCGATCTGTCCGCTCGAGAAGCCACCGATCGCCGGGTTCGACAAGGCCGCGACCTGTGCCGGCGTGAGACCGCCGAGTTGCGTGCCGCTGAAGCCTCCGATGGCGGTCGACGATATTGCGAAAATTTGCGCCGGCGTCAGCACCGCGAGCTGGCCGGGAGTCAATGCGGCAACACCTGTCGAAGTCAGCCCCTGCACTTGCCCGACGCTGAAAGCCGCGATTTGGGTCGTGCTCAATGCAACGAGTTGTGCCGGCGCAAGTGCGCCGATTTGCGTGGCGTTAAGCGAGGCGAGACGCGATGCTTCCAGCGACGCAAACTCGGCCGGTGTCAGCGCAGCAATCTGGGACGTCGTCATCGCCGCGACTTGGGCAGGAGACAATGCCGCGAGCTGCGCGGGTTCCAATTCCCGGACCTGTGTGGTGGTCAGGCTGCTCACGGCCTGCGGCGACAGGGCGGCGATCTGCGCCGGCTTGAGGGCGTCAAACTGCGTCGCCGACAGTGCGGCAAGTGAGGTCACGCTGAAGCCACCCACCTGAACCGGAGTAAGTTGTGCGATGTCCTCGGTGGTCAAGGCGCCGACCTGCGAGGCGTTGAGGGCGCCCAACTGGCTGGGCTTGAGCGCCGCGATCTGTTGCGAGGTCAGAGCGTCGATCTGCACAGTCGAAAGGCCGGCCACCGCAGTCACGGAAATGGCGCCGATCTGCGTCGTGGCCAGCCCGGCGAGCGCCGCCGGAGAAAGCGCGGCGATGGCATCGGACGAAAGACCGCTCACGCCGCCAACGCTGAGCGCGGCGAGTTGGTCGCCGCTGAGGGCCGCAACCTGCGTGGAGGTGAGACCGCCCGCCGCCGCGGGCGGAAGCACCGCCATTTGAGTCGCGGTCAGACCGCGCAATTGATCGACCGTGAGGGCCTCGATAGACCCCGGGCTCAGCGTCTTCACCTGGGTGGCCGTCAGCGCCGCGACCTGCTCGGTGGTTAGCGCGCGCATTTGAGTCGACGCGAATCCCGAGATTTTTTGGATATCGGCGATCTCGTTTGCCGGCAGCCCGGCGATCTGTGCCGCCGAAAGCCCGCCGACGGCGGACGGTGTCAGCGCGTTCCATTGCGTGGAAGCAAACGCCGCCAATTGCGTAGCGGTCAAATTCCCAATCGTGCCCGGCGTCAAGGCGGCGACTTGATTGGTCGAGAGTGAGCCGATTTGCGTGCCGGTTAGGGCGCCAACCTGGCTGGCCGTCAGCGCAGCGAGGTTCGCCGCGGTGAAACCCGTCAACTGCGCGGGCGTGAACGCCGCGACGATGCTCGGCGGCAGCGCGGCGATCTGCGACGTCGTGAGGCCGGACAACTGGGCGGGCGTGAGCACGTCCGCATGCGCCGACGCCAGGACGGCGACCTGTACCGGCGTAAGAGCGGAGATGCTGCCTGGGGCGAGCGCCGCGAACTGCTCGGAACTTAAGGCGCTGATCTGAGCCGGCGTCAGGGCCGCCAAGCTGGTCTGCTTGAGCGCACGAACCTGGGAGGTTGTCAGCGCCGCGACCTGTTCGGTGGAAAGATAGCCAAGCTGAGTGGATGTGAGTCCGCCGACACCTGCAGCATTCAAAGCCTGGAGCTGGGCGATCGAGAGCGCGTCGATTTGTGTCTCTTTAAGGCCACCTAGCGCGTTACCGCTCAACGCCGCGATTTGGCCGGTGCCAAGCGCCTGAACCTGACTGACGCTGAGCGCGCCGGCTTGCGTGGAGGTGAATCCGCGAAATTGCGCCGCCGTCAGGTTGGCAAGCTGTCCCGGATCAAGCGCCGCGATCTTACCCGCGTCGAAATAAGAGAGTTGAACCATGGACAGCGCGCTGAGCTGCCCGGACATGAGGTCGCCGACCTGAACGTCGGTCAACGCCTTGATCTGGGTCGCGGTCAGAGCCACGACCTGAGCCGCGCTCAAAGCCGCCATCTGCGTGCGATCGAGGCTGGCGATCGCGCTTGTACCTAGGCTCGCCATCTGTTGTGCGGACAGCGCCGCAATCTGCGTGGTGCCCAAGGCATCGATTTGCTGTGCGCCAAGCGCGGCCAGTTGCAGCGGCCCCAACCCTTTGATCTGAGCGGACGTCAGACCCGACACACCTCCCGTCAGGAACGGCGCGAGTTGCGATTCCGTGAAATTCCCGATCTGAAGCGCGGTAAACGCGCCAAGCTGCGTGTCGTCCAGCGAGGCAATCTGACCGGCTGTGAGACCTTTGATCTGTACGGCCGTCAGGTTGCGGATCTGGTCCGCTGAGAAGCCGTCGAGCTGCGTCGAACTCAGGGATGAAACGGCGCTGACCGAGAATCCCCGCACGAGGGTTCCAATCGCGGCCAGTTGATCGGCCGACAGCGCTTGCACCTGCTCGGCCGTCATCTGACCAAGCTGCACCGACGTGAGCGCGCGGATTTGCGGTCCATCCAATGCGCCCAATTGTGTCGTGGTCAACGCCTTGAACTGCGGACCGGTGAGCGCGCCCACCTGCGCGGCCGTGAGGGCGGCGATGTGCTCGATACCCAATCCCGCGATTTGCGTCGTGGCGAGGCCCTTGAGCTGAACCGGCGTGAGCATCGCAAACCGCTGCGGCGTCAGCGCTGCCATCTGGTTCGGGCTTAGGAGGGCCACCTGCTGCGCCGTAAATCCGCGAAGCTGGGCGAGCGACAAGCCGCCCAGCTGCGTGGGCGTCAAATTTGAGACTTGGGTTGGGGTCAACGCCGAAATTTGGACCTGCGTCAACGCTCCGAATTGGGAGGGCGAAAGGCCCGCGAACTGTTCCACGCTCAAGGCTTTGATCTGTGCTGGGATCAATGCCGCGACCTGCGTCGTGGTGAGAGCCGCCACTTGCGTGACACTCAGCTCCGCGACATCCGTGACGGCGAAACCTTTCATCTGGCCGACCGAGAAACTCGCCATTTGAGTTTCGGTGAGAACGTCGATTTGCTCGTGCGTAAGCGCGGCGATCTGCGGCAGCGTAAGACCTTGAATCTGCGTCGGCGTCAGGGATGCAACCTTCTCGGCGGACAAACCTGTGATCTGCGCCGGCAAAATACCGGCGATCAGGCTCGGACTGAGAGCCGCGAATTGCATGGTCGAAAAGGCGTTCAGCGCGGTGGTTGTCAGGCCTTTGATCTGAACGGGGGTCATCGCCGAAAGCTGCGCCACGCTCAAGCTTTCCACTTGATTCGCGGTCAATGCGCCCAAAAATCCGCCAGGCAGTGTCTTGATTTGTGTGACCGTCAGGGCCGGAATCTGAACGTCGTGCAGCGCCTGGATTTGGGTGACGGAGAACGCATTGATGTCGCCTCCGAGGGCGGCGACTTGGGTTGCGTCCAACACTTCGACCTGATCGGCCGTCAGGGCCTTGACTTGCACGCCCGTGAGGGCCGTCACTTGCGCCGGTGTCAAAGCCTGAATCTGCGCGTCGTTTAGAAGTGCGATCTGACTCGTGCGGAAGACTTGGATTTGCGTTGTCGAAAAAGCCGCGATCTGCGTCGGGGCCAAGACTGCGATCTGCTCGGGCGAGAGCGCGGCGATCTCATCACGGGACAATCCGCGAATCTGCTGCGTCGACATGTCGGCGATGGGGCCGACGTCGGACGCTTCGACCTGCGCGCGGAAAAGAACCTGGATCTGATCCGACGTAAAAGTGACCCGGTTCGCGCCAAGCGCCGCAAGCTTCTCGGGGCTGAGGGCCGCCAGTTGCTTCTGCGAAAGCGCCGCGATTTGCGCGTCGGTGAACTCGGCGATCTGACTGACAGAGAACGCGCCGACCTGCTCCGGCGACAGCGCGGCGATCTGCGACGGCGCCAGCGCGCGCACATCATTCAGACCGAGCCCGGCAATCTGTGCCAGGGACATGGACGCCGACGAAAGCACGGGAACGATACCCCCAAAACCACCCGCTTCGCTGAATCAGCGCGGCGGCGCGCAACCTGCGCCTGCAATTCCAGGTGTAGTTAATTTTAGTTAACGGGCCGTTAAAAGGAGCCCATCGCGGCCATGGAAATCGGCGCATAACCCCCGTTCAACCCAATAAAATCGGCCAAAACGGGGGCGGCTATTCCAGCCCATCGCGCCGCGCTCTTCAGTCTGACATCAGGACTTGGACGCCGCACGGGCGGCGAGGATTTCTTGCGGGAAGTTGATCGCCGCCGAGGATGTCTTCGCCGATACCCCCGAAAGTACGGTGGCATTCACAATGTAGCCCGGCGTCAGGGAAATCTTGAGGGCGCGGGCGAGGTCGAAGGTGGCGATGATCTGCCCGGTCACCTCGGGCGATTCCATATCCGCCTTCAGCTTATCGACACTCAGGCCGACCTTCCCAGCCATGGCGAAGATGTCGGCCTCGGTCAGCTTGCCGCGAAAGCCCATCATGGTCTGGTGGTAAGCGGCATACTTACCCTGCTTTTGAGCGGCCAACGCCGCTTTGGCGGCAACCACGGAGACCGGCCCCAGAATCGGAAACTCCTTCACCACGACGCGCACTTTCGGATCGTCCGCGATCAATTTTTCGATACGTGGATCGGCGGCCTTACAGTAGCTGCACTGATAGTCGGTGAATTTAACGAGTGTGACGTCGCCCTGAGGGTTGCCCAGCACCGGCGAGCCGGGATCGCGCAACAGCGTGCTCGCGCGTGCGGCCGCCGCCTGCCCCGCCGCTTTCTCGAGCTCGGCTTTGACGATATCGCCGTTATCCACCACCGCCTGCGCCAGCGAAGGCGACGACAAGGCAAGAAGCGCGGCCGGGGCAATCATTGCGCCCGCAACCACGTTACGTCGTGTTTTTGAAATCACCGTCAACCTCCCTTTTTCTCATTTAGCCGTCGCGCGCCAGTTCTCGATCATGAACTGTACATCTTCCGTCTGCACGATAACTCTCGTAACGGAAAAGACCAAAATGCAATACAGCAGGTACTTCGCCGCAGTATTGAGCAGGACACCGGGGTCCTCAAGATTCATCAGGGTCGTGTAATTGCCGGCAAGGACGATCATCGCCACGGCCGTCCACCCGATCACGCGCTCGCCGCCGGTTGCGGGGCGCAGGAAATACGGGATCAGCAACAAGGTGAAGATCAACCGGTAGTCCCAATTGCTGGCCGTTACAAAGCAGAACAAAAGCATCGTTCCGACAAGCAGCACGGCCTCCTCGTCATAAGCCGATAACTTGTCGCGCTGGGGGAACTTCAAGCCGAGAACCAAAGCCGCCACGGTCCCGACCGCGAAGAGCCCATAATTCACGCCTGCGGTGAACGGATAGGTGCTGCCGGCGAAGAGAAGCGTGACAGACTTGATGCCGAACGAAAGAAAACCCGCGACCTCGGTGGTTTCTGAAATCAGCATCACGTCGCGATAGATCGCGATCAGATAGACGGTCACGGCGACCAAGATCCCGAAGCTGATGAGCGTGCGCTCGCGAATAGCCCTCACCACCGTCGTCACGAAAGGATAAATTTTAAGGATCGTCGCAAGACCGAGCAGCAGTGTCCGGTACCGCCAAGGAATCAAAATCCCCAAGGCAACGAGACCGAAGATGAGCAAATCGGTATTCCCGCGTTCCAATGCAAGCCATGTCGCTGGGGATAGAGCCGCGGCAAGAAGTCCGACGGACGCGGACGTGGATTTCTGGGTTGCGACAAGCCAGGCAACGATGCCGGAGAATAAACAGGCCAGCATCAATCCCGCGGCGATGTTGCCGTCCTCACCGGGAAAAAGGCGTCCAATCGAAATCCAGACGCGAGGATAGTTGAGACGACGGTTACCAGGATCGTTGGGATTGGCGACGAGAGGGTCCAGCCCCTGGTCCGCGCTGAGAGGCGCCGCCGTCACCACGCGAAAATCCCCGAAGGCTTGCGGCATTGCCGGCACGGTGAGATTCGCGAACGTCGGCTGCCATGTGCCCACAAGACCCGTGAGGATTACGCCCAGATGGACGATCAGCAGCAGCACCGCAAGCGCGGCCCGCGTCTTTGACGGGAAACGGTTGGAAAGTGTCGCCACGAGACCCCGGTCCTGCAAAGTGAGACGGCGCGCAACTATACCGTGATTGCACGCCGTCCCAATAGCCTCGCGAGAACCAGGCCTAGAGAGTTAGCCGGGATAGGCCATCGCTTTTTCCATAAGGGCCATGCCCTCGTCGATCAGCGCATCTGAGGCCGTCAGCGGAACGAGGATGCGGATCGTATTGCCGTAGGTGCCGCAAGTCAGCAGGACCAGCCCTGCTTCAAGTGCCTTGGCGACGATCTTTTTGGTGCCGTCACCATCCGGCTCGTTGCCACCGCGCGCCTTGACGATGTCGAACCCGATCATCGCGCCCGGACCGCGAATGGCGGCGATAGGATACAGATCGTTGCGCTTCTCGAAGGCTTCAAGCTTCGCGCGGATGCGTTTGCCGATGTCGTTGGCACGGTCGATCAGCTTTTCTTCCTTGATGACATCGAGCACGGCGATGCCCGCCGCGCAGGAGATCGGCGGCCCGCCGAACGTGCCGCCGAGGCCGCCCGGCGGCGAAGCATCCATCACGGCCGCGCGGCCGATGACGCCCGACAGCGGAAAACCGCCCGAGATGGACTTCGCCACGGTGATCATGTCGGGCTTCACGCCGGAGTGCTCGATCCCGAACATTTTACCCGTGCGCGCAAAACCGGATTGCACCTCGTCCGCGATGAGCATGATACCATGCTGATCGCACAGCTTGCGCAGCGCCACCATGAGCTCCTTGGGCGCCGGATTGAAACCGCCCTCACCCTGCACCGGTTCGATGATGATCGCCGCGACGCGCTCGGGCTCGAGATCGGCGTAAAATAAGCGGTCGATGGCCTCAAGGGAGCTTTGTACGCTGATTCCGCGCGATTCCACCGGGAACGGTACGTGATAGATCTCGCCGGGCATCGGCCCAAAATGCTTCTTATAGGGCGCGACTTTGCCCGTCATCGCCGAGGCCAGCAGCGTGCGGCCATGAAAGCCACCCGCGAATGCGATGACCGCGGGGCGGCCAGTGGCGACGCGCGCGATCTTGATCGCGTTTTCCGTCGCTTCGGCGCCGGTGGCGAAGAAAATCGTTTTCGCCGGCCCATCGACGGGCGCGAGCGCGTTTAGCCGTTCGGCGAGTTCGATGTAGGGCTCGTAGGCCATGACCTGAAACGCCGAATGCGTGACCTTTTCAAGCTGGTCGTGCACGGCTTTCATCACCTTCGGATGACGGTGCCCCGTGTTCAGCGACCCAATCCCGCCCACGAAGTCGATGTAGCGCTTTCCCTCGACATCCCAGATCTCGGCATTCTCGGCGCGCGCGGCGATCACGGCGGTGGCGTTGCCGACGCCCTTGGGAACAGCGGCCTGGCGGCGCGCAAACAGATCTGTATTCGATTTCGTCATGGCGTTCTCCTGGCCTCGCGGCCGTGATCTATTTCGTTGCGGGAACAGTGATGTGTTTGACTCCGAGGAAGGCATCCATCCCCCACGGACCCAATTCGCGTCCAATGCCGCTGGCCTTGAAGCCACCCCAAGCGGACTGGACATAGGGGACCTGCGGCGTATTCACCCAGATATGTCCGGCTTCGATCTCGCGCGCGACGCGCTCGGCTTTCGCCGCGTCCCCCCCAACGACCGTCGCGGCCAGCCCAAATTCCGTGTCGTTGGCGAGCGCGATCGCTTCTTGTTCAGTATCGAAGCGGCGCACCGCAAGAACCGGCCCGAAGATCTCCTCGCGCCACACAGGGTTATCCGTCGGCACGTCGTCGTAGATCGTCGGGGCAACGAAAAAGCCGTCGCGTTGCAGGGCGTGCCCGCCCACAAGACACTTCAACCCATCGGCCCTCGCGCGTTCGAAGGTTTTAATGACGGATCGGTACTGATTTTCGGTGGTCATCGGTCCCATATCCGCACCGTCCACATATGGGGAATCGACCTTCATCGCCCGCGTCTTTTCCACGAGGCGCGCCATCACCTTGCCTGCAATTTTCCGGTCAACGATGAGGCGCGAGGTCGCCGAACACATCTGGCCGGCGTTGAAGAAAATCCCGCCCATGATGAGATCGACGGCGTCTTCCACCACCGCGTCCTCAAGCACGACGATGGGTGACTTCCCGCCCAGTTCCAACGACACAGGCATCACATGCTGCGCGGCCGCGCTCATCACCTTGGATCCAACCGCGTTACTGCCCGTGAATGAAAGTTTGCGAAGGCGCTTGTCGGCGGTCAAAGCCGCGCCCGCGCCCGCGCCGCCGGTGATGATGTTGAGAACGCCGGGCGGCAAACCGACTTCGGCGGCGATGTCGCCGTAGACCAGTTCGGCCAGCGGCGTGAACGAGGCCGTCTTGATGACGACCGTACACCCGGCGGCAAGCGCCGGCGCGATCTTCCAGGCGCTTGTCACCATTGGGAAGTTCCACGGCACGATCATGCCGACAGGTCCCAGCGGCTCATAGCGCGTCTTACCCGCGTGGGCGGGATCGGGAAGCGCGACACGCGTGTCCTGACGCTTATCGAGGGCTTCGGCGAGATCGCCATAGTAGGCAAAGGTGGCGACCGCGTCCGAAGCGTCGATCTCGGCTTCACGGCGCGGCTTGCCGTTGTTGCGCATCAGGAGGTCGATGATGGCTTCGCGGCGGCCCATGAGCTTGTCGGCAATGTCGCGCAGGAAGCGCGCACGCTCGCGGCCCGGGAGGCGGGACCACGCGGGAAAGGCGTCGACGGCGGCGGTGACAGCGGCAGTGACGTCAGATGCGCTCGCGCCGCCAAGGTCTGCGAGGGGCGCGCCGGTTGAGGGATCGGTGACGAGGATGCGCTCGTCGCCAGCGGACGCACGCCAGGCGCCGCCGATGAAAAGGCTACGGTCGCGCTTGAGCAAAGCGTTGTCGGTCATGCTTTAAGCCTCTTAAGGGAGCGCTACCAGGTTAGCGCAGCCGCCTCGTCAATCTCGATCAAGGTCGGTCCTTTTGCGCTGTTCGCCGCTTGCAGCTGCGCCTTGAGATGTTCAAGGCTCTCGGCGCGCACCGCGTTGCAGCCAAAGCCCCGGGCGATGGCAAGGAAGTCGGGCGTATAGATATCGACGCCAATCTGCGGGATACCGCGCTCAGCCATATATTTCTTGATCTCGAAGTAGCCGTGGTTGTTCCACACCAGGACAACGACGGGCAAGCCCAGTTCCACCCCCGTCGCCAGTTCAGAAATAGTGAACTGCAGACCGCCATCACCGATGACGGCCACCGAAGGGCGATTCTTTTGGGCAAGCTTCGCACCAAAGGCCGCCGGCAGCGCGTAGCCGAGCGTGCCGTAGCCGGTGGTGGAGTTGAAATACGTACGCGGGCGTTCGGCTTCGTAGAACAGATTGGCGCTGTAGACCGGCTGCGTCGAGTCACCGACGATCATCGCATCCGGCAAAGCTTCCTGGACCGCGTTCATGACCTTCTGATGAGCCCGCTGCGGCGGCGTCAGGCTTGCCTGCAGCAGATCGCGCAAAGCTTGCGCGCGCGCCGGGCCTTCGGCATCGGGCGTGTGATTCCCGAGCGCCGTGGCCAGCGCCGTGAGCGCGAGATCGGCATCGCTATGAATGGCGATATCGGGCGACGCATTGATGCTGAGTTGATTGGCTTCGATGTCGATACGGATGACCTTGCCGTCGAAACGGGGGTGCTTGCCCTCGAACAGCCACGTATCGGTTTCGCCAAGCTCCGTGCCGACCGCCAGGACAACGTCTGCCCGCGCCATTTCTTCCAAAATCATCGGAACGCTGATGGTGCTGCCGATGGAAAGCGGATGCCCGAGCGGCAAGATGCCCTTGCCGTTCACGGTGGTGAGCACAACGGCGCCCAGCTTCTCGGCCACTTCGCGCGCCGACGCACCCGCATCCTGCGCGCCGCCACCGAGCACCATCATTGGGCGCTTGGCCTGTTTGAGCAATTTCGCCGCTTCGTTGATCTTGGCCGCCCTGGCCTTGGGACGAGCGGGCGTGCGCAGCGCCTTACGCGAGATGTGACCGGCTTCCGCCGTGATCACGTCGAGGGGGATCTCGATGTGGACCGGACGGGGACGTTTGCTGCGGAACACCGCGAACGCCTCCGCGAGAACGCCGGGAAGATCGTGGGGACGCCGCAGCGTGTGGCTGAAGGCCGTCAGGCCGGACATCAACTTCTGCTGCGACGGCAATTCATGCAGACGCCCCTCGCCCTTACCGAGTTCAAACGTATAATTGACCGCCGAGATCACCAGCATCGGGATGGAATCGGCATAAGCCTGGCCCATCGGTGTCGCGATATTCGTCAGACCCGGACCGGTGATGATGAAACAGGCCGCGGGCTTGCCGGTCGCGCGGGCATAACCATCGGCCATGAAGCCGGCCCCCTGCTCGTGACGCGGCGTGATATGGCGCAGCTTGGTGTTCTTGAGGCCGCGATAGAATTCGACCGTATGGACGCCGGGAATGCCAAACACGGTATCGATGCCGTAGAGCTCGAGCAGCTCCAACAGCACCTCGCCGCACGTCTTCGTCGTCGCGAAACCCTTTGCGTCGTCTCTCATCACTCACGTCCCGCCAGGCCGCCGTTCAGGCGCTCCGGCTAAAAAAACTCACACTGAAAACCCGGCGGACCGTTCGACCCACCACTTTGGACTTGGGGGGAACCACATCCGCTCGCCGCTTCGTCATACCCAGTTCCATTGCAAAATCATTGCAAAATCTGCGTATTTCCGGCCTCGGCCGGACCCGTCCGGCTCCTCAGATATACGATCTAACGGGCCGTTTTGCTTATGAAAGCTTTTCACCCCAATGTTGAAAGGAACTAAAACGAGCGCAAAAAAGCCCAGCAGCGCTGGTTTTTTCGAGCGTCGCCGGGGCTTATTAATTCTTGGCTATAAAGAAAAAGGGGGGCGTTTCCGCCCCCCTTTTCAGTCTTTACGTGCGCACCGCGATTACATGCGGAAGCGGACGCCCACGCGGTAGGTACGGCCGTGCGAGTCATAGTTGGACGGGTTGGTCGTGACCGTATCGGTCGCGTAGTTACCCGTACCGCCGACCATCACGGCGTCCTTGTTGGTGATGTTCTTCACGTTGAAGAAAGCTTCCACGTTGCCGTTGCCTTCTTCCGCCGCGAAAATCTGATAGCTGGTGGCGAAATCCCAGTAGACCGCGCCCGGGATCCAGTTGTTGTTGACCGTGATGTTCGGAGAGACCGACACCGGGCAACCTGTCGTGCATTGGACGAAGTCGTTGTTGTACGTGCCGCCGCTGATGCCGCGCGCCGTGATCGTGGCGGTGATCGGCTTGGCATCGTACGTCGCCGAAGCCTGCCAACGCCAAGTCGCCGGACCGCTGCCGTTGTTTTCACCGGCGGTGTCGGTCGGACGGGTCAAACCCGTGTCGCGGTAGTTCTTGAGGTAACGCGACGCGAGACCACGGATACGCAGGTTGCCGTCCATGCTTTCGGCGATCGAGGCCAGCGGGAACACATAACCAGCTTCAAAGTCGATACCGCGAGCGTTCTGACGCGCGAGGTTGAACGGCTGGATGAAGATGGTGTTCGCGATCGAGGTCGAGATCAGGCGGCCCTGGTTGGCCGTGCCCGAGTTGATGGCGGCGCAGAAGCTCGCGTTGCCCTGGGCACAGAGGTCAACGATCTGCTGCGCATTGATCGTGGTGATCGCGCCCTTCACGTTGATGTTCCAGTAGTCGACCGAGGCCTGGAAGCCCTGGAGGAACGTGGGCTGGAATACGGCGCCGATACCGGTCGTGTCGGCCTTTTCCGGCACGAGAACCGGGTTGCCGCGCGTGGTGCCGACGTACTGCACCGAGGAGGTGCCGCCCGCGATGGTGTCGATGACGTTGTTCGTCACGACCGTGCCCGCGTTGTAGAGGTCGCCGATGTTCGGCGCGCGGATGTCGCGCGAACGCGTCACGCGGAAGGTGATGTCGGAGACCGGGGTGTAGGTCGCGCCCGCTTTCCAGGTGGTGACATAACCGGCCGACGAGTAATCGGTCGCGCGGATGGCCGCATTCAGGTCGAGGCTTTCGGCCCAAGCCTGGCCACGGGCCAGCGGGACGATGGTTTCGAAGAAGCCTTCGGTGACCTTGTACTTACCGAACGTCGGCTGATAGTTGCCGCCGAAGTAAACGCGCTGCTGATCGGCCAGGCTGTTGATGCCTTTCGACTCTTCAACACGGTGTTCGATGCCGGTCGCCACGGAGACCGGACCGGCCCACGATTCGAACGGCTCGCCCTGGATCGAGGCCGCCATCACGTCCTGCGTGAACTTCTGATAGCGATAGGCGTTATCGAGCACATAGTCGAGCTGCGCGGTGGAGTTCACGCCAACACCGAACGGATTGTACGGCACGCAACCATCGGTCGGGTTCGTGAGCGAAGAGCGGCAAACGATGGTGCCGTTCGCATTGCGAACAGAATCGAGCGAGGCGCGATAACGGACTTCGTTACGGCTATTGAGCGCGCGTTCGGAGTTACGCGAGATGCCCATCTGATAGTAGGCGTCCCACGTCCAATCCGTGTTGAAGGCTTCGAAGTTGCCGTTCAGGCCGCCGACGAGGCGGTTGGTCCAACGCTCGTTCGACTGGCCAATGACCCCCATGTCGAAGTTGCTGGAACCGATCGTGATGGTCGTCAGGCCGAGGCCCGTAGCACGCGCGGCCACGGTGGCGTCGAGATACGGGTTCGTGACGGGAACGGTCACGCCGCCGAAGTCTTCCATCCCGTAGCCGTTCGAGAAGAAGTTGTTGTGGTACCAGTTCCACTGACCATAGACCTCGACATTTTCACCGAGCGCGTAGCTCACGCGCGTGAAAATGTTCTGCGAGGACATTTCCGGCTCGATCGACTGGTTGCGGTGCAGATCCTGGGCCTTCCATTCGCCACCGCGCATCAGGCCGCCGGAGACGAGATCGCCGTAGGAGTAGTTGTACGCCGTGCCGCCCGGACCGAAAGCGATGCCCTTGAGCGGGCCCGAAACGATGATGCCGCCGCGCGTCGCCTGCGCCGGACCAACGTTGGTCAGCAACAGACGCTGGGGAACGCTGGTGCTCTGGCCCGCACCCGTGCCGTAGGCCGGGTTGGTCATGAAGCCGTAGCCCTGTTCGTTCCACGGACGATCAGCGAACAGGATACCTTCCTGACGGCTCATCTGACCGGAGATGATGAAATGACCGCGGTCGTTCGCGAACGGCGTTCCGGCCGTGAGCGAGATCTTGAAGTTGGCGTTATCGCCGTAGTCGGTGACGCCGCCCGACACTTCGCCGCCGATACCCGTGTACTTGGTGTCGAGCACGAAGTTGACGACGCCGGCCACCGCGTCCGAACCGTAAGCGGCCGAGGCGCCGCCGGTGACGACGTCCGTGCGCTGGATCAGCTGCGACGGGATGGCGTTCACGTCCACGCGGCCGCTGACGGTCGACGGGACCGAGCGCTGGCCGTTGATCAGGATCAGGGTGCGTTCAACGCCGAGGTTGCGCAGGTTCACCGAGCTGGTGCCGGCGGTGCCGGCGCTGATGTTCTGCGTGGACGACTGCGGCGTGTAATTGCCCGAGAAAGTCGGCAGCGTCGTCAGGTAGTCGATGACGTTCGGAGCCGCTTGCTGCTGCAGCTGCTCGACGCCGATCACGGTCGTCGGGGTCGGGGCTTCGTAGCCGTCACGGACGATGCGGCTGCCGGTGACGACGATTTCGTCGACCGCCGGGTCCGCCGCGGCCGCAGCCTGCTGCTGAGCGAAGGCCTGTGAGAATGCGAGCATGGCCACAGCGCTGGTGGCGGTGGCAAGCAGGGCGCGCGTACCAAAACGGCCGCGAGAAGACTTGGTGATCAGGATCCCCTCCATTTTTTGATGATTGCGCCGGCCCCTTCGGGCGGTTGCCGGCACAGGTAATTTCCCCAGTACCGCTTGTAACAGGCGATACAACTTAGTCCCGTGTATAGCCCATGCTGCGACTGTCACCCAATGTTCGCAAATGAGTTTATTCCAGGGACAGATTTGAACATTTCTCAAACATGCTGCCTATTTTTCTCGTGATGCAGTGCAAAATTTGAGCAGATGGATCTTCGCGCATATTAGCTTAAGTATTGAAATATCGATCTATTTTGCGCTGCAGCGGGCTCCAGATTAGCTATTCTATGCTTATGACTTTTTTTGAAGCACCCTCCGAAAACGGGGTGATGCACGAAGGTCACAGACCTGGACCAAAGTGCATAATGAACCATACTGAACGGCCCGTGGAACCAGGGCGGGACGGTCCCGGCGGGCCGCCGGGCGTGAAAGTTTCTCACGGCTGCCGCGACGATAACTCCCTTGCGCCTCGTCTTTGCCCGCCCCATTAGAGCCGCATCCTCTTTTTCTGGGACATCAACCATGCGCGATGCAGACCTCAAGGCGGCCAAGACCCTCAGCTACGTGAATGGAAAGTGGATCGGCGCGGACAGCGGCAAGACGATCACCGTGACCAACCCGGCCACCGGCGCCGAGATCGCCAAGGTGCCTGATTGCGGTGCCGCCGAGACCGAGAAAGCGATTGTCGCCGCCGCGGACGCCTTCAAGACCTGGTCGCAGAAGACGGCGCTGGAGCGCGCCAACATCCTGATGCGCTGGTACGAGCTGATGCTGGAAGAGAAAGACTTCCTGGCCGCGCTCATGACCGCCGAACAAGGCAAGCCTCTCGCAGAAGCCGCCGGCGAAGTGGTTTATGGCGCCAATTTCATCCGCTGGTTCGCCGAGGAAGGCCGCCGCGCTTATGGCGACGTCATCCCGTCGCACCGCGCCGATGCGCGCATCGTCGTCATGAAGCAGCCGGTGGGCGTGGTGTGCGCCGTGACGCCGTGGAACTTCCCGATCGCGATGATCACGCGCAAGGCCGGTCCCGCGCTCGCCGCCGGCTGCACCATCATCATCAAGCCATCCGAAGAAACCCCGCTGTGCGCGCTCGCGCTTGCCGATCTCGCCGAACGCGCCGGGATTCCGGCGGGCGTCCTGAACGTCATCACCGGCGATGCGCCGACGGTTGTCGGCACCATGATGAAGTCCGACGCCGTGCGGAAGGTGTCGTTCACTGGCTCCACCGAAGTCGGCAAGATCCTGATGCGCCAAGCCGCCGATACGGTGAAGAAGGTCAGCATGGAACTCGGCGGCAATGCGCCGCTGATCGTGTTTGATGACGCCGATCTCGATCTCGCCGTGAAGGGCGCGATCGTCTCGAAGTACCGTAATGTGGGCCAGACCTGCGTGTGCGCGAACCGCATCCTGGTCCAGAACGGCATCTATGATCGTTTTGCGGAAAAGCTGACGGAAGCGGTGAAAAAGATGAAGGTTGCCCCGGGCACGGAACCCGGCGCCGACCTTGGCCCGCTCATCAATGCGGACGCCATCGAGAAAGTCGAAGCGCATGTGGCCGACGCCAAGGCCAAGGGCGCGACCATCGCGATCGGCGGCAAGCGCAGCGCGCTCGGCGGCCTGTTCTATGAGCCGACCGTGATCCTGAACGCAACCGCCGACATGCGCTTCACGAAGGAAGAAACTTTCGGTCCGGTCGCGCCGCTGTACCGCTTCAAAGATGAAGCCGAAGCGGTTGCGCTGGCCAATGCCTCCGAATTCGGTCTCGCGTCCTACTTCTTCACGTCCAACATCGGCCGCGCCTGGCGCGTGGCCGAGGCGCTCGAAAGCGGGATCGTCGGCATCAACGAAGGCATCATCTCGACCGAAGTCGCGCCGTTCGGCGGCTTCAAGCAATCGGGCGTCGGCCGCGAAGGCTCGCACTACGGCCTCGATGACTATCTCGAGATCAAATACGTGCTGTTCGGCGGGCTTTCCAAATAACCCGCGAGACCTCATCCCAGAAATGAAACACCCGGCTTAACGCCGGGTGTTTCATTTCTAGAGCGTGTTGAAGTCATGTCGAATCGTCAACACGCCCTAGATTCTTATTTGGTCGCGCGTTCTACGGCGAACCGGCTTCCACTTCGCCGGAACGCGCTCTAGCGTTCGCTGGCCGCACTTCTCGCCGCGGCCGGGGCTGCAGCCACCGGCGTCTTGCTCTCCGGCCGGATGATGTAGACCTGAGCCCACTTGGACACGAGCGCCGAGGAGACGCTGTTGCGCTTTCCTGTCGCAGGGTCCACCGGACCGTCGGCGATCTGCTGTAGGGTTTGATAGAGCAGCGCGGACGGCAAACGACCGTAGCTCTGATGGTGCGTCGAGTCAGAGCGCATGTTCTTCGAGTGGAAGCTCGCGAAGTCGAGATAACCGCCCATCAAGCCTTCCGCGTAATCGGCATTCAAATCCAGGCGCATACGCATCTGATAAATGGTCTCGTCGGTCGGCGTGCCGAATGTCTGCCAGGGGAAGGTGTAAGTGGCCGGCTCGGTGATCAGGACACCGTTCTCGATCTTACCCTTGTAGCGCTGGACGTACTTTTTGCCCCAGCGCAGGTCGAGCTTCTCGGTACCGCCCGGAATGCCCTTGAAGCCGATGGTGTTGCCCGACGCATCGCGCAGCACGGGATGGGTGCCGCGGTACATCGTCACGACGACTTCAGGATCGTTCTCGAGGCTGTCGAGTTCGGTGATCTCGAACAGCATGCGGTTGTAGGTCCCCTCGAGGATTTCCTGGGTATCGTAAAAATTGTTGTAGGCGTCGGGGCCGCGATAGCTCTCGATGCAGCCGAGACCGCGGTAGAATTGGTTGTCGACGCCCTTCTCACCCGCCGGGCTGGTGAAGTCGTCAGCATCGACCTTCCCATCGAGATTCATGCCCGGAACCACTGGACCGACAGCCTGCTTCAGGGTGAACGGCTCTTTAAATTGGTCCGGGTAGAAGGCGGTGATTTCACGCGACAGCACCGTATCAATGTACGTGCGCTTGGTGCCGTTTTCCGGGAACAGGATCTTGAACTGCTCACGCGGCCCATCGTTAAAGCCGTTCGGGCATTCCTTGGCTTCCTTCGTGTACTGAAGCGCCCAATTCAAATAGGTGAGCGTATAAGCGATGGAACGCGTCTTGGTGATGTCGACCTTGGCGACATCCGGATTGGCGGTGTCGGTCGCATTGGCCGCGGTGGCCACGAACGCCATAGCCGCCACACACGCGCCGCTCAGGATCTTCTTGGATGTGATCATGTGTCGCTCCCTCGCCGTATCAAAATGTTGGGGCACGTTCTTATCGGAAAACCGCTCACACTTTTCCGGAACATGCCCTAGTTGGCGTTATTCATAAAGTCGTCGCGCAGGAAGAAGGCCGAGAACCCATTACGATTGCCGATCCACTCGCCGAATGAATCGCCTTCCGTGTCGCCCGGCTTCTTATCGCCGCTGTAGGTGTACACGGGCCGTCCGCGGAACGCCCAGACGTGCATCGCGTCCGCTTGGCCCGGCGCGGCGTATTTACCGGTCTTCGGGTCGATGGCGACCACGCTCCACGCGCGGCTGCCACTTTTAGCGTTGGCCGCTGCCGGAACCATGGGCCAAGTCTTCAGGCACTGCTCTTGGCTGCCCGCGCCGCAAATCGCGATGCGGAAGGCCTGCGTCGTATCGGGATGATCGCAACGCAATTGGTCATAACTGTCGTCGCCGCAGTTGTAGCGGTAGATCGTATGACCGCGTGAATCGGCGAGAGTCAGGCCGATATTGGTTTCCTGGACGGTGAGGCCAGGCGGATGCGGCGGAGCCTTCTGCATATAGACGTTCTGCCAACCCGCTTCATCGCCGCCTTCCAAACTGGCTTTGTAGGAGTCTTCCGCGTGCCGATAGACGGGCTTGCCGCGGAACACCCACTGCTTGACGCCGTTCGCGCGCTCGATGGTTGTCCAGTCGCCTTGCGGGCGCGCGAGTTCGGGCGCGATCATCGGCTGCCATTTTTCTTCGCATGCGCCGGTGCACGTCGCTTTGGCCGCCGTGTCGCGGTCGAACGCATAGAGCGAATAACCGTCCCCCGTGGTGACAAGAATGCCGGTTGCGGTGTTACGCACAGCGAACCCAGGCGGCACATTTGGCGGCGGACCGATGGGACGGCGCGCGGCCGGCGATCCGCCGCCGCCGCCGAAGCGGCCACCGCGATCACCGAGCACGTCCCCAGGTTCCTTGTCGAAATTCGAGGTGTAGACGGCCTGTTCGTTGTAGGCCCATTGTTTGTTGCCGTCGGCGCGCGTGATGAGGCTCCAAGCGCCGACCGGCTTCGCGTCGGTGGCCGCAAGTTCTGGGATCCACATGTCCGTGCAGGCCG
>JAIUPE010000043.1 GCA_020160875.1 Pseudomonadota bacterium
GTCTTCACCGTCTTGAGGCTCGCACCCGGAACGGCGAGCAGGTGATGGTTCACGCGCTCGAAATGCTCGCCCACGATATGCAGGCCCGACGTCGGCAGCAGACGGTGGTTGTCGGCGACACGCCCCGCGACGGAATTGTCGACCGGGATCATGGCGTAACGCGCGCGGCCTTTCTCGACCGCCGCGAACGCGTCTTCGAACTGCCCGCACGGCAACACGTCCATGCGCGGAAACATGGCCTTGCATGCAAGATGCGAATAGGCCCCCGGCATACCCTGGAAGGCGATCAGATTGTTCGCCGCCGCTTTTTTAAGAGGCATCGCTAGGCGCCGAGCAGGCGGCGGGCGCGTTCGAGATCGGCCGGCGTGTCGACGCCGAGCGGGATCGTGTCCACCAACGCGGCGGCCATGCGCATGCCGTTCTCGATGGCGCGCAGTTGCTCGAGACGCTCGCGCACTTCGAGGATGGTCGGCTTCAGAGTGACGAACTTGCGTAACGCCGCGCGGCGGAACGCGTAGATGCCGATGTGGTGATAGTGATCGCCCGGACCCGACGGGATCAGGTTGCGGCTGAAGTAGAGCGCGGGACCGGTGGTGGCGCCCGGTTCCAACGACAGCGCGGCTTTCACGACGGCGGTATCGGTGAGTTCTTCCTCGAGCGTGATGCGCGCGACGACGGTCGCGATATCGATCACGGGGTTCGCGAGCGGGGTCACGGACGCCGCGACCAGCTTCGGCTCGAGGGTCGGCAGGTCGCCCTGCACGTTCAC
This sequence comes from Pseudomonadota bacterium, assembly GCA_020160875.1. Lineage (GTDB taxonomy): Bacteria > Pseudomonadota > Alphaproteobacteria > Rhodospirillales > Rhodospirillaceae > SHVO01. The sequence continues at coordinate 770 of JAIUPE010000043.1, forward strand.
GACCACGTCGAACTTGCCTTGCGGGTCATAGATCTCGGCGGCGGCGTGGACGCGGTCGCTTCCCGACGGCAGGGCCGGGTCGGTCATGACGGCTTCCCCACCGGCCGCCTTGATGGTGTCGGCGATTTCCTGGTCCCCGGCGGCGACGATGACCGGTCCGGCATTGGCTTGGACCGCCCGGCGCCACACATGGACGATCATGGGGGCGTCCCCGATCATGGCGAGGGGTTTGTTGGGCAGGCGGGTGGCGCTAAGGCGCGCCGGGATGACAATAAGAGCCGGCATAGTGGGTTTGGCGTCCTGGTTACAGCTGTGAGGCGGCAGCGCGGGTGTGATGGGCCGGACACATAACAGGACTAAGGCCCTTGTTCCAAGAGGTTATGCCCCCTTCTCCCTCCGGCGCCCCCTTTCCCCGAACCCGGCGCTGGAGCGTTGATTCGTATTGAGATTTGGCCTTAGACCGATTATTCAGAGCGCGAAATATGACCCGTGGGGACCTGTAAATGAGCTTTCTCGATAACCGGACGTTTCAGGCCGTCGTTAGCGCCTTCTGGCTGGCCTTCCTGGCCGTCCTGGGCGTGAACATCGTCGGCAACCTCATCATGCCGGAGCATGAAACGGTTGAGAAATTCGGCTATCCGGTGGAAGTGCCGGAAGTGCAGACGGCCGCGGCCTCCGGCCCGGCGGAAACCGCCCGCCCCAACATCATCCCGCTCATCGCCGTCGCCACGGTGGAAAACGGCGCGACCGTGTTCCGCAAGTGCCAATCCTGCCACTCGGTCGAGGAAGGCGCGAAGCCGATGACCGGCCCGAACCTGCATGGCGTCGTCGGCCGTCCGGTCGGCACCCTGGCCGGCTTCAACTTCACCGAGTCGCTGAAGGCGATCGGCGGCGAATGGTCCTATCAGAAGCTGGACGACTACCTGGAAAACCCGAAACACCTGGCGCCGAAGGGCTCGATGAGCTTCGCCGGCCTCAAGAAGCATGACGAACGCGCCGCGGCGATCAAGTTCCTGATGAGTGTTTCGCCGGCCGCTCCGCCGCTTCCGGAAGTTCCGGCCGAAGCGCCGGCGGCCCCAGCGGAAGCCGCGCCGGCCGAAGCCGCTCCGGCCGAAGCCGCTCCGGCGAAGTAGGCTCTCGCTATAACGCCTCAGAAAAATATGGGCGACGCCGGGTTCACAAAGACCTGCGTCGCCCTTTTTCATCGCCTCGCTGACACCAGCGGGGCGGTTGTGCTTTCGCACTTCCGCAATAACGTCGCGATCGACGCAAAATCCGATGCGACGCCGGTGACCGCCGCCGACCGGGACAGCGAAGCGGCCATGCGCGAGCTGATCGCGAAAGCCTTCCCCGACCACGGCATCATCGGCGAGGAGCACGGCCGCGAACGCGAGGACGCCGAATGGCTGTGGATCCTCGATCCCATCGACGGCACGAAGTCCTTCATCAACGGCGTGCCGCTGTTCGGCACCTTGATCGGCCTTTGGCGCCGCACTGTTACAAACACCGTGCCGTACCTGGGCTGCATCAACCATCCGGCGCTGAAAGAACGCTGGCTTGGCGGGCGCGATCTGCCCACGACCCTGAACGGCGCACCGGCCAAGAGCAGGACCGGCACCGGCCTTGGAAGCGCCGCCGTTTACACCACCTCCGCGGCGGCATTTTCGCCGGTGGAGAAAAGCGCCTTTGACCGCCTCTCTTCAGCCGTACGCCAAACCCGCTATGGCGGCACCGACTGTTATCATTACGGCATGGTGGCCTCGGGCTGGACGGATCTCGCGTGCGAAGCCGGGCTGAAGTTACACGACTACGCCGCCGTGGTGCCTGTGCTGGAAGGCGCGGGCGCGTGCATCACCGATTGGAATGGGGACGCGTTGGCCCTAGAGTCGGAGACGACCGTTCACGGCCAAGTACTGGCCAGCGGCGACGCCAAGCTCCATGCGGCGGCGCTCGCAGCGCTGCAAGGCTAGTATCAGCACGCGACACTTTTCGAGGAGGATCGGAAGATGAGCCGTATGCTTGCAATTCTGGGTGCGGCGGCGATCGTTTGCGCCGTATCACCGGCCAGCGCCATCGTGCGCGGCAAGCCGGTGCACGCACTGGCGCTATACGGCGAAGCAAAGTACGGCGCCAATCAAGTCCCGGATTATGTGAACAGCAACGCGCCGAAGGGTGGGCGCTTGCGTCTCGCCGGTCTTTCCACCTTCGACACCTTCAACCCATTTTCAATCAAGGGAACTCCCGGCGCGGGACTCACATATCTCGCGGGGAACGGACTCTTTTATGAAGGCCTGACGACCCAGGGCTCGAACGAGCCTTTCACGCAATACTGCCTGCTGTGCGAGACGATGGAGCTCGCCGAGGACAACAGCTGGATCGAATACACCTTACGCGCGGAAGCGAAATTCCATGACGGCAAGCCGGTCACGCCAGAGGACGTGATCTTCAGCTTCGAAACGCTGCTCTCCAAAGGACAGCCGACATATCGCCTGTACTGGGGCGACGTGGCAAAAGCCGAGAAAACCGGCCCCCGCAAGGTGCGCTTCACCTTCAAGACCAAGGAGAACGCCGAACTACCGTTGATCCTGGGCCAACTCCCCGTGATCAGCAAAGCGTTCTGGGAAAAGCGCGGCATCGAAGGCTCTACCCTCGACATTCCGAACTCCACCGGCCCCTACAAGATCGCGAGCTTCGAGCCCGGCCGCTACTTGGTATATCGCCGCGATCCGAACTATTGGGGCAAAGACCTTGCGGTCGCCAAGGGCACGCATAACTTCGACGAAATCCGCTTCGACTACTACCGTGACGATCAGGTCGCGTTCGAAGCCTTCAAGGCCTATCAATACGACCACATCACCGAAAATACGGCACTGCGTTGGGCCACGAGTTACGATCAGAAAGTCATCGACGCAGGCTTGATGATGAAAGAAGAGTTTCGCGATCAGCTTCCCGACAACGCGCAAGGTTTCGTGATGAACCTACGCCGGGCGAAATTCCAGGACGTCCGCGTGCGCCAGGCTCTTGCGCTGGCATTCGATTTCGACTCTCTCAATAAAATCGTCGCCTACGGGCAGTATGAACCGATGGCAAGCTACTTCCAGGGTTCGGAGCTCGCCGCCACCGGCGTGCCGCAGGGTGAGGAACTCGCAATCCTGTCGAAGTACAAAGGCAAGCTGCCGGACGAATTGTTCACCAAGCCGTTTCAGCCACCGCGCACGACGGGGACTGGAAATCCGCGCGATAACTTCCTCAAGGCCCGCGATCTCCTGGCCGCCGCCGGCTGGGAAGTGAAGAATGGTGTTGCGACCAACAAGGCCGGAGAACCGTTCACCTTCGAATTCACCATCTGGCAACCCGGTATTGAACGTTGGGTGGGGCCGTACTTGCAGAACCTGGAGCGCCTGGGCGTCAAAGGCACCCTGCGCATGATTGATACGACACAAGCGATCAATCGCCTGAACGAATACGACTTCGATATGATTATCGGTATCCCGGCGCAAAGCATTTCCCCAGGCAACGAACAGCGCGAATTCTGGGGTTCGGCGGCAGCCGATCGCCCGGGCGGACGCAACTGGGGCGGCATCAAGAATCCGATCATCGATGAAATCGTCGAAGCCCTGATCGTTGCCAAGACCCGCGAGAGCCTCGTGGCCCACACCCGCGCGCTCGATCGTGTGCTGCTGTGGAACTGGTACGCAGTGCCGGAGCTGTCCGCAGGACAAATCCGTCAGGCCTATTGGAACAAGTTCGGCCATCCGCCGATCGTGCCGCTGCAAGGTCCGGATATTTCGACCTGGTGGCTCGATGCGGCCAAGGCCGCAAAAGTCGATGCCGCCCGCGGCGCCGGCAAGTAGCGATGACGGGCATACGCGGAACGATAGCGGCGCTCGCGGCCCTCGTGGCCTGCGTCCCCGCACCGGCATTTGCACTTGTCACAGGCAAGCCCGTCCATGGAATCGCGATCTATGGCGAACCAAAGTATCCCGCCGACTTCACTCATTTCGATTATCACAATCCGAACGCGCCTAAGGGCGGGACCTTGACGCGCGCGTCCATCGGCACATTCGACAGCTTCAACGCCTTTTCGTTCAAGGGAAACAAACCCTCGCCCGGCGTGATCCATTATTCGGGCGCGGCGAACTATATGTATTTCAACGAAGCGCTGACGCTGCGCTCCGCGAACGAGCCCGGCACATGGTACTGCCTGTTGTGCGAGACCATCGAGGTCTCACCCGACCGGCTGTCGATTGAATACAGCCTGCGTCCTGAAGCGCATTTCAGCGATGGAAGCTCGGTAACCGTCGAGGATGTGATTTTTTCGTTCGAGACTCTCATGACGAAAGGGCATCCGCGTTACAAACTTTATTGGGGCGACGTCGCCCGCGTCGAAAAGACTGGCGAACGCAAGGTAAAGTTCTATTTCCGGGATGCAAAAAACACCGAGCTACCGCTGATCATGGGCGAGTTACCCGTGCTGAGTAGGAAGTTTTGGGAAGGTCGCGATTTCGAAGCCGCGACTCTCGACATCCCGGTTGCCAGCGGCCCCTACAAGATCGACCGCTTCGAAGCGGGTCGATATTACGTACTCAAGCGCGACCCGAACTACTGGGGCAGAGATCTTCCGATCAACAAGGGCGTGCACAATTTCGACGAGTTGCGATTCGACTATTACCGGGACGACGATGTCGCGTTCCAGGCATTCACCAACGGCTCGCTGGACTTGCGTGGAGAATCCGATTCCACGCGGTGGGCCACTGGGTATGACAAAGCGATGGTCGATGCCGGCGCCCTGGTGAAGGAAGGCTTCAGCGACGGCCAGCCCGATGAAAAGCATCCCTTCGTTCTCAACATTCGCCGCCCACTCTTTTCCGATATCAAAGTCCGAAAGGCGCTGGCGCTGGCGTTTGATTTTGACGGCACCAACCGGACGGTCGCTTATGGCCTCATGGACCCCTACCTCAGCTACTGGCAGGGCTCGGACATTGCCGCACGCGGACTGCCGCAAGGGGAGGAACTCGCCATCCTCGAGCGCTTCCGCGGACAAATCCCGGATGAGGTCTTCACGACCGAATTCAAGCCCACGCGCACAGAAACACCGGGCGCGCTGCGCGACAACCTGCTCGCCGCGCAAAAACTTCTCGCCGAAGCCGGATGGGACCTGAAAGACGGAACCCTGGTCAACACCAAGACCGGCACGCCGTTCGAGTTCGAGTTCCTGATCCACCTGCCGCTCTACGAAAAATGGATCGGGCCCTATCTTCTCAATCTCGAGCGCCTGGGCATCAAGGGCCGCATCCGCATTGTCGATCCGACGCAGTATCTCAACCGGATGAATGAATTCGATTTCGACATGGTGATGGGTGAGCTGCCCTATTGGGGCGGCCAGAGCGACTCGCCGGGCAACGAGCAAAGAGAGATGTGGGGTTCGGCGGCGGCCGATCAGCCGGGCAGCGAAAACTGGATCGGTATCAAGAACCCGGCCATCGACGCCATCATCGAAGACCTGATCAAAGCGCAGACCCGCGAAAGCTTGCTGGCCCACGCCCACGCCCTCGATCGCATCTTGTTGTGGAACCACTATGTAGTCCCGGGGTTCGTCGAGCCGGAGATCTGGTGGGCCTACTGGAACAAGCTGGGGCGGCCCGACACCACCCCGTTCATTGGCGCGATTTTTCATGATCTCGGCCAATTTCGCGGCCTTGTCCGCGTCGTACCACCCCGAACGACGGACCCAATCCGGCCACCTGGTGGTACGACGCGGACAAGGCCGCGAAATTGGCCGAGATCATGAAAAATCGCGCCAATGAACGGGCGTCCGGCGCGTCGAACGTCAATAAGACGCTGCTTATCCTCGCCGGACTTGCCATTCTTGGCGTGGGCATCGTCTTGGTGCGGCGCTTCCGCCGCGCTTAGGCCCTACCACGACAACACGAGGGAGATCCTGTTTGTTCACCCTGCGGACAATCGTTTTGGCGGCGGCCGCCGCTCTTGCCTTCGCCCCGGCGGCGAACGCCGTCACACGCGGAAAGCCGGTGCACGGCATCGCATTGTTCGGTGAACCCAAGTATGCGCCGGGCGATCATTTCGCCTACGTCAACACGGCGGCGCCTCGCACGGGCGAGCTCACGCTCAGTAACGAAGCGTTCCTGACCTTCGACACGTTCAACGCTTTCACGCTGAAAGGCGCCCAGGCCTACGGTTCGGACACACTGATCCACGACACCCTCATGATCGGCAGCCTGGACGAACCCGCTTCGCGATATGGCCTGATCGCGGAAACCATCGAAGTCTCGCCGGACGGCCGCGCCGTGCAGTTCGTGCTGCGCAAGGAAGCGAAGTTCAGCGACGGATCACCGATCACGGCGGCCGACGTCGTGTTCAGCTACGACACGCTAATCACCAAGGCGCGTCCGGTCTTTCGATTCATCTATGCGGACGTCGAAAAAGCCGAAGCTGTGGATGAGCGCACCGTTAAATTCACGGTGAAAAATACGGAGAACTCGAAAGTTCCGTTGCTGCTGGGCGAGCTTCCGATCTTCTCGCAGGCCTATTGGAGCAAGCGCAACTTCGAGGACACGACCCTCGACATTCCCGTCGTCAGCGGGCCCTACAATGTCGATATCTTCGAGGTCGGCCGGTATGTGCGCTACAAGCGGCTGGACAATTATTGGGGCAAAGACCTCGCCCTTCTGCGCGGCCTCTATAATTTCGCGGCCGTCCGCTACGAGTATTTCCGCGACGACAACGTTCAATTCGAGGCCTTCAAGACCGGCGGCTACGACATGGTGCGCGAAACCAGCGCGCGCCGCTGGGTCCAGGACTATAACTTTCCCGCCTTCACTGACGGGCGCGTTCAGAAGCTGAAGGTGCCGAGCATACAGCCGCGCGACGTGCAGACGTTCAGCCTGAACCTGCGCCGCCCGCTGTTCCAGGACCGGCGTGTGCGCGAGGCGATCAATCTCACCTTCGATTTCGAGTCCATCAACAAGAGCCTCATGTACAACGAGTACGTCAGGCTGCGGAGCTATTGGCAGGGCTCCGCCCTCGAAGCCAAAGGGACGCCGACGGACGCGGAGCTCGCGCTTCTGGAACCGTTCCGCGACAAGTTGCCGCCTGAACTTTTCACCAGCGAATTCACGCAACCGACGACGCAAGGCAACGGCGCCAGCCGCGAAAACCTCGCGCGCGCGGCAAAACTGCTTGAAGATGCGGGTTGGAAGGTCCGCGACGGCGCGCTGGTGAACGCCAAGGGCCAGCCCTTCAATTTCGAGATCACGGTCGTGCAGCCGAGTCTCGAACGCCTGATCGGGCCTTGGATCCAGGACATGAAGCGGGTCGGCATCAACGCCACCATGCGCGTCGTCGACACGGCCCAGTACGCAAACCGCGTCACCGACTTCGATTACGACGCCATCCTGATCGGCATGTCGACCACGTTGACCCCAGGCGCCGAACTCGTGGATGAGCTGAGTTCGGACTCGGCCGACCGGCCCGGGAGTTCGAACTACAGCGGCATCAAGGATCCCGTGATCGATGCGCTGGTACAACATATCGTCAAAGCGCAGACGGAAGAGGAGATCACAGCTGCGACCAAGGCCCTGGACCGCGTGCTGACCTTCAACCACTACCGCATGCTCACCTATACGCTGGAGGCCGAACGTTTCGCCTATTGGTCCAAGCTGAAACGTCCTGAAATCCTGCCGGCGCTGGGATTGGGCCGGATTGGCGAAGCGGCCATCGCCCTGTGGTGGTCGGAGGGCGCCACGGCCGGCCCGACCGGCCCAACGGAAAGTGATGGCGGACAGCGAGACAAAGGGGCGGGAACGTGGGTTATGATAGCCGTAGCCCTAGGCCTCGCGTGCGCCATCAGCTTCTTGATCGCGCGCCGGCGCCGGACTTAACGACCGACGGGATACTTCAGAACCGTGCTTGCCTATATCCTTCGCCGCCTTGCGTTGATCCCGCTCACGCTGTTCGGGATCATCACCCTCAATTTCCTGATTGTGCAGGTCGCGCCGGGCGGCCCGGTGGAGCGCGTGCTAGCGCAGGTGCGCGGTCTTGATCCCGGCGGGATGACGGGGATTTCAGGCGGCGGCGGCGATACGGCGCGTGTCGCCACCAGCAGCGCGAACAGCGCCTACCGCGGCGCGCAAGGTTTGGACCCCGAATTCGTCAAAGCGATCGAGCGTCAGTTCGGCTTCGATAAGCCGGCCCATGAACGCTATATGCTGATGATGAAGAACTACATCGCCTTCGATCTTGGCGAGAGCTTCTACCGGACCATCGACGTCGGCGACTTGATCATCGAGAAGATGCCCGTCTCCATCTCGCTCGGCCTGTGGTCGACGCTGATCATCTACATCGTGTCCATCCCCATGGGCATCGCCAAAGCGGTGCGCGATGGAAGCCGCTTCGATATCAGCACCTCGTACATCATCGTCATCGGCTATGCCGTACCGAGCTTCATGTTCGCCATCCTGCTCATCGTCCTCTTCTCCGGCGGCAGTTATTTCAACTGGTTCCCGCTGCGCGGCCTGACGTCGGAGAATTGGGAGCAGATGTCCCTCGCCGGAAAGATCTACGATTATTTCTGGCATCTCACGCTGCCGGTGCTGGCCATGGTGATCGGCGGCTTTGCCTCGCTGACCATGCTGACCAAGAACTCCTTCATGGAGGAGATCAATAAGCAGTATGTGTTGACGGCGAAGGCGAAAGGCCTAACCGAACGGCGGGTGCTGTATGGCCATGTGTTTCGCAACGCCATGCTGATCGTGATCGCCGCCTTTCCGGCGACGCTGGTCGGCATGCTGTTCACCGGCTCGCTGCTGATCGAGGTGATCTTCTCGCTCGATGGCCTGGGCCTTCTTGGCTATCAGGCCATCATCGACCGGGACTATCCGGTGATTTTCGGCACACTGTATGTTTTCTCCATCGTCGGACTTCTTCTGAACTTGATCAGCGATCTCGCCTATCATGTGGTCGATCCGCGCATCGATTTCGAGGCGCGCGCCACATGAGCAACCTCACGCATCGCCTTTCCGCGCTCAACCGGCGCCGTTGGGCCAATTTCCGCGCTAACGGCCGTGGCTACTGGTCCTTCGTCATCGTCACCGCCCTGTTCGTGCTGTGCCTGTTCGCCGAACTAATCGCCAACGACCGGCCGCTGCTGGTGAGCTTCAAAGGCAGCCTGTATGCGCCTGTGGTGCGGGACTATCCCGAAACCGCCTTCGGCGGCGTGTTCGAAACACCGGCCAATTATACCGATCCCTACCTGCGCGACCTGATTAACGCCGACGGATGGATCGTCGAGCCTCTCATTCCCTATGACTACCGGACCATCGACTTCAACCTAGGCCAGCCGGCCCCCGCACCGCCCTCGGCGCGGCACTGGCTGGGCACCGACAATCAAGGCCGCGACGTTCTCGCGCGCCTGATCTACGGCTTCCGCCTGTCCATGTTGTTCGCGATCGCCCTCACCGTGGTCTCGACGGTGATCGGCGTCGCGGCGGGCGCGGTGCAGGGATATTTCGGCGGCTGGCTCGATCTGACCTTCCAGCGCTTCATCGAGATCTGGAGCGGACTGCCGCAGTTGTTCATTCTCATCATCGTTTCAAGCATCGTGATCCCCGGCTTCTGGACGCTGCTGTTGGTGTTGCTGTTGTTCAGTTGGACCGCGCTGGTGCCGGTGGTGCGCGCGGAGTTCTTGCGGGCGCGCAACCTTGACTATGTACGCGCGGCCAAGGCGCTGGGCATGGACGATGCGACCATCATGGCCAAGCATATCCTGCCCAATGCCGTGGTGGCGACGGTCACCTTCCTGCCATTCATCGTGTCCGGCGCCGTCGTTGCGCTGACGTCGCTCGACTTCCTCGGCCTCGGCATGCCGCCGGGCTCGGCGTCGCTCGGTGAATTGCTGCGCCAGGGTAAGGAAAACCTCCAGGCGCCGTGGCTTGGCCTGACGGGCTTTTTCGTCATCGCCGGCATGCTCACACTTCTCATCTTCGTCGGCGAAGCGGTGCGCGACGCCCTCGATCCGCGCAAGACCTTCTCATGACCGACACACCACTGCTTGAAGTCAAAGATTTGGCCGTCAGCTTCGGCCAGGGCGACGGCGAAGTCGCGGCTGTGAAGTCCGCGTCCTTCACGCTGCGCAAGGGCGAGACCTTGTCCTTGGTCGGTGAGAGCGGCAGCGGCAAGACCGTGACGGCCTTGTCGATCCTGCGCCTTCTTCCCTATCCGCGCGCGCGGCACCCCAAGGGCAGCATCACGTTCAAAGGCGCGGAGATCGTCGGTGCGTCGGAAGATGCGATGCGCCAGATCCGGGGCAACCGCGTCGGCATGGTATTCCAGGAACCCATGACGTCGCTTAATCCCCTGCACAATATCGAGAAGCAGGTGGGCGAGGTGCTGGAGGTGCACGGCGGGCTGCACGGCGACGCGCGACGCGCGCGGGTGCTGGAGCTGTTGCGTCTCGTCGGGTTGCCGGAAGCGGAATCTCGCCTCACGGCACTGCCCCATGAACTTTCCGGCGGCCAGCGCCAGCGCGTGATGATCGCCATGGCGCTCGCGCAAAATCCCGACCTTCTGATCGCCGATGAGCCGACCACGGCGCTCGACGTGACGATCCAGGCGCAGATCCTCGACCTCCTCAAGGACCTGCAGAAGCGCCTGGGCATGGCGATGCTGTTCATCACCCATGACCTCGCCATCGTGCGCAAACTGGGCGGTCAGGTCTGCGTGATGAAGGACGGCCATGTGGTCGAACAAGGCGATGTGGAGACGGTGTTCCGCACGCCGCAGCATACGTACACAAAGCATCTTGTCGCCGCCGAACCCAAGGGCGAACCTCCGGCGCCCGTCACCGACGCGGCCGAAATCATGGCCGCCGACGATCTCAAGGTCTGGTTTCCGATCAAGCGCGGCGTGATCCGGCGCACGATCGGACACATCAAGGCCGTGGATGGCGTCACGCTTTCGGTGAAGGCCGGCGACACCTTGGGCGTCGTCGGTGAGAGTGGGTCAGGCAAAACGACACTTGGTCTTGCGCTCCTGCGTCTCATCTCCAGCGAAGGTCCGATCCGGTTTCAGGGCAATCGGATCGACGGCTTGAAGCGCCAGGAGCTGCGCAACCTGCGCCGCGACATGCAGGTGGTGTTCCAGGACCCGTTCGGCTCCTTGAGCCCGCGCCTGACGATTGGCGAGATCATTGGCGAAGGCCTCGCGGTCCATAACATCGGCACACCCGCCGAACGGCGCGATCAGGTGGCGGAAGCCTTGCGCGACGTGGGTCTCGACCCCGCCATGCAGGACCGTTACCCGCACGAATTCTCCGGCGGCCAGCGCCAGAGAATCGCCATCGCACGCGCCATGGTGCTGCGGCCCAAGTTCCTGATGCTCGACGAGCCCACCAGCGCGCTCGATGTGTCGGTGCAGGCGCAAATCGTGGATCTTTTGCGCAGCCTGCAGGAAAAGTACGCGCTCGCGTATCTGTTCATCAGTCACGACCTGAGGGTGGTCCGGGCGCTGGCGAATACGGTGATTGTCATGAAGGACGGGAAAGTGCGCGAAAGCGGCCCGTCGCAGCAGATTTTCCTGGCACCCCAGGACGCTTACACCAAGAAGCTCATGGCGGCGGCACTCGAGCTCAGAACCGCCTAACGGCTTCTTAACCATTAGAACTTTAAGGTGAAATCGCAGAACCGTGGGCGCATAGTGGCCTCACGAAGGTGATGGTATGGCCGACAGAGACCAAGAAGACTCGCAACAGGCGATTTACAACGTCGACGTCGACATCTCCGTTGTCCTCGGCCAGGCGAACCTGCGCGTCAACCAGCTCCTGAAACTCGGCCGCGGCGCCGTGGTGGAACTGGAACAGCGGACGTCGGACCCTGTGGAAATCTTCGCCAACGACGTCCTGATCGCGAAGGGCGAAGTCGTCATCACGTCTGGTGACAAAATTGGCGTGACCCTGACCGAACTGGTCAAATCCATCTACAACACGGCCGGGAAGTAACTAGCCGGTTCGCGGGACGTTGCCGTAGACTTCCAGCCTGTTCTTGGCCGGGGGATTTTACAACATGAAACATTGCGTAAGGCTTCTCGCCTTCACGGCTTGTTTGTTTTCAACGGCCGCAAGCGCCGCAGATCAAATTTTGACATTCACCAGCCTGGGTCCCGTGCAGATCGGCATGTCCGTAGCCGACGCTGAAAAAGCGCTCGGCGCAAAGCTGAAACCTCTCGATCCAAGGGACGGCGTCTCGACCGAAGCGTGTTGGCTGACGGAGCGCGCTGATGGAATACAACGAGGGCTGACCTATATGGTTCGCGAAGGAAAAATCGTTCGCTTCGATATCTGGGAAGATGCCGCTGACGCTTCTGGGATTGCCACGGACAAAGGCATTCGCGTTGGCGCCGCAGAGAACGCCGTCATGTCCGCCTACGGATCGGCCTTGGAGGCGATGGAACACCCGCATGTGGGAAAGGACGGACGCTACTTGATTTTCACAGCTCCGGACAAACGCCATGGGCTGATTTTTGAGACGGTGAATGGAAAAGTCGTGAACCTGCGCGGCGGAGAGATCAGCAGCGTCACTTTAGAAGAGACTTGCGCGTGACGGCTGCCGAGCCCCTTAACGCTTATAGTTAGGGTCTACTGTAATGTGCAGATGATCGTCGAACCCTCGATAGGGTATGACGCCCCGTATCTGGGGGTCGTTGAAGATGATGCGCGTTACTCCCCCTGTATTTAGAAACGTGTCGACCAAGCGTTGAGTCAGTTCACGATCATAGGCGGGATCCTGCCACCGCACACCGAGCATTTGTCCGTCTTTGCGCATCGGCCGAACATCAAAGGTCGTGCCTTTGGTGTGATCGCCGGTCGGAAGATGGCCGGGCACGGGACTACCGTCAGCCCTGCCCATATCACCAATCTGAAAGGGAGGCGGTGTTTGCGCGGATATCGGCCCGCTAAAGGTGGCGACCAATATCCCGGCAACGGCAATCACGGCTTTCTCCAATTTGGATTCACCGTGACGTGTAAGTGACCGTCGTGCAGATCCCATTTTGACACCCCTTGGATATTCGGGCCGTTGAAGCGAATTCGTTCGACACCACCGGGCGCACGAAGCATGCCGACAAAGTTTTACGTTACCGCGCGATCATAGGCGGGGTCTTTGCAGGTAACTCTCTCCCGACGTCCATCCTTTCGCAAGGGGTGAATATCAACACGAACACCCGTCGAATGCCCCCTGTCGCATCATGCCCACCATAGGCGCGACCATCGCCCATCCTCATATTGCCTACTCCAAAGTGTGGATCTCCAGCCGCTTGCCGTTGGGCGGCGACGGCGTCGATGAGGTCCACGTTATGAAGAGATCAATGCGGAAGAATAGGCATGGGGGTGCGTTCCTTTTTTCGAAGGTTGGGGAGGCCCTGGACGTGAAAGGGATGCTGAAAAGCAAAACGCCCCACGGGCGAGGCGTTCGATCGCACGAAGGCGGCGGTATATTTACGAAGGGTGCGCCTCGAACCGGCTTTCGTCAAGCGGTTCGGCGCGCGCAGCGCCGCAAATATATGAACCGTCTCGCCTGCCCGCGCGTTAGGTACCTGGGACTGGATTGAAACCCTTCGATCTTCTAAAAGTCCCGCACCGATCCTGTCATGACCACACGCACGCTCTTTCATCATCCGCTTCTGCCTACGGCCCGCAAGGTGCGCCTCGCGCTTCATGAGAAGCGTTTGGAGTTCACCGAAGCGGTGGCCGATCCGTTCGTGGCGGACGATGAACTCCTGGCGCTGAACCCGGCGGGTGACCTGCCGGTGCTGGTGGATGAGAACGAACAGATTGTCTGCGGCACGCAGGCGATCTGCGAATATCTCGAAGAAGTCTATCCGCAGCCGAACCTGCTGGGGCGCACCCCCAAGGACCGCGCCGAGGCGCGCCGCCTCGCGCTTTGGTTCGACCAAAAGTTCAACCGCGAAGTCACCCAGCATCTGGCCGGCGAGAAGCTGACCCGCCGCCTGTTCGAGAACGGCGCGCCGGATTCACGGGCGCTGCGGGCGGGGCGCGAGAACATCCATACGCACCTTCAGTACATCGCCTGGCTGACGGAACGCCGGAGCTGGCTGGCGGGCGATGACATCAGCTACGCCGACTTGAGCGCAGCCGCGCATATCTCGCTGATCGATTATTCCGGCGACGTACCGTGGAGCGACCATCCCCTGACCAAGGAATGGTACGTGCGCATCAAGTCGCGCTTCAGCTTCCGTTGTCTGCTGCAGGACAGCGTGCCGGGCATCGCCCCGGCGGCGGTGTACGCGGATTTGGATTTTTGATTTTTGCCTCCCCCTTCAGGGGGAAGAAAAAACTCACTACTTATTCTTCGTTTCGGCTTCGACCGTCACATCGAGACGCTCGATGTTGGTGCGCGCGGCTTTCCCGGCTTCGGAGTCCGGCGCGATCTGGATGATGCGCAGCCAATCCTGACGGGCATCATTATCGCGGTTTTTCATTTTATAGATGATCCCGCGTTCCAAGAGGCCGATGACATTATGCGGATCCATCGCGACCGCCTGTTCGGCATCGATCAGCGCCACGTCGACTTCGTTGAGGTGACGGCGCGCGCTGGCGCGGAAAGCCAACGCGTCGGAGTTTTGCGCGTCGATGGCGAGCGAGGCGTCGAGATCATGCACCGCCTCGGCATATTTGCCGGCATCGGCGTAAGTGGCGGCGCGGTCGACCAGGATATAGGCGTGCTGATGGTTCTTCACCGGCATGGCTTCGAGCGCCTTGGTCTGAGCCTCGAGCGCGCGGGTGAGATCGCCCTGCAGGAGCCACGCCTGACCGGCCTGGGAAAGCACGCCTGCTTTCACGGATTCTTCTTCGTTGAGACCCGCGAGCGCTTCGAGGCGCGTGGCGGCTTCGCTATATTCCTTCATGCCGATCAGCGCGATGGCTTCGCAGTGTTTCGCCGGCGCGCCGCCGCCGAGGGTGAGCCACTTGCCGGCCATTTCGAACCCCTTCTCCGGTTCGTTCTTGGCGGTCATGAGGCAGACTTCATAGGTGTGCGAGGGATTCTCGGGGTTCGGCGTCGGCGAGAGGGATTGCGCGGCCCCCGCCGCCGCGTTGCCTGTCGCCGCCATCGCCGGCGCGGCCAGGACCGCCATCGCCGCCGCAATCATAAAACCAGACACAAAAGTCCCGCGCATCGGACCTATCCTTTCCCAACCAACTCTTCGACGAAGCCGCAGAGACGTTCCAAGTCCTGCGGGCGGGAGAGGCGGTGGTCGCCATCCTTCACAAGTTGCACGGCCACATCGTCCCCCGTGATCCGCTCGGCCAAGCGGAGCGAGGTTTGCCATGGCACCGCCGTATCCTTCTGCCCGTGGATCAAACGCACCGGGCAGCCGATATTCACCGCGTCCCGCAGGACAAGATTCTTGCGGCCGTCTTCGATGAGGTGGCGCGAGATCCGGTACGGACCGTCGTCATATTCGCTGGGGAGTTCGACCGCGCCCTGCGTGTGCAGCGCGTGGCGCTGCGCGGCGTCGAAGCCGGCCCACATGAGATCCTCGGTAAAATCCGGGGCCACAGCGATCCCCACCAGCCCATTCACCCGTTCCGGACGCGCCATAGCGGTCTTCACCATGACCCATCCGCCCATACTCGAACCCACCAGGACCACAGGTCCCTTTGTCAATCCATCGAGTACGGCGACGGCATCTTCGACCCAGCGCGAAATGCCGCCGTCTTCAAACCGGCCACTGCTTGCCCCATGGCCGAACATATCGAAGCGCAAGAGGCCGTAACCGTGGCTGTGCGCATGCCGGGTCAATGCCTCGGCTTTGGTGCCGCCCTTGTCGGAGCGGAGTCCATGCAGGAAGACGACCGTGGGCTTTTGCGTGTCGCGCGCGTCCTGGCGCTCATATACGAGCGACGCTCCGTCGGAGCGCCGGAATTCCAACGCCGCAGTCATCGAACCTACGCATCGCCCCACAAGTGCCGCCGATTTGAAGTTCGCAAAGCGTTGATTTTGAACGCAACGGACTTCGGAAACCGGGCGCTAGCCAATCCACTTTTGGTCTATCACGCAGACGAGATTTTTCCTATTCAGTTTCGAATAGACTAGACTGCTTTCTACTTATGATCGTGACGCCGGCCAACACGGCTACAAGAATTGTAGAACCGTGGCGGGGACCCGCGGACCGAAAGAGATCACACAGAGAATGAGCGACGTTTCACAATCGAAAAGGACCGTGCTGCAGGTCCTGCCGAGCCTTGTCAGCGGCGGAGTCGAACGCGGCACCATCGACGTCGCCGCGGCCCTGGTGCGCGCGGGTTGGCGTGCGCTGGTGGTGTCGGAAGGCGGACCGTTGGTGCGCGAACTGGACCGCGCCGGCGCCGAACACATCGTGCTTCCCCTGAACACCAAGAACCCGAAGCGCGTGAAGGAAAATGTCGCGCGCATCAAAGAGGTGATCCGCAGCGAGAACGTCTCGCTTGTGCACGCGCGTTCGCGCGCGCCGGGCTGGAGCGCGCGCGAGGCGGCGAAGGAAACCGGCGTTCCCTTCGTCACGACGTTCCACGGCATTTACAGCCTAGGGCCGTTTGGGCTGAAGAAACTCTACAACCGCGTCATGGCCGATGGTGAGATCGTGATCGCGGTATCCAATTTCGTGCGCGAACACATCATGGAGAACTATAAGGTCCCGTCCTCGCGCATCCGCGTCATTCACCGCGGCATCGATACCGCCGGCTACGACGAGAAGAGCGTGACCTCGACGCGCCTCATCCAGATCGCGCAGAAATGGCGGCTGCAGGAAGCGGGTCAAGTGATCATGCTGCCGGGGCGCCTGACGGCGCTGAAAGGGCATGATGTGCTGATCGACGCGCTCGCCGAACTCAAGCGCCGGCGCGGGGGCACGCTCGACGTGCGCTGCCTGATGGTGGGCCAAGGCGCGCCGGGTGTCGCGGACCGCATCATGAGTTCCGCCGCGGCACGCCGCGTCGAGGGTCATGTGCAGGTGATCCAGGATTGCAACGACATGCCGGCCGCCTACATGGTGACCGATGTGGCGGTGGTCGCCTCGACCCGGCCCGAAGCGTTCGGGCGCGTGATCGCCGAAGCGCAAGCGATGGGCAGACCTGTCGTCGCGTGCTCGCACGGTCCCACATCCGAGATCATCGAGCCGGGCGTGACGGGCTGGATGTTCACCGCAAGCGATCCCGTATCGCTGGCGGACGCGCTTGAACGCGCGTTGTCGCTGTCACGCGATGAACGGGCGGCGCTGGCGAAACGCGCCTCGGAACGCGCGCGCGCGCTGTTCAATAAAGATGAGATGTGCGCGAAGACCCTCGCGGTCTATGAAGAGGTCTTAGCCAGACACCCCGCCGCATGACCGCCGAGAGCATTCTCGTTGTCCTGACATCGGGGCTTGAGCGCATTGTTCCGGCCCTGGGCGCCCTCGCGGCGATCAAGGCGGCGCATGCGACCGCCGAAGTCGTCCTCCTCGCGCGCGCCGAATACGCCGAGTTCCTGCGTACGTCTCCGTATGCAAACGAAGTCTGGGCCGACGACACCATCCGCTCGCACAGTTTGCGGCGGTGGCGCGCCCTACGCACACGGCTGCGCACGCGGGACTGGGCGCGCGTCTATGATCTGGACGCGAACCGTCATTCCAAACATCTCTTCTGGTTGTTGTACGGGCGGCGCGCGCTGTCCGCGGCGCGGAGCTGCCTCGCCTGGTGCGGCGTCATCCCGGGCACGTTCCTGGCGTGGAACGATCCGCACCGCACGCAAATGCATGTGCGCGATCAATGGGCCCATCAGCTGCGTCACGCCGGGATCCCTGTGATCCCAGCCACCGATCTGTCCTGGGTCGCGCGGCGGGTGGCGGCCTTCAACGTGCCGTTCCGCATGAACGAGCCTTATCTTCTGATGGCCGTCGAACCCGGCCCAAACGGCCCGTGGCCGCGCCTGGGCGAGTTCGCGCGATTGGCCGCCGCCGAAGGGCGCGTGCTGGTTGCCGTGGGATTGTCGGCCTCCGAGGACCTGGCCGCCTTGAAAGCCGCCTGCCCGGATCTCGTGGATCTCGTGGGCAAAGCGACCCTCAACGAACTGGTGTTCCTGGCCTGGGCGGCCGCTGGGGCGGTGGGCGCCGACAACGGTTTGATGCACCTTGCCGCCGGAGCCGGTTGCCGCAGCGTGGTTCTGTACGGCGAAAGCTCGGACCCGGCCCTGGTCGGGCAGCGGGGTTCGCGTGTGACCATCCTGCGCCGGCCACACCTTGGCGGTATTCCGGGCGCGGAAGTTCTCGCGGCGTTAAAACGCCTGTAAATCGGCCTGTAAATCTGGGGGCAACTCATCTAAATTCCCGCCCGAAATTTCAGTCTTATGTCGAGGCATGTCCGTATCGGAAAACCGCGCACACTTTTCCGGGTCATGCTCTAAACCCTTAGATTTCAAGGCCCTATGGTTGCCATTACCCTTCCGGACGGCAGCGTCCGGACCTATCCGAAGCCCATCACCGGCGCGGAACTCGCCGCCGATATCGGTCCCGGCCTCGCCAAGGCCGCCCTCGCCCTGCGTATTGACGGCGAGATGAAGGACCTGAACACGCTGCTCGAGCGCGACACCACGGTCGCCATCGTCACGAAGAAAGATCCGGACGCCCTGGAGCTTCTGCGTCACGACGCCGCGCATGTGATGGCCGAAGCGGTGCAGGAGCTGTACCCGAAGACGCAAGTCACCATCGGGCCCGCGATCGAGAACGGTTTCTATTATGACTTTGCCCGCGACGAGCCGTTCACGCCCGCGGACCTCGAAAAGATCGAAGCGCGCATGCGCGAGATCGTGGACCGCGACGAAGCGATCACCCGCGAAGTGTGGACGCGCGACGCGGCGATCGCTCACTTCAAGGAAATCGGCGAGAAGTACAAGGCCGAGCTGATTGAATCGATTCCGGCCGGTGAAGACGTGAGCATCTATCGCCAGGGCCAGTGGAAAGACCTGTGCCGCGGCCCGCACTTGCCGTCGACGGGCAAGCTGGGCAAGGCGTTCAAATTGACCAAGCTGGCCGGCGCCTATTGGCGCGGCGACGCCAAGAACGCCATGCTGCAGCGTATTTACGGCACCGCCTGGGGTGACGAGAAACAGCTCAAAGATTATCTGACGATGATCGAAGAGGCGGAAAAGCGCGACCACCGCCGCCTTGGCAAGGAACTCGACCTATTCCACCTGCAGGAAGAAGCGCAAGGCGCGGTGTTCTGGCATCCGAAAGGCTGGACGCTGTACCGCACGCTGCAGAACTACATCCGCGGCCGCCTGGAAAAGGCCGGCTACGTGGAAGTGAACACGCCGCTCCTGATGGACAAGGTGCTGTGGGAGAAATCCGGCCACTGGGACAAGTTCCGCGACGCGATGTTCACCTCGGAGTCGGAAGAACGCGTGCTGGCCGTGAAGCCCATGAACTGCCCGGGTCATGTGCAGATCTTCAATCAAGGCATCAAGAGCTACCGCGACCTGCCGCTCCGTATCGCCGAGTTCGGCTGCTGCCATCGCAACGAGCCCTCGGGCGCGCTGCACGGCCTGATGCGCGTGCGCGCCTTCGTGCAGGACGACGCGCACATTTTCTGCACCGAGGAGCAGATCAAATCCGAAACCAAGGCGTTCATCGAACTCCTGCAGTCGGTCTACAAGGACCTGGGCTTCACCGAGATCCGCGTGAAGTTCTCGGACCGGCCGCCGACTCGCGCGGGCTCCGACGCGACCTGGGACCGCGCCGAAGCGGCCCTCAGGGACGCAACCGACGCCGCCGGTCTGGAATGGACCCTGAACCCGGGCGAAGGCGCCTTCTACGGCCCGAAACTCGAATTCGTGCTGCGCGACGCCATCGGCCGCGATTGGCAGTGCGGCACGCTCCAGGCGGACTTCGTGCTGCCGGACCGTCTGGGCGCCCACTACGTCGGTGAAGACGGGGCCAAGCACACCCCGGTGATGTTGCACCGGGCCATCCTGGGCTCCTTCGAACGCTTCGTCGGTATCCTTGTGGAGAACTATTCGGGCAAGTTCCCGCTGTGGCTCAACCCCCTGCAAGCCGTGGTCTGCACGATCACCGACGACGCGGCCGGCTATGCCAATGAAGTCGCGCAAACCCTGCAAGCTGCTGGAATCCGGGTCGAAACGGACCTGCGCAACGAGAAGATCAACTACAAGGTGCGCGAACACTCGCTGACCAAGGTGCCGGTCCTGGTGGTGGTCGGAAAGAAAGAGGCCGAAACCCGCACCGTGGCTTTGCGGCGTTTGGGCGGCGCGAACCAAGAAGTCCTTGCGCTGCAAGAGGCAACGGATAGACTTAAATCAGAAGCGGCGGTTCCGGGCGCTTAACACGCCTCGATCCGTCGTTTTCCGTATGCGCCGGTGTTATTGAAAGCCCGCGCGCGAAACCCGATATTCAATCGCGTCAGCAACAACGTCAGGAGACTGATACATACCTAGGTTTGACCAGCCCGCGCCCTCGTCGCCGTCCAGCAAGGATGGCCCGCGCGTCAATGAACAGATCAACAATCGCACGGTGCGCCTGATCGGCCACGACGGTGCGAACTTCGGGGTCGTGGACCGCGAGGTTGCCCTTAAGAAGGCCGAGGAAGTCGGCCTTGATCTGGTCGAGATCTCTCCCAATGCCGATCCGCCGGTCTGCAAAGTCCTCGACTTCGGAAAGTACAAGTACGAAGAGCAGAAGAAGAAGAACGAGGCGCGCAAGAAGCAGAAGGTGATCGAAGTTAAGGAGATCAAACTTCGTCCCAACATCGACGACCACGACTACGACGTGAAGATGCGCGCCATGCGCCGCTTCCTCGAGGAGGGCGACAAGGTAAAAGTCACCTTGCGGTTTCGTGGCCGTGAAATGGCGCACATGGAGCTGGGCTATCAGCTCCTGCAGCGCGTCAAAGCCGACTTCGAATCGAGCGCAAAGGTCGAACAAGAGCCTCGCTCGGAAGGCCGCCAGATCGTGATGGTGGTGGCGCCTCGGTAAAGGCGGAAAGAAAAATCGGCGCGGTGGAATAGGCCGTAGCGGCTTCTTCCGGACTTTCTTCGGCGCAGAATATGCGCGCCGGAGAAATCCCGGCCCCGCGCCGAAAAAGTTCTGGGGGGAACTATGTCAGACGGTTTCTACGCGCGCTGGGCGCCTTATCAACTCAGCATCCTGCGCATCATGTCGTCGTTGCTGTTCGTCGCCCACGGCACACAGAAGCTTTTCAATTTCCCGATGCGGCCCACGGCCGACGGCGCGGCGCCGCCGGCCTTCGAACTCATGTCGCTGATCGGCGCCGCAGGCATCCTGGAATTCGTCGGCGGCGCACTCCTTCTGATCGGCCTGTTCACGCGCCCCGTCGCCTTCGTGCTCTCGGGCATGATGGCGGTGGCCTATTTCATCGCCCACCATCCGCGCACCTTCTATCCCGTGAACAACGGCGGCGACGCGGCGATCCTGTTCTGCTTCATCTTCCTGCTGTTGTTCTTCACGGGCGGCGGGCCCTTGAGCGTCGATGCGATCTTCGCGCGGCGCCGGGCGGAAGCGGCCGTCGGTTAGGCCGCCCGCAAACGCGCGCGCTTTACGCCGACCTTCGCCATCACCGCGATCAGAAGCGCGAAAAACAGCGCCATATTGGCGGCCTGCGCCAATCCCAGCACGCGGGAGCCTTGGTACACTTGCAAGAGATCGGCGCGTGAGAAGGCCTCGTTGATGAGCGCGCCGATCAGCATGTAATAGCTGACGATCATGCCCGCGGGATGGGCGTAGGCCCAAGGTGCTTTCGCCTGGCGGCGTGCGCCGACATAAGCGACGCCAAGCGCGATCAGCGTGATCACCGCCATCCCATGGAACCGGTTGAAACCTGGTGCGATACCCTGGATGGGCGCGAAAAGACCGAGCGCGGTCACCGACCCGATCACCATGGAAATCAGATACCAGCGACCGAGGCGCCGATGGCGCGGCGTACCTTTGGGCATCGCGAGCAGCGCGAGACCCGTGGGAAGCGCGACGATACAGGCGAGCGTGTGAAGCCAGCCGAGCAGCGAGATATCGAAGATCCTCATGAGGCGTCTCCTGTGCTTGCGCCTTCGAGCACATCGCGCAAGTACGCGACGTGACGCGCGAAGGCCTGTTTGCCCGCCTTGGTGATGGTCACGCGGGTGCGCGGTTTCTTCCCAACGAAGTCTTTTTCAACGGTGACGTAGCCGGCGCCTTCGAGTGTGTTCAGATGACTGCCGAGGTTGCCGTCGGTGGCGCCGGAAAGTGACTTCAGGCGCGTGAACTCCATCGCCTCGTTCGCGGTATTGAGCGCGGACATGATCTTGAGGCGGACGGTCTGATGAATGATCTCGTTCGCTTCCATAAACTAAACCTGCTTCAACCAGAGACCGCCGAGCACGAGGCCGCCGCCCATGACGACGGCCATCCACAGCGAGAAAAATGGCGCGAGCGCGAAGTAGCCGACGAGGGTGAACGCGGCGACCGCGATGCCGAGCACGATGTAGCGGCGCGAGGTCCAGATCCCCATGAGCGCGTAGCTGAGAGCCACGAGCAGCGCCGGGAAGGCGGCGAACTGGTTGGGTTCGGTCGGCCGCAGCACGGCGAAGGCGGCGACGTAGAAGACAATCAGCGCCCCCCAGGTCCAACCGATACGGCTGCCGATTCGCCCATCCGCGCCCCGTTTCGCCCGGCGTGCCAAGAAGAAGGTGGCGGCGGCGCCGATCGCCGACAGTGGAAACCACACGACCCCATACGCCGGAGAGATCGCACCGGCGCCGTAGCCCATCATGCAGATGATGCCCCACATGATGAGGATCGGAGCGCCGATGGCGTAGCTTTTCAGGTCGTTGCTGCGGGCGGCGACGGTTTCGATATCCTTCAGCGCCGCGGCGGCTTGGTCGGGAGAGATGGTCATTGCTTGTTCCTAGAGAACTCTGTGTTGCAGAGTTTATATTTTAAACAAGAGTACTCTGTCAAACAGAGTTGTTGAGACGCCCGGTTTACGGGCACCTTCCTTGCAAACCGGGCTTCCGGCGGGTATAAGCGCGCCTTCCTGACCAAAGGGACGATTATCCACAGGTCAGCGCAAGGGGTCGGGTCCCGTACCCGAGTCCACCGGTTCAAGGCTAAAAAGCCAACTATTTCAGGCTTTTAGGGCATGCCTTCGGGCCGGGTCCAATAACCGTCATGCTGATAGAAAGGACGCAAAATGCCCAAGATGAAGACCCAGAGCTCCGCCAAAAAGCGGTTCAAGGTTACCGGTACCGGCAAGGTTAAGGCCGGCGTCGCTCACAAGCGCCACCGCCTGATCTCGAAGCCCAAGAAGATGAAGCGTCAGAATCGCCGCACCATGGTGCTGGCGAAGCCGGACGGCATCATCATCAAGAAAAACTTCCTGCCGTACGCCTAACCCCAACCCTTAACGGAGCAAGACCATGTCACGCGTCAAACGCGGCGTTACCAAGCACGCCCGTCACAAGAAGGTCCTCGAGCAAACCAAGGGTTTCCGGGGCCGTCACTCGACCAATTACAAGATCGCGAAGAACCGCCTCGAGAAGGCGCTGCGTTATCAGTATCGCGATCGCCGTCTGAAGAAGCGCGATTTCCGCGCCCTGTGGATCCAGCGTATCAACGCCGCCGTGCGTCCGCTGGGCCTCACCTACTCTCGATTTATCAACGGGCTCAAGAAGGCCGGCATCGAGTTGGATCGTAAGGTCCTCGCCGATATGGCCGTCCGTGAGCCCGCCGCCATCGAAGGTCTGGTGAAGCAGGCCCAAGCCGCGCTCGCTTAAATTCTCGTCGAGACGAAGTCGGTAAAGGGGCGGCCTTCATCAGGCAGCCCCTTTCCTTTTTGCAGCCTTTAAATTGGGCGCGTGTTCGGACGGAAAACGGGTGTCCACTTTTCCTGAACACGCGCGCGAGTAAATTCCAATGACCGACACGATCGAGAAACTGCGTACCGAACTGCTGACCGCGGTCAGCGACGCCGCCGAACTGACGGCGCTGGAAGACGTGCGCGTGGCCGCCCTGGGCAAGAAGGGCCGCATCACGGGCATGATGAAGGACCTCGGCGCCATGGCGCCCGAGGAACGCAAAGCCGCGGGCCAACGCCTGAACGTGCTGAAGGACGAAGTCGCCGCCGCGCTCGACGCGAAGAAGGTTACGTTCGAATCCGCCGCCCTGAACGCGCGCCTCGCCAGCGAAAGCATGGACGTCAGCCTGCCGATCCGCCCCGAGGCGAAAGGCTCGCTGCACCCGATCAGCCAGACCACGGCCGAGATCGCCGCGATCTTCGGCGAGATGGGCTTTGAAGTCGCCGACGGTCCGGACATCGAAGACGACTTCCACAATTTCACCGCGCTGAATTTCCCGCCGGGCCATCCCGCGCGCGAGATGCACGACACCTTCTTCCTGCCGCCGGATTCGGACGGCCAGCGCTACCTGCTGCGCACGCATACCTCGCCGGTGCAGATCCGCACCATGATGAGCAAGAAGCCGCCCATCCGCGTGATCATCCCCGGGCGCACATACCGCTGTGACTACGACATGACCCACACGCCGATGTTCCATCAGGTGGAGCTTCTGGTGATCGACAAAGAAACCAACATGTCGCATCTGCGCGGCTGCCTGCAGGAGTTCGTGCGCACCTTTTTCGGCATCGACGACCTGACCACGCGCTTCCGTCCGTCCTTCTTCCCCTTCACCGAGCCGTCGGCGGAGATGGACATCGGCTGTTCGCGCCAAGGCGGCGAACTCAAGCTCGGCAACTACGGCGATTGGCTCGAGATCCTGGGCTGCGGCATGGTGCATCCGAATGTGATCAAGGCCTGCGGTCTCGATCCCAACGAATATCAAGGCTTCGCCGCCGGCATGGGCATCGAGCGCATCGCCATGCTGAAGTACGGCATCCCCGACCTGCGCACCTTCTTCGAGTCCGATCTGCGCTGGCTCCGTCACTATGGTTTCGGCGCGCTCGATGTGCCGAGCGTGACCGGAGGGCTGGCGCGATGAACACCAAACCCAACGTTCCGAAGGTCTACGCGCATCTGCCGCAGTGGGCGTTCGGTCACACGAAGAAAGAAGCCGACGAGCTGTGTGCATTGGTTCTCGATGGCAAGAAGGTCGCGACCAGCGCGGCGCTTTATCATTTCGAGGATGAAGAGCCGCCCGAGCCGGGCGACAAAGCCGTCATCCTGGACGGCGATGGACGGCCGAGGTGTGTGATCGAGTTCACCGAGGTCGAGCCGGCGGTTTTCAAGGACGTCGACGCGAAGTTCGCGTTCGATGAGGGCGAAGGCGACCGCTCGCTGGCCTATTGGCGCAAGACACACGAAGAGTTTTTCACGCGTGAGGGCTATTTCGCGCCCGACATGCTTTTGCTGTGTCAGTACTTCCGCGTGATCGAACGTCTTGAATACCGGAGGATGGCGCCGTGAAGTTCACCCTTTCGTGGCTCAAGGACCATCTGGACACCACCGCGAGCCTTGACGAGATCGTCACCAAGCTCACGGCCATCGGCCTTGAAGTGGAAAATGTCGAGGATCCCGGCAAGGGCCTCGCGCAGTTCGTCGTCGCGCATGTCGTGGAAGCCAAGCAGCATCCCAATGCCGACCGCCTGCGCCTGTGCACGGTGAACGCCGGCACGGAAACGCTGCAGGTCGTCTGCGGCGCGCCGAACGCGCGCACGGGCCTGAAGGTCGTGCTGGCGCGCCCCGGCGCCGTCATCCCCATCTCTGGAGAAGTCCTTAAGAAGGGCAAGATCCGGGATGTGGAGAGCCAA
>JAIUPE010000044.1 GCA_020160875.1 Pseudomonadota bacterium
CGCGCTCATCCTGTTTTTCAATCAGGCGACGACGATCCTGTTCGGACGCCAGCCGTTGTTCGTCGCCGCGCCGTACTTCCTGTCGGGCGCGGTGGAACTGCTGCCGGGCTTCACCTATCCGATCTTTCGGCTGGCGATCATCGTGGTGGGGCTTCTCGTCGCCATCGGCCTTTACATCCTCATCAACAAGACGCGCATCGGAATGCTGGTGCGCGCCGGCGCCAACCAGCGCCAGATGGTGCGCGCGCTCGGCGTCGATATTCGCCTGCTCTTCACCGTCGTGTTCGGTCTCGGGGCGCTTCTGGCCGGCCTCGCCGGCGTGATGGCCGGTCCCATTCTCGCGGTGCAGGTCGGGATGGGCGAGCAGATCCTCATTCTCACCTTCGTGGTGGTGGTGATCGGCGGCGTCGGCTCCGTGCGCGGCGCCCTGTTCGGCGCGCTGATATGGGTGCTGGCGGACTTCGGGCTGCTCGACATCGCACGCGGTAGCGCCGTGACTTGGGTCGGACTGATTGCCATCGCCACGATCCTCGCCATTGGATTCACATGGTCGAAGACCCGTGCCCGGCTCACGGGCCAAGTGGACGTCGATTCCGACGAATAGTGCGTCACGCAGGGCCGGCCCGGTGGTAGTGGCGATCACATCACCACCGGATCTCCAGTCCGCCGTCCGCCGCTAGGAATGCGCTGCCGGCGGCCTACTTGCGGTCCGCGACGTTCAGGGTTTGACCGGCGAGCGGCGGCGTATTGACGGGCAGCCGGCGCGCCATTGTCGCCTGCTCGAAGCTGTAGCCCAGCGACAGCAGCTTGGGTTCACTGAACAGAGGCCCCCAGAAGGAGATCGCGATCGGCAAATCGTCGCTGGTGAAACCCGCCGGCACGATCAGATCCGGAATACCCGAGAGGTTCGCGATCACCGACGGCCCGCCGCCGCCGATGGCCGACGGGGAGTCGGTTGAAGCGATCAGACCGGGCGGCCGGCCTGAGGTCGGATACACGATCGCGTCCAGTTTATTGGCTTCGAAGAGGCCGTTCACAACCATGCGAACGCCCGGCAGACCGTGTTCCTTCACGGCCTTATAGCTGGCGGTGTCGATACCCGCGGCTTCGGCTTCCTTCTTGAAGACGAACCAACGCGACGGGTTGGGACCAACGCCGCCGGTCCCCATGCTCTGATACTTCTTGGCCTTCTCGATCAGCTCGGTAAGAGATTTCGGGTAGCCGGGGCCGGTGTGCGACAGATACTCGGTCACCTGCGTGGCGAACTCGGGATAACGCAGCGTCATGTAATATTCCTGCCGCGCGTCGAGCACCCACTTCGGGAACTTCACATCAACGATCGTCGCGCCCTGCTCGCGCATCACATCGAGCGCCGCCTCGATCGACCAGTCGATCTCCGCGTGCTGGCCCATGAAATCGCGCGCGATTCCGATGCGCGCGCCCTTGAACGCGCCGGTCTTCAGGAACTTCGTGTAGTCCGCTTCGGCCTTGCCGGTCTTGGTCACGGCGTCGGCGGGATCGACGCCCGCGATCACGCTGAGCACGGACGCGATGTCCGACACGTTGCGCGCCATGGGACCGACGGTATCAAAGCTCAACGTCAGCGGAATGACGCCGCCGCGGCTGACGAGACCCATGGAGGTCTTGAGGCCGACAATCCCGTTGGCCGCAGAGGGACCGCGAATGGACCCGCCCGTGTCCGTGCCGAACCCAAGTTGCGCATAGGCCGCCGCGATAGCGACACCGGTGCCGCCCGATGAACCCGCCGGCGTGCGGGCGAGATCGTGCGGGTTCAGCGATTGGCCGCCGAGCGAGCTGTTGGCCCCGCCCGTCGCGAATTCCGAAAGGTTCACTTTCGCGAGAATGATCGCGCCCGCATCGCGCAGTTTCTTCACTGTGAAGGCGTCCTTCGGCGGGATCCAGCCTTCCAGCAGAACCGAACCCCCGGTGGTCTGCATGTCGTTGGTATCGAAGTTGTCCTTCAGCACGATGGGGATGCCGTGCATCGGCGAGCGCTTGCCTTTGGCTTTCCGCTCGGCATCGAGGGCGCGCGCCGTTTCCAGCGCTTTTGGATTCAATGTGATGACCGCATGGAGTTTCGGGCCCTGCTTGTCGTAAGCCGCGATGCGCGCCAGGTACATCTGCGTCAGTTGTTCGGACGTCAGTGTCCCGGCATCGAAGGCCTGATTGATCTCAAGGATCGTGGCCTTGTCGATATCGATGCTGGCGGCCCGCGCGGGCAGTGCGAGCAGCAATGCGACGGCGGCGATCATCCCAAACTTCTTCATGCGTCGGTCCCCAATGACAAAGTACGGTTTATGGTGCGAGCGGCGGCGTGCTGTCGGGCGCGCGGCGGTGTTTTGTCGCCTGTTCGTAACCGTAGGCGAGTTTGATGAGCACGGCGTCGTCCCAGGCGCGGCCGAAGAAGGTGATGCCCGCCGGCAGACGATTGTCGCGCGTATAGCCCATGGGCACGTTGATGGCCGGGAAGCCGGAGGTCGGCGAGAAGACCTGACTGTTGTCGCCGCCCGGTGTGTTGAGATCGCCGATCAGGCGCGGCGGGAAGCTCCAGGTGGGATAGACAAAGGCGTCGAGCTTCATCGTGTCCATTGCCTTGGTGACCGCCTCGCCAAAGGTACGGCGGTACGCCATCTCCTGTTTGCAGGCGTCGCTGTCCGGCCCTTGCGGTTCGGCCTTCTGCGCATTGAGGATGCGCACCTCGATGGACGGATGGAATTTCTTGGACGCGATCACCTCCTCGAGCGAATGCACCGGGATGCGGTCGCCGTGCGAAGCGAACCAGGCATTGACGTCGTACTTGAACCCCATGCAGACGCCGGCGTTGGGATTGCGCTGGATGCCGGTGAGATCGACCTGCGCCGGATCGACGATCACCGCGCCCGCGCGCTTCAGCGCCTCGATCGCCGCCGCGAACACCCCGGTGACATCCTTATCCACGCCGTCCGGTTCGCGCTCATAGGCCTGATGCAGGATGCCGATCCGCGCGCCCTTGAGGCCGCCGGCCACCAGGGATGCGCGATAGTCGGGAAGCTTGCGGCCGCGTGCCGCCGCCGTGACCGGGTCGGCAGGGTCGGCGCCCGCGATCACCTGCAGCACGATGGTCGCATCCGTCAACGTGCGGGTCATGGGTCCGGCGATATCGGCGAGAAGATTGAGCGGGATCACGCCCGCGCGGCTGGTGAGGCCCATGGTGGAGCGGATGCCCGCCAGCGCCTGATGACCCGCAGGGCCGCGAATCGAGTCGCCCGTGTCCGATCCCAGACCAATGAGGCCGAAATTCGCCGCGACGGCGGCCGCCGTTCCACCGCTGGAGCCCGCGGTGGACCGATCGAGCGCATAGGGGTTGCGGGTATAACCCGGCATCAGCGAATTCACGGTTTCAATGGGGCTGAAGGCCCATTCGGCCATGTTGGATTTGGCGATGACGATGGCGCCCGCTTCTTTGATGCGCGCGACTTGGAACGCGTCCTTGGATGAGCTGAAACCTTGCAATGCCAGCGAGCCGCCCGCGCTTTGCAGACCGATGGTCTCGAAGTTGTCCTTCACGATGGCGGGCACGCAATGAAGCGGTCCGATAAGCCCCTTTTGCTTGAAACGCGCATCCATGGCCTCGGCTTCGATAAGCGCGGTGGGATTGACCAGCGTGATGGCGTTCAGTGCCGGGCCCTTTTTGTCGTAGGCTTCGATACGGGCGAGATAGGCGCCGACCAATTGACGGCAGGTGAGCCGGCCCGCCTTCATCGCGGCGTGGACATCGGCGATGGTCGCTTCCTCGAGACGAAAGGCGCCGGGCTCCGCCGCGGGCGCCGGCAACGCGCCCAGGGTGAGAACGGCCGTCAGCGCTGTCAGAAGTCTCATGCGTATCCCCCCGGTCCCTCAGGCCATCTGAGCACAGGCAAGGCGCGGGCGGAAAGACCTCTCCCTTCTTAACCCGGTATGTTCTGTTTTAGGTGGCCCCATACGGCGGCGCCGCTTGCGGGGACACGGCGGGCCAAAGAAAATGCCGCTCACATAAAGTGGGGAGCTTCGCCATGCACAGTCCGATTCTAGCGCCTGTCATTGCCCTGGTTCTGTGGTCCTTCGTGATGTGGGCCTGGCTGTACGCCACGCGCATCCCGGCGATCTTCAGGAACAAGATCCCCATGAATCCGGCCATGACCAAGTCGGAAATGAACGCGCGGCTGCCCGCCTCCGTGCGCTGGAAGGCGGACAACTACAATCACCTGATGGAACAGCCGACGCTGTTCTACGCCGTCGCGCTCACCCTCGCGCTGTCGGGCGCCGGTGAAGGACTGAACCTGACCCTGGCCTGGGCCTACGTTGGTATCCGCGTCGTACACAGCCTGGTACAGGCGATGGTCAACGTTATCACCGCGCGTTTCGCCATCTTCATGGCGGGATCGCTGGTGCTGCTCGCGCTGACGGTGCGCGCGGCGATGGTGGTTCTCTAAGCTAATCCTCGACAAAATCGAAACCGGTTTGATTGACGATCTATCCCTCAGGAAAGCGCATATGCCCTTCACGCCTTTCCATCTTGGTCCCGGCGCTCTCTTCAAGGGTGCGGGCGGCGACCGTTTCAGCTTCATGGTGTTTGGCGGCGCGCAGGTCTTGATGGACATCGAGCCATTGGTGCGGATTCTTCGGCACGACGGCGTTCTGCACGGCTTCACGCATACGATCGCGGGCGCACTTGCCGTTGGCGCCATAACGGGCGCGCTCGGCAAACCGATCAGCGAGCCAATCTTACGATTCTTTGGGCTCCTGCGGCACCCAATCCCTTGGAAGGTCTCGTTCATCACAGCGATGATTGGAACCTACTCGCACATCATTCTTGATGGAATCATGCATGCCGATATGGAGCCGTTCTGGCCCCTCATCGCGGGCAATCCGCTTCTCGGCCTTGTCGACGTCGGCCTGCTTCACATCTTGTGTGCGATATGCGGGATCATCGGCGCCATTGCCGTCGCCGTGCGCTGGTCCGCCCGCAACGACCTCGAACGCTAAATATACGTCTTCACCAGGTCGAGCGTCGTTTCGCGCTCGATATGGTCGTAGTGCTCTTCCAGCCACTTCTCGGTGGTCGAGACGCCGAGGTCGTAGAGGTAGCGCAGGAAGTCCCAATCGGCGTTGAACTTCGACGAGGCGCCAAGATGGCTCATCTCCTCCTCGGCGATGATCATGTGGAAGTTCACTTTATGGAACGGCGTGTCCTGCAGTTTGCCGTCCTCGATCAGCTTGGAGATGGTGGCGATACCGCTCATCTCGCGGGCGAGCGTCGCATTGAAGCTGATTTCGTTGATGCGGTTCAGGATCTCGCGCGACGAGGTCGGCACGTCGGAACGGTTCATCGGATTGATCTGAACGATCACCACATCTTTTGAAACGCATTCGTGAATCAGGGGTGAAATGGGTGGATTGGCCAGATAGCCGCCATCCCAATAGTGCTCGCCCTGGAACTCCACCGCGCGGAACGTGAGCGGCAGGCACGCCGACGCCAGCAGGCATTCGACATGCATTTCTTCGGTGGTGAAGACACGCAGCTTGCAGGTGCGCACATTAGTGGCCGCGACGAATAACTTGATTTCCTTGCGGCGGCGCAGCGCCGCGAAATCCACTTGCGCGGTGAGGATGTCGCGCAGCGGGTTGTAGTCCATCGGATTGAGTTGATAGGGCGAGAACATACGGCTGAGGTAGTCCGCCATCATGAAGGCCGGCGAAGAGTCCACGTTCCAGCGGTCTTCCGCCGGTGAGAACATGCGCGCGAATTCCTGGCCGGGGACTTTCGAGGTGTGATCGCTGACCGCCTCCCAGAAGGCCGCCAGCGCGTCGCAGGCGCCCTTGCGGCCCCCCTTGATGAAGCCGTGGGCGAAAACCGTGGCGTTGATGGCCCCGGCGCTGGTCCCTGAAAGCCCGTCGATATAGATGCGCGTGTCGCGGATCAGGCGGTCCAGGACCCCCCAGGTGAACGCCCCGTGCGCCCCGCCGCCCTGCAGAGCGAGGTTGATACGTTTGCGCCCACCTTGGCGCTCGGTCTTCTGCGATCCCTTCACGGGGGCCCCCACGGCCTTTTTGAAGGCGGCTAAGGTATCACGGGCCTGTGGACAAATTCGTTAACGTCCCGGCCCCAAAGCGTAAGCGCCGGTCCTTCTCGGACGGGCCGCGATCGCAAAACAAAAAGTGGCGGCCGGTTCTTGTGCCCGATGGCCGCCGCATTCAAAAGCAAAGGGGCTTGATCTTGCGATCAAGCCCCTCAGCGGTTTGTTAGGCGAGTGTATCGCCTGTTTTAGTGCTTCTCGAGGCGCGCCCAGAGGCGGCGCTTGTAGAAGTAGGCGAGGACCGTGAACAGGAACGCGAACAGCATCACGCGGATGCCGGTGGCGTGACGGACTTCAAGCTTGGGCTCGGCGGCCCAATGCAGGAAGGCGACCACGTCCTGCGCGATCTGGTCGGCCGAAGCCTTCGTGCCATCGGCATAGGTCACACGATCATCGGTGATCTGCTGCGGCATGGCGATCTGATGGCCGGGGAAGAACTCGTTGTAGCTCATGCCCGGATTCAGCTCGAAGCCATTCGGCGCGTCCTTGTAGCCGAGCATCAGGCTGTAGACGTAGTTCGGACCGTCTTCACGGGCCTTCGTCATCAGCGAGAGGTCGGGCGGAAGCGCCCCGCCGTTCGACGCACGCGCCAATTGGTCGTTCGCGAACGGATGCGGGATGTGGTCCGACGGACGCCCCGGACGCTGGAACATGTCGCCGTTCTCGTCCGGACCGTCGGTGATCTGGTACTCGGCGGCGATGACCTTCACTTGGTCTTCGCTGTAGCCGATCGACTCGAGGTTACGGAACGAGATGAAGTTCAACGAATGGCAGGACGCGCAGACTTCCTTGTAGACCTGGAAGCCACGCTGCAGCTGCTGCTTGTCGAACTTGCCGAGCAGACCGTTGAAGTTCCACTCCCGATGCATCGGCTTCACTTCTTCGGCCGCGAAGGCCGGAGCACCCGAAACCAGCGTGGGGAGGATGAACGCCGCGGCGGCGGCCAATAAAAACTTTCTCATGGCACTACTCCGCGGGAGACAGAACGGGTTGGCTGATGCTGGCCGGCAGCGGCTTCGGGGTCTCGATCCACGACAACAGCGGCAGCAGCACGATGAAGTGGAAGAAGTACCAGAAGGTGCCGATGCGGCTGGCGATCAACGGCCAACCTTCAGCCGCTTGCGAGCCGCAGTAGCCGAGCAGAACGGCGTTCGCCAGGAAGATCCAGAAGAAGATCTTGAAGATCGGGCGGAACGTCGCCGAGCGGACCGGGTGACGGTCGAGCCACGGCAGCACGAACAGGATGAGGATCGACCCGAACATCGCGACCACGCCCAGGAGCTTGTCCGGGATCGCGCGCAGGATCGCGTAGAACGGCAGGTAATACCATTCCGGCACGATGTGTGGCGGCGTGACCATGGGATTCGCGGGCACGTAGTTGAGCGGGTGACCCATGGCGTTCGGCAGCCAGAAGACCACCGCGAAATACGCCATCAGGAACACGCCGAGGCCGAACACGTCCTTGGCCACGTAGTACGGGAAGAACGGGATCTTGTCGGCCGGAGCCGCGTCGATGCCGAGCGGGTTGTTCGAGCCCGGAATGTGCAGCGCCCAGATGTGGATGAACACCACGCCGACGATGACGAACGGCAGCAGGTAATGCAGGGCGAAGAAGCGGTTCAGCGTCGGGTTGTCGACCGAGAAGCCGCCCCACAGGAGCGTCACGATCGCATCGCCGACAGCCGGGATCGCCGAGAACAGGTTGGTGATGACGGTCGCGCCCCAGAAGCTCATCTGGCCCCACGGCAGCACGTAACCCATGAAGGCGGTGGCCATCATGAGGAGATAGATCACCACGCCCATCCACCACAGCACTTCGCGCGGCGGCTTGTAGGAACCGTAGTAGAGGCCGCGGAAGATGTGGATGTAGACGACGATGAAGAAGAACGAAGCGCCATTCGCATGCATATAGCGAATGAGCCAGCCGTTGTTCACGTCGCGCATGATGCGCTCGACGCTGCTGAAGGCGAGCGTGACGTGCGCGGTGTAGTTCATGGCGAGGAAGACGCCGGTGATGATCATCGTCACCAGCATGAACAGGGCCAGCGAACCGAAATTCCACCAATAGTTCAGGTTTTTCGGCGCGGGATACTTGGAACCCAGGGAGTGATCGAGGAAGTGACCGATCGGGAGGCGTTGCTCATGCCATTCCCAGGCTTTCATCAGACGGCTTTTTTCCGTGCTCATTAATGTAGCTCCCCTTAACCGACGCGCACGGTGGTGTCGCTGATGTACTGGTACGGCGGCACCGCGAGATTGAGCGGTGCAGGACCCTTACGGATGCGTCCCGACGTGTCGTAGTGCGAGCCGTGGCAGGGGCAGAAGAAGCCGCCGAAATCGCCGCGCGGTTCGCCGGTCTTCATGCCGAGCGGAATGCAGCCGAGATGCGTGCACACGCCGACGAGGATCAGGTACGCGGGCTTCTGGGCGCGCTTGGCGTCGGTCGCCGGATCGCGGAGGTCCGCGGTGTCGTCCTTCTTCGCCTGTTCGATTTCAGCGGCGGTGCGATGACGCACGAACACCGGCTTTCCGCGCCACACCACCGTGATGCCCGATCCCTCGGCGACGCCGGCGATCGAGAATTCGGTGGAGGCAAGAGCCAGCGTGTCGGCAGCTGGGTTCATGCTGTTAATCAACGGCCATACCATCATCGCCGTACCAACGGCGCCGACGGCTACGGTCGAGTGCAACAAGAAGTCGCGCCGGGTTTCGCCCTGCGCTGCGGCAGCATGAGCATGTGCCGTATTCGCCATGATGTAATTCCTTCCTAGACCCCCAACGGCCCTTATTCCGCGCCGCAATGACCTATTCCCTTTCGGCTCCACGTTCCGAAAAAGGGTCGGCGGCGGGTTGAACCATTGTTTCCCCCTATGCCCGAACCGGCCCCAACCGGCGGAAGCACAAGGGTTTTCAGTGCCCGGGGTATAGAATAAAAAGCCCCCCTTGAAAAGGGCCGTGGTTCGCGACCTGCTTTGCCGGATAACAGGTTGAATTAACCGCAAAAATCCGTCCCATCCGGCGCCCGCCGATTGCAGTTTTTTGTCACCCCGGAGACCCGATGCGCCTTGCTCTCTACCAGCCCGATATCCCTCAGAATACCGGGGCGATGCTGCGCCTGGGGGCCTGTTTCCGGGTTCCCGTAGACGTCATAGAACCCTGCGGTTTTCCCTTCGATGACAAGCGTTTAAAGCGATCCGCCATGGATTATGGCGCGTCTTGCGCGTTGGTCCGCCACACGTCCTGGGAGAGCTATCTGGCCGATTTGCGGGCCGCCTCCGCCGCGCGCCTGATTCTCCTGACAACCGCCGGGTCGGTGCCCTATTCGGACTTCGCCTTCCAGGCCGGAGACAGCCTCCTTCTGGGCCGGGAAAGCCGGGGAGTCCCGCCCGAAGTCGTGGCGGCCGCGGACGCCGCCATCCGGATTCCCATCGCCGCGGAAATGCGCTCGCTCAACGTAACAACAGCGGCGGCGATCGTGTTAACGGAAGCCCTCCGCCAGCTCGGTGTTTTTAGTGGAAAAACAACGCTCTAACGCCGCTTGCGGCCCCGTTACAATGGGGCGTTGTCCATGACAAGAAATTCACAGCTTCACCATGGTCCTGTAAGGAGGCCGGGCGTAGTATTTCCCTACCGTCAGCGATCCGGACCTAGTTCCCCTCGAAGTTCGGATGTGACAGGCGAGGACCTGGGCCCCCCCTCCAGCGTCCATTGAGAAGCGGCCCTGTTCCCCTACAGGGCCGCTATCATTTTGGGCCTAAGGGATCGTGGCACGGGGAACGCCTTATTCTCCGTCTCGCTGCGCGCGCCGGTTGGTCCCCTACGGCGCCTCGAGTTTTTGGCTCTGACGACGAAGCTCTTGCAGCGTTTCTTCGCGCGACGGCACGAAGTCCTTCCCCATCCACCACGCTTCGACGGCGCCGAGGATCTGGCCGACGCGGGGGCTTTGCGGAATTCCAAGCGCAAGCACATCCGCGCCCGAAACCGGCAGCGACTGCGGTTGCCAGGCGGCGATATGACCCAATTGATCCATCCAGCCGTCGTCATTTGCATTGCGTGTGCGCGCCAGCGCCCAGGCGAGCAGCACGCGGCCGTAAATCAGCTCAGGGCCATGACGATAAAGCGCGGCGCGCAGTTGCGCGGGCGGCGTTGCGATGTCGAGCGCCGGCGCGTCCGCGGCAAGACGCACAAGGCGCAAACGGTCGGCGGCCGAGAATTTCAGGCGCCGCGCGAGACCGTCGGCGTCGGTTTCCGTCACGCAAGCCGCGAGGCGCCGCCGCCAATCGGTCGGCGCGGCGACTGCGCTTTCAACGCGTGTGAGCGCGGCAAGGCGTGAAAGATCGGCGATTTCCGGCAACACCGCCGTCAGCACGCCGCAGCCTTGCATGAGCGTCAGCACTTGCGCCGGCGAAGGTGCGGCCAAGGTCTTCGCGATCTCGGCCTGTACGCGTTCGGCGGACAGGCGCGCGAGGCCGCCCGCATGTGCGCGGCACGCCGCGAGAGTCGCGGCGTCGAGGCTCGTGCGCCCATACCATGCGTGGAAACGAAACAACCTCAGAATTCGCAAATAATCTTCCTGAATACGATCGCCGGGATCGCCGACGAAACGCACGCGGCCCGCCTCCGCATCGCCGAAGCCGCCGAAATAATCGAACAGTTCCCCGTCGGCGCGCATCGACATGGCGTTGAAGGTGAAATCGCGCCGCCGCGCGTCTTCTTTCCAGTCCGTGGTGAATTCAACCGCCGCATGGCGTCCGTCGCACGCCGTATCGCGGCGCAGGCTCGTCACCTCGAACGAACGGCCGCCGATCAACCCGGTGACCGTGCCGTGATCGAGGCCGGTGGGGATCGCGCGCACGCCCATGTTTGCCAGGCGCCGCATCACCGCCTCGGGCGCCTCGGGTGTCGCCGCGTCGATCTCGCCGACGGGAAGGCCCATGACATGGTTGCGCACACAGCCGCCGACCACGCGCGCATCCACCACCGGCGCGCCGAGCACCTCGAACAAGCGCACGACCTCGCGTGCCCTCATCCAGTCGAAGGTCAAGGCGCCTTCCTGGGCTCGATATGGCCGGGAACGATCTTGCCGTCCACCACGCGCGGCGGCACGTAATCGCCTTCATCGGGCGAATTGCTGTCGAGGAACGCGGTGAAACCAAGCACGATCAGGGCGAACACCGCCCCGGCGAACAACAAAAGCGGCCACGGGCCTTTCTCGAAGGCCGGCGCCTCGCCGCCGTGCGCGGCCGCATACCGGGTCCGCCACCAGACCCATAGCGCATAGGTCACGATCGGCAGCAGGAACGGTACGACATATGTGAAGAGGACTCTGATCACGGCGGTTAGACTCCAGTGGTTCCTCTAACGCCGTTGTCATCGTCCGGCTTGAAAACCTGTCTCCGGGCGCGCGCGGCGCGCGTCCCCGGCAGGCGATCCATTCATCAGCGCGCACGAACCTCGAGGTTCGAATGTGCTGACCGATGGATTGTCCGGTCAAGCCGGGCAACGACGGCGTTATTCTACTTAGGTCCGGTGAGTACGTCGTAGAGGTTCAACAGCATACCCGCGGTCGCGCCCCAGATATAGCGATCACCGTAGGGCATGGCGTAATAGGCGCGCGTCACGCCATTGGTCACGCGGCTGTGACGCTGATGATTGACCGGATCGAGGAAGAAGGACAACGGCACCTCGAAGATCTCGGCCACCTCGACCGGCGCGGCTTTCACCTGCAACGGAGGCCGTACCGCGCCGACGATGGGAATGACTTCATAACCCGTCACCGTGACGTAAGGATCGAGCCGCCCGAGCACCTCGACCTCACTGCTGGCAAGCCCGATTTCCTCGTGGCTCTCGCGCAAAGCGGCGGCGATCACATCTTCATCGTCAGGCTCGACCCGCCCGCCCGGAAAGGAAATCTGTCCGCCGTGCGCCTTCAGGTCGGCGGTGCGCTGTGTGAACAAGATCGTGAACCCCTCGCTGTGCTCGATCAGCGGCACCAGCACGGCGGCGGGGATGCGCGTCTCGACCGGGGCACGGAGGGTGGTCGGCATGCCGACGGCGGCGTATTTTTCAAGCGCCAGCGGGATCGCGGGTTGCGCCGCCAGCCGGTCGGCCGTCGCGGCATCGCCATGCACGCCGCGCGCCGGGCGGCCCGCGGCAAGGCGCGCGCGGATCTCCGCGCGTGTGAGCGCCGGCGTGAAACTCATGTGAGAGAACCTAAAGCGAAGAACTGCCCGGAGCTCCAGACGCCGAAAGTTCCGTCCGCGGAGGATTCCCCGCGTTCGACCAGATGGTAAAAGACCGCGCGGGCGATGCGCGCCTCGAGACCTTTGCGGACATGGATATAAGGCCTTGGCGCCCCGCTGTCGGCGTCCTCGGCCATGCGCAACGGGTGCGCGGCGTCCAGCGTGACGATATCGTCGACGTTCGTGCGAAATCGTATGACTTGGCTGCTCCCAGCCCCATCCGCTATAACTTCGACCGCGATAAATGGGGCGTCCTCGACCTCGATCCGCCCGTTCTCCACGGGCGTCGTAAGCCAAAAGGCCCCCTCCTCGTCGCGGCGCAAGACCGTTGCAAACAACTTGACCAAGGCCGCGCGGCCAATCGGCGAGCCGCGGTAGTACCAGGTGCCGTTACGGTCGATACGCATGTTAAAATCGCCGCACAGATCCGGAAATTTTGCGGCGCGCGGCCCCTGAACGCCGGAAGCCTCCTTCGGGGCCACGCCGGAATCGGGTTCGATTGCTGTTTTGTTAGGTTCCGAGGGTTCCATAACGTCCCGCAGACGTTAGTCTAGTCTGGTCTTCTACTTGGTGGAGTTCGAGCGTGGCTTCAACGATAACACAGGCGGAAAATCACAAGGCGGAAAAGGCGGTCGAAACCGCCGTTGCCGATATGGAACGCGTGGCGGACCTTGTCCAGAAGGCGCGCGCGGCCATCGACCATGTGATCTACGGCCAGGAGTCGGTGGTCGAGGAAAGCCTCATCACCCTGCTCGCGGGCGGCCACGTTCTGCTCATCGGCGTGCCGGGCCTCGCGAAGACCAAACTCGTACACGCCCTTGGTGTGGTGCTCGGCCTCGACGACAAGCGCGTGCAATTCACGCCCGACCTGATGCCGGCGGACATCCTCGGCACCGAAGTGCTCGAAGAAGACGCGAGCGGCAAACGTTTCTTCCGCTTCATCCAGGGCCCGGTGTTCTGTCAGCTTCTGATGGCCGACGAAATCAACCGCGCGAGCCCGCGGACGCAATCGGCCCTGCTGCAGGCCATGCAGGAAGGCCGCGTGTCCATCGCCGGCCAGTATCACGCGCTGCCGCAACCGTTCCATGTGCTCGCGACGCAGAACCCGATCGAGCAGGAAGGCACCTATCCGCTGCCCGAAGCGCAGCTCGACCGCTTCCTGATGCAGGTCGATATCTCCTATCCGTCCTTCGAAGCCGAGCGCGAGATCATCCTGCGCACCACCGGCGTCGAAAGCCCCGAACCGAAGCGCGTGCTCAACGCCGAGGACCTCGCCAATGCGCAGAAGCTGGTGCGTCAGGTCCCCGTCGGCGAGAGCGTCGTGAACGCGATCCTGAGGCTGGTCCGCGCCGGCCGCCCGGAAACCAGCGACATCAAGGAAGTCAAAGAACATGTGGCTTGGGGTCCCGGCCCGCGCGCAAGTCAGGCCCTCATGCAAGCCGTGCGCGCCCGCGCGCTGCTGCAAGGAAGGCTGTCGCCGTCGGTGGACGACGTGCTGGCCCTCGCGCGGCCCGTGCTCCAGCACCGCATGGCGCTGAACTTCGGCGCGCGCGCGGACGGTTACACCCTGCCCGCGTTGATCGAGACTCTCTGCCGGCGCATCGACGCCGCGTAAGGTTCAGGTGATGAGTGTCGCCCCCCGGCACGAGGACCAACATCGCCTTCTTCTGGAGGCGAATGCGGTCGCGGCAGGCATGCCGCCGCTGCTGGTCGCCGCGCGCCGTATCGCCGCCTCGGTCACGCTTGGCAGTCACGGCAGGCGGCGCGCCGGTGTCGGCGACAGCTTCTGGCAGTTCCGCCCTTATTCCAAGGACGACACGCCGCAGGCCATCGACTGGCGCCAGTCGGCGAAGTTCGATCAGGTCTATGTGCGCGAGCGTGAGTGGGTGGCGGCGCAAACCGCCGGACTGTGGTGCGACACGTCCGCCTCGATGCGCTACCGCTCGTCGCCAAAACTGCCGACCAAAGCCGAACGCGCCGCGGTGATGATGCTCGCGCTCGCCGAATTGCTCGTCGACGGCGGCGAACGCATCATCGTGCTGTCGAACGAAGGCCGCCCGCAGCGCTCGGCCACCGCCGGACGTCTCGCCATCGCCCATCTCGCCGACGCCATGACCGCGGATCTCTCGGGCAAAAAGGCGATGAATAACGCCCCGGAGATGCCGTCCTTCGCCGGAGCGTTGCCGCGCCATTCCACCGCTGTTCTGTTCAGCGACTTCCTCGCGCCGGTCAACGTGATCGCGGAGTCCCTGCGCACGCTGATGCGCACCGGGATCAAGGGGCACATGATCCAGGTGCTCGACCCCGCCGAGGAGACGTTACCCTTCTCGGGCCGCGTGCGTTTCGTGGGCCTTGAACAGGAAGGCGCGACCGTCATCGACCGCACGGAAGACGCGCGCGCGCAATATATGCAGAAGCTGGCGGCGCACCGCAGCGCCCTGAGGGACCTCGCGGCCAGCGCGGGCTGGAGCTTCGGCCTGCATCACACCGACCATTCGCCGCAGTTCGCCATGGCGGCGCTGCATAACGCCATCACCGGCTTCCGGCGGTGATGTAATGCTCAATCTCGGGTTCATTTCCTTCGCCGCGCCATGGGTGCTTGCCGCCGCCGCCGCCCTGCCGCTCGTATGGCTGCTGCTGCGCCTGACGCCGCCGGCCGTGACACAGATCGACTTCCCCGCGATCCGCCTGTTGTTCGACCTCGACCCCACGCAGCGCACCACGGCCCACACGCCGCCGTGGCTCCTGATCCTGCGCATCGCCATCCTCGCGCTCGTGATCCTCGGCCTCGCCGATCCGATCCTCAATTTCCGCCGCGGCGACGCCGCGCAAGGCCCGCTCATCGTCGTGTTCGACAACGGCTGGGCCTCCGCGCCGACGTGGGCCGCGCGTCAGCAAGCTTTGCAGGACACCCTCGATGGCGCCGAGCGCCGCCAGCAGCCGGTCGTGCTGCTCGTGACCGCCCCCGCCTCCACAGAGGCGCCCGCGCCGAAACTGCAGCCGGCCGCCGACGCGGCGCGCGCGCAACAGATCGTGCCGCAGCCCTGGTCCACCGACCGCGCCCTCGCATTGAAACAGCTGCAGGCGCTCAAACTTTCGAGCCCCGCCTCCAGCGTCTGGATCAGCGACGGCGTCGAGACGCCAGGCGCGCGCGAGCTGGCCGCCGCACTTGCCGGCCTCGGGACCTTGAACGTGATCGAAGGTGAGGCGACGGACGCGCCACTCGTTCAATATCCGCCGGAGCGCAGCGCCGCCGGCGGCGACGCCATCGCCAGCAATGTGAATTTGAAACTCGCCCGCGTCGCCACGCGCGCGACACCGCAATCCGGCGCCATGGTGCGCGCCCTCGACAGCGACGCGCAGGTGCTGGGGCGTACGCCCGTCACCTTCGCGCCCGGCGCCACCGAAGCGACCGCGGTCATGGCGTTGCCTTCCGAGCTCGCCAACCGTGTCGCGCGCTTCGACGTGGACGGTCTCGCGTCCGCCGCCACGACCGTCCTCGCCGACGATCAATGGCAGCGCCGCCCCGTCGGAATCGCCAGCGCCTCCATCGACGGCATCACCGCGCCGCTGCTGGAAGACGCCTACTACATCGAAGAGGCGCTCGGCCCCTTCGCCGAAGTGCGCGCGGGCTCCCTCGATGAACTGCTGCAACGTCCACTGGCCGTCATGGTCATGGCCGGCGGCGGCCGCATCTTGGATGCCGAAGTGGCGCGTCTCACGTCATGGATCGAGAACGGCGGCATGCTCGTGCGTTTCGCCGGCCCCCGTCTCGATGGAAATGTCGACCCCTTGCTGCCCGTGAAGCTGCGCGGCGGCGGGCGTACGTTGGGGGGGGCGATGTCGTGGAGCACGCCCGCGACCCTCGCGCCGTTCCCCGAGAATTCGCCTTTTCGCGGCCTCACCATCCCCGACGACATCACGGTTGAATCCCAGGTGCTCGCGGAACCCTCCGCCGATCTCGCCGGCAAGACCTGGGTGCGCCTGAAAGACGGCACGCCCCTCGTGACCGCGCAGCGCCATGGCCAAGGCATGGTCGTGTTGTTCCACGTCACCGCGACGCCGGAATGGTCGAAGCTTCCGCTTTCGGGTCTGTTCGTCGACATGCTGCGCCGCCTCGTGGACATCAGTCAGGGCGTGGCCGGCGGTCCAAGCGAAGACATGAGCAACGCCGTGCTCGCGCCTTACTCGCTCATCGACGCCATGGGGCGCCTGACGACACCGGGCCCGATGGTGCGCCCGATCCCGACGCGCGATCTCGCCGGCGCCGTGCCGGGCCCGAAGACGCCGCCCGGCCTCTATGGCCGCGCGGGCGCCACCCGTGCCCTCAATCTCTCGCCGGCGCTCGGCGATCTCGCCCCGATGGAATTCCCCGTCTCGGCCGCGCGCACCTCTTTCTCCGGTGTGGCCAGCGAACGCGCGATGAAACCGTGGCTCCTCACCCTCGCGCTGATCCTTCTGCTCGCCGACCTTTTCATCAGCTTCGCCCTGCGCCGCCTGATCCCGGAGCGCATGCCCCTCACGCGCGCTCCTTTTCTACGTGGGGGCATGGGCGCGCTTATGGTGATGATCGTGTTGTCCGCCGTGGCCGCCGGCGCGGCCGAACCACGCCGCGACATCGATCCCGTCGTTCGCTCCTCGATCCTGGAACCGCGCATCGCCTACATCGCCACCGGCAGCCCAGATCTCGACCGCATCGCG
This sequence comes from Pseudomonadota bacterium, assembly GCA_020160875.1. GTDB lineage: Bacteria > Pseudomonadota > Alphaproteobacteria > Rhodospirillales > Rhodospirillaceae > SHVO01. The sequence continues at coordinate 17,060 of JAIUPE010000044.1, forward strand.
CAGTCGGGCCTCGACAATCTCACCAGCCTGCTCGCGACCCGCACCGCCGTCGAACTCGCGTTGCCCTTGCGTATCGATCTCAACGCACCGGGCCTGACCACGGACTCGCTCACGCCCTTCCCGATGCTCTACTGGCGCATTTCGCCCGCCACCGCCATTCCGCCCGCCAAGAACATGACCGCGCTCAACGACTATCTGAAGCGCGGCGGCCTTGTGGTGTTCGATGCGCCGGATCAGGCGGGTGCGGTTGGAGGGGGCGAGCCCGGCGCGGCGCACGCGCGCCTCGATGCGCTCCTGCGCCTCCTCGATCTCGCGCCCACGACCGAGATGGCGCCCGATCATGCGCTGACGCGCAGTTTCTACCTCCTCCAGAACCTGCCGGGCCGTTACGCCGACCCGGGCGTCCTCGTCGAGCGCGGTTCGAATGGCAACGACAGCGGGTCCAGCGTCATCATCGGCAGCTCCGACTGGGCCAGCGCCTGGGCGCGTGACGGCAACGGCAATCCCATGTACGCCGTGGTTCCCGGCGGCGAGCGCCAGCGCGAACTCTCGCTGCGCGCCGGCGTGAACATGGTGATGTACGCCCTCACCGGCAACTACAAGACCGACCAGGTCCACTTGCCTTCGATCATGGAAAGATTGGTCAATTGACGACGGGTATCTCCTTCGCGCCCTTGGTGCTGATGTGGGCGATCATGGTGCTGGGCCTGATCGGCCTCGCGCTCGTCGTCTATGGCATCGTCCGCCGCGCGCGCGGCGCGCTCCTGCGCGCGCTGCCCATCGCCGCGCTGCTTGTCGTCCTCGCCGAACCGAAACTCGTCAGTGAAAACCAACAGCCCCTGAAGGACATCGCCGTCGTCGTGGTCGACGACAGCGATAGTCAAAAGCTCGGCCAGCGCGAGAAACGCGCCGAAGCCGCCGTCGAGAAGATCACCGCCGAACTCACCGCCGCGGGCGATATGGAAGTGCGCACCGTCCGCGCGGGCCGCACGGACACCGCGGGGGGCCAGGACGGCACCCGCCTGTTCGGCGCGCTCGCGGCCGAGATGAACGACGTACCCAAGCAGCGCCTCGCGGGCGTGATCCTGATCACCGACGGCCAGGTGCATGATGCCCTGACCCCGGCACAGGCCAAACAAGCCGAAGCGCCCTACCTCAACGCGCCGCTGCATGTGCTCATCACCGGCGAGCGCAAGGAAGTCGACCGCCGCATCCGCATCGAGAACGCGCCGGATTTCGGGCTCGTTGGAAAAGACTCCATGGTGCGCCTGCGGGTGGAAGACACCACCGTGCGCCGCGGGACGCGCGTTCCGGTCACCATCCGGCGCAACGGCGGCGAAGCGCAACAGATCATGTTGCCCGCCGGCGAGTCCGAGAACGTGCCGATGGCCATCGAGAACGCCGGCGGCAACGTGTTCGAAGTGGCCGTGAACCATACGCCCGACGAACTCTCCGCCGCCAACAACCGCGCCATCGTCTCCATCAACGGCGTGCGCGACCGGCTGCGGGTGCTGCTGGTGTCCGGCCAGCCGCATGTCGGCGAACGGTCGTGGCGTAATCTTCTGAAGTCGGACCCGAACCTCGATCTCGTTCACTTCACCATCCTGCGTCCGCTCAACAAGGACGACGGCACGCCGCTCAATGAACTGTCGCTGATCACCTTCCCGATCCGCGAGCTGTTCGAGGAACAGATCAACGAGTTCGATCTGATGATCTTCGATCGCTACAACCAGCGCGGCCTGATCCCGAACCAGTACATGGCCAATATCGCGCGCTATATCGAGAATGGCGGCGCGCTTCTGCTCACCGTGGGGCCCGAGTTCGCCGAGAACTACACCCTGTTCGGCAATCAGCTTCAACAACTCCTGCCCGCCGAACCGTCGGGGCGGGTGTTCAATGGATCTTTCCGCCCGCAACTCAGCCCCATTGGCCGCCGTCATCCGGTGACCGCCGGATTGGGCCGCACCGAAGGCGGCAACGGCGTCAGCGAAAGCACCTGGGGCCGCTGGCTGCGCCACATCCAAGTCGTGCCTGAAAAGGGCAACGCGGTGATGACGGGCCAGGACAACGAGCCGCTCCTGATCCTCGACCGCGTCGGCAAGGGCCGCATCGCGCTCCTGCTCAGCGATACCATCTGGCTCTGGGGCAAAGGCTTCGACGGCGGCGGTCCGCAAACCGAACTCATGCGCCGCACCGCGCACTGGCTGATGAAAGAGCCGGAGCTCGAGGAAGAAGCGCTGACGGCCGCCGCGACGCCCGATGGTTTGACCGTCACGCGCCGCAGCCTCGCCGAGAATGAAATGCCGGTCACCGTCACGCGCCCGGGCGGCGCGGAGGAGACCGTGGTGCCGAAATATGTGGACGACGGGAAGTTCGTCGCCCACGTCCCGGTGTCCGAGCCGGGCGTGTACAAACTCTCGGACGGCATCAACACCACGCTCACGGCCGTCGGCACGCCGAACCCGCTGGAAACCTATGACGTCGTCTCGACCGAGGACAAACTGAAGCCGCTCGCCGACGCGACCGGTGGCGGCGTGTACTGGCTCGAGGACGCGACCGCGCCGACCATCCGGCGCATCACCTCGACGCGCGTCGCGCACGGCGCATCGTGGATGGGCCTGCTCTCCAACGAACAGTATCTGGTCACCGGCCTGAACCAGACCCCGCTCGCGCCGCTGGCGCTCCTGCTGCTGGCGGTGATGGCCGGTGCGATGCTGGCGTGGTGGAGAGAGGGGCGTTAACCCTTAAATGCCCGCGCCTCTGTACGTTCATCTGCCGAGCGGCGGCACGCTTCCGGCTTTAGGGCCGGCGCCGTTCATTGCGCTCGTCATCGCGGACAATGTGGTGATGGACGATTGGCGCGATGATGTGTGCGAACGGCTGGCGGGCAGCGGTTGCCGCTACCTTGTCGCCTGGGGCCAGGATTGTGTGGGCTGGGCACACGCCATGGGCAAAAGCGCGGGCGAGAATATGATCGTGACGGCGGCCGTTGAAGACGAGCCGCTCGCCGAAGCCATGTGGTTCGCGGTGCACGAGACCCATCATCCGGCCGTGACGCTCGAAGGGCTCGTGATCGTTCACGTCACCCCGCGCGCCCGGCGCGATGAAATCCACTTCCAGTTTCACAGCGCCGCGATGCGCGAGAAGCCGGGGATTTAACCCGCCGCACGCGGCGCCGTCAGATACGCGCAGTCGGCGGAAGCGGCCCGTCGCGACACCGTCTGCGGCCACGAAGAGGTCGACGATCGCGGTCTGGATACCGGCGGGTTTCGCCGGTGGGCGCGCCTCTCCGCCCTTTACGCGCCGGCCTTCACGTCAGGCGCGCCCTCATGGCGCCCGTCGAACTTCGGCGGCACACCGCTGTATGAGAAGGCATCGGCTGCGGTGAAGATGAGCGCGATGAGAAGAACGAGACCGAACTTCCAAAGGTAATCTTGAAACGTCGGGCGCGGCATCTTGCGGGCCGCTACCCGATGAACACTCACAACGTTACGTGGGGACATGACGCGGGTTCCTGTGCTTCACTCAAACACCCCCCGGACGTCCCGATGACCTGGGAATCCAATATGGCGAAAGAAGAGCAGGAACCTGAAAACGCCCGTCGTCATTCGTGCCGCAATGACACATGACACAAGAAGCGTAAGCACCGAGCGGCGTCACTCGGTGTAGGGTTCGCGCGGGACGTGTTCTTTGCGCTCGGGAGGCCGACTTACTGGAGCGCTAAGCTGCCCAGTTCGGCGCGCACCTTCTGGCGGAAAACGTCGATGGCGACAAGCGCATTCCCCATCTTCACATGCCAGAAGGTCCATCCATTACAGGCCGGCGCGCCCTGCACGAGGGCTCCCACCTGGTGGATCGATCCGCGGTAATCCGCTGAAATCAAAGTGCCATCCGCTCTCACCTTGGCGGTGAAACGGCCCGAGGGATCGGACAAAACCGTGCCCGGCGTCAAAAGGCCGCGTTCCACAACTGTTCCAAAGGGGATGCGCGGTTCGGTGCGCTTGGAGGGCGTAATCAGCATCTTCTCGTCCGTGATGGGTTTTACGTTGGCGATGCGTTCACGCGCCGCCGCGATGTAGTTTTCGTCGCGGTCCATGCCGATGTAGTTGCGGCCCAGGGCTTTCGCGACGGCGCCGGTGGTGCCGGTGCCGAAGAAGGGATCGATGATGAGATCGCCGGGCTTCGTGGCCGCGGTGATGACGCGGTACAGCAGCGATTCCGGTTTTTGCGTCGGATGAACCTTGTTGCCGGATTCATCCTTCAGGCGTTCTTCACCGGTACACAGCGGCAGCGTCCAATCGCTGCGCATCTGCAAACCTTCATTGAGGTTCTTCATGGCGTCGTAGTTGAAGGTGTAACGCGCGTCCTTCGACTTCGAGCACCAGATCATCGTTTCGTGCGCGTTGGTGAAACGCGTGCCGCGGAAGTTCGGCATCGGGTTCGTCTTGCGCCAGACAATGTCATTGAGCACCCAAAAACCAAGATCCTGAAGGATCGCGCCGACGCGGAAAATATTGTGGTACGAGCCGATGACCCACAGCGAGCCGTTGTCCTTCATGACGCGCTTCGCCGCGCCCAGCCAGGCGCGCGTGAAGTCGTCGTAAGCCTTGAAGTCGCTGAAACGATCCCAGGCGTCGTCGACGCCGTCGACGCGGCTGTTGTCGGGACGGGTCAGCTCGCCGCCGAGCTGAAGGTTGTACGGAGGGTCGGCGAAGACGAGATCGACGCTATTCTCGGGCATGCGCCCCATGATCTCGACGCAGTCGCCATTGTAGATGTGATTCGGCTTCAGCGGTTTGGCGGCGGCGGCCATCGTCACGTCCCTTATCCTCTCAGCAGTCTTTTTTGTGGGAAGTGTGCGCCCCTGAAAGGCAGAACTTCCCTCCCCACCTTCACGAGCGCCGCTTCACACGGTGCTGGGGCAGGTTCCTTTTTGATAACGCGGACGCCGCTTTAAAGCGGCGCTACTCAGAACACCGGCGGCGCCCGTCGTTGATTCATTTATTAGAATCAAAGGGTTACTAGGTCGTAAAGAGGACCAGATCGTGAACCCAAGATGTTGAGTCGCCGCGAGTCGCGCGACTCAACCTGTAGCGATGACAGGGCAAAAATTTACGAAGTCTCGAAAAGTTGACGGCGCGATGTAGGCGGCGCGCAGATAGTTTCATCGCTAAGCTAGCAGCAACCCCGGAAAGAGACGACGCGCAATGCTTCGCTACTATGCACATCTTCAAGGCACGACAATCTTTGGATTGCTTGCGCTATTTGCTGAGACAAAGGCAATTGCCATCGTTCTATTGGCCATTGGGATCGCGTGTGACATCACGGTTTGGGCCACCATCTATCGTAAACGCGAAGTCACCACCGACGCGCCTTTCGCCAAGGTCGGAACTTATGCGGGCTGCGCCTTCCTCCTTGCGCTGTTGATGTCCATCCTAGCTCCCATAGAGTTTGTTCATCGACTGATCGGCGCGGACCGCATCCTTTCTTACATCCATACAATAGCGGCGTTTTTACCAACCATTGCTCGACACAGTCACGAACTCGCGCTTCGCGGCGAGCTTTATTCAGCTCGATACACTGCGATCTTTGATTCATTCCTGATCATGTATTTGGTGACGCTGATTGTTGCTGCTCCGTATCTTCATACGAAACGAAGCATCCCAACGAACAACCAATTGATGGGTAATTTCTTTAAACGATCCACAAGTGCCGAGATCGTTATGATTACTCTTTCTTTGCTTAGTTACTTTCGCCTTTTGATCGGCACTAAGGCGGATATGGACATTGTCGGATATCGTCCTGGAACCGGTGATATCGCCTCTAATATTTTGGCGATTTCTACAATCCTTCTGCCGCTGCACGTCGGCTTGCTTTGCATAATCTTCCAAGAAATATATTGCGTGCGGCGAAGGGCGGAAAATCAAACGAGCGTACATATTGCTGCATCGTCTCTTTGAGACAATACCAAGCAGCGTCTAAGGCCGAACCTCGAACATCTCGACTTGCTCCGGCGCGTCGCCGGCGAGCTGCGTGCGCACCAGGCCGAAGGTCTTGCGGTGATGGGGCGTGAGGCCGAGCGCGATGATGGCCTTGCGGTGCGCGGGCGTCGGATAGCCCACGTTCTTCTCCCAGCCGTAGCCGGGATATTCGCGCGCGAGTTCGACCATATAGCGGTCGCGCGTCACCTTGGCGATGATCGACGCCGCGGCGATGGACAGCGACTTGCCGTCGCCCTTCACGATGGTCTCAAGCGCGCACGGGAAGTCCTTGGGTGTGCGGTTGCCGTCGATCAGCGCGAATGTCGGCGCATGGGTCAGCGACGCGACCGCGCGGCGCATGGCGAGATGCGCGGCGTTCAGGATGTTGAAGCTTTCGATCTCGTGGACTTCGGCGCGCCCCACGCCGACGACGGCGGCGCCGCAGGAGACGAGGATGTTGTAGAACGCCTCGCGTTTCTCGGGTGGGATCTTCTTGGAATCGTCGAGACCCTGACGCAGCGCTTTGGGAAGTTTTTTCTGATCGAGGATCACGGCGCCGGCCACCACGGGGCCCGCGAGCGGCGCGCAGCCGGCTTCATCGACGCCGACAATGATCGCATCGGGGAGGCGCTTCAGAACCGCTTTCTCATATTTGAAGTTCGGAAGCCGTGGCACGTAAGGAAGGGTCCCCTACCCCTTTTGATGCTCTCGCAAACGCGGCATCAGCTCGACAAAATTGCACGGGGTATGCCGAGCGTCGAGTTGGTATTTCAGGATTTCATCCCAGCCGTCTTTCACCGCGCCGGTGGATCCGGGCAGCGCGAAAAGATACGTGCCGTTCGCGACGCCTGCGGTGGCGCGCGACTGGATCGTCGACGTGCCGATGCTCTTCAGGCTGATCCAGCGGAAAAGTTCGCCAAAGCCGGGAATCTCTTTCTCGCACACCTGCTCGAACGCTTCCGGCATTACGTCTCGGCCCGTCACGCCGGTGCCGCCCGTGGTGATGACGCAGTCGACATGGGGATCTTTGATCCAGGCTTCGAGCTGTTGGACGATGAGATCGACGTCGTCCTTGAGCAGCGTGCGCGCGGCGAGCTTGTGACCCATGCCCGTGAGGCGCTCCACCAGCGTCTGGCCCGATGTATCGGTCTCCAGTGTGCGGCGGTCCGACACCGTCAGGACGGCGATATTGATGGAGATGAAGGTTTTTGTTTCGTCGATGGCCATGACATTTAAGCTTTCGATTGCGCGAGCCGTTCGCGGATCGACAGAAGGTCGCGCCAGGCGAAGCGCTTCTGCTGCGGCGAACGAAGGAGATAAGCGGGATGGAACAGCGGCATCGCCGGGATCGGCGCGGCAAGACCCGGCGAGGTGTACTCGTGCCATTTGCCGCGCACGCGCGTGATGCCGAGAGTTGTGCCAAGCAAGGTCTTGGCCGAGAGGCCACCGACGAACACAAGCACGGCGGGATTCACCAGCTCGATGTGACGGCGCACGAAGGGCATGCACACCGCGATCTCTTCATCCGTCGGCGCGCGGTTGCCGGGCGGGCGCCAGAAAACGACGTTGGTGATGTAAGCGCTGTCGGCGCGCGTAAGACCGATGGACTCGATCATCCGGTCCAGCAGCTTGCCGGACACACCCACGAACGGCAGGCCCTGACGGTCTTCATCCGCGCCCGGCGCCTCGCCGACGAACATCACGCGCGCGGTGGGATTGCCGTCGGCGAACACCGTCTTGCTCGCGAACTGCTTGAGGCCGCAACCGTCGAAGGCTTCGACCATGGTCTTGAGTTCGGCGACGGATGTAACGGCGTCGGCGGGATGCGGACCGAATGACGCCGGCGCGACGACCGGGATCGCGGCGGGCGCCGCGACAGGCGCGCGGGCCGTGAATGATGGCGTGGACGCCGGCGCGGGCGTTGGTTTTGGGGCCGGCGCCTTGAAGCGGTCCACCGGCGCCTCGCCGATACACTCATCGGCGCCGGCATCCATATACCAGCGCAAAAGCGCGGCGGGATCGCTAAGCGAATTATCCATCATGGAGACAGTGTGGAGCGCGCGGCGGACGACCGCAAGCGGCGCTCAGGCGTCAGCCCGCCGTCTATTTGGAAGGCGGCGAGTATTTATAATCGGTGAGGCTTGCTTCGGCGGTGCGCGCGCGCTTGAAAAACCAGAGCACGAACCAGATCACCAGCGGCGCGCTCGCGAGCAGCGACAGCTCGAACAAGATATCGATATTGTTTTCGCCCCACCGCAGCGGGAGATACCCCAGCGCTTCGACCGCCTGCTCGCCGATCCGCAAAAGCCCGAAGACGGCAATGGTGATCAGGACCGCCAGGGTGCCGGCGAACAGCACCGTCGAAATGAGTGCCGAAAAGGTGGGGTTATGCTTCATCCTGCGGCCAAGTCCTTGTAAACGCTGCCTAGATACACTCCGTGAAAGGGGTATAATCGGGGCTTAGATAGGGGCATAGCTGAACCGTCATTTCTTGTCAAAACCGGGCCGGTGACGGCCCGGCCAGGGAAGGCTACCTCCAAGAACCGCCCGTTGAACTGAGCCCTCTTTAAATTGAGCCTGGAACCGAGACCATGAGTGAACGCGAAGCAATGGAATTCGATGTCGTGATCGTCGGGGCGGGACCGTCCGGCCTCGCGGCGGCCATCCGGCTGAAACAGCTCGCGGCCGCGAACGACCATGAGGTCTCCGTCTGCGTGATCGAGAAGGGCTCGGAAGTCGGCGCCCACATCCTCTCGGGCGCGGTGATCGATCCGATCGCCCTGGACGAACTGATCCCCGATTGGAAGGAGAAGGGCGCGCCGCTCAACACGCCGGTGACGGAAGACAATTTCCTGATGCTCACGGAAACCGGCGCGGCGCGCTTCCCGAACTTCCTGATGCCGCCGCTGATGAACAATCACGGCAACTATATCGTCAGCCTCGGCAACGTGTGCCGCTGGCTCGCGAGCCAAGCCGAGGCTTTGGGCGTGGAGATCTACCCGGGCTTCGCCGCCGCCGAAGTGCTCTACAACGAACAAGGCGCCGTGGTCGGCGTCGCCACCGGCGACATGGGGATCGGCAAGGATGGCGAGAAGACCGACGCGTTCGAGCCCGGCATCGAACTGCGCGCGAAGTACACGCTGATCGCCGAAGGCGTACGCGGATCTTTGGCGAAAATGATCCAGGCGAAGTTCGATCTCGCCAAGGATTCGGAGCCGCAGAAGTTCGGCATCGGCCTCAAAGAACTGTGGGAGATCGACCCCAAGAAACACAAGCTGGGCATGGTCACGCACACCATGGGCTGGCCCTTGGACTCCTCGACCGGCGGCGGCTCGTTCATGTACCACCTGGAGAACAATCAGGTGGCCATCGGCTTCGTGGTGCACCTCAACTACAAAAA
>JAIUPE010000045.1 GCA_020160875.1 Pseudomonadota bacterium
GCCGCGTGCGCAAGGTGATGCCGCCCCTGTCCGGCAAGGCCGATTGGGAAGTCTCGTTGGACATCGCCAAGGCCATGGGCTACCCCATGACCTACGCTCACCCGTCCGACATCATGAGCGAGATCGCACGCGTCACGCCGACGTTCGCCGGCGTCTCCTATGCCCGCATCGAGGAACTTGGTTCGATTCAATGGCCTTGCAACGATGCGGCGCCGGAAGGCACGCCCATCATGCACATGAACGGTTTCGTGCGCGGTAAGGGCAAGTTCATCGTCACCGAATATGTCCCGACCGATGAGCGCACGGGTCCGCGATTCCCGCTGCTGCTCACCACGGGCCGCATACTCTCGCAATACAACGTCGGCGCGCAAACACGCCGCACCGAGAACGTGACGTGGCATGACGAAGACCGGCTCGAGATCAATCCCTTCGATGCCGAGAACCGTGGCATCCGGGACGGAGATTTCGTGAAGGTGCAGAGCCGCGCGGGGGCAACCACCTTGCGCGCGCTCATCACCGGCCGTGTCGCGCCGGGCGTGGTCTATACGACGTTCCACCATCCGTCGACCCAGATCAACGTGGTGACCACGGACTATTCGGATTGGGCGACCAATTGCCCTGAATACAAAGTCACCGCCGTGCAGGTCGCGCCGTCCAATGGCCCCTCGGAATGGCAGGAGCACTATAGCGACCTCAGCAAGACCAACACTCAAATCGCGGCGCCGAGCGCGGCTGAATAAGGGCGATGCCGCCGTCGGTTCCCAATCCCATCGCCGACGCCCCGCTGCGCAGTTTACGCGGCGGCACGGAACATGTCGGCGTGCGCGCGGTGCCCGAGGAAACGGCCATCGCCTTCACCTATAACCGTACTTCTTACGCGGTGATGATGGCGACCCCCGCGGACCTTGAAGACTTCGCGGTCGGCTTCAGCCTCGCCGAAGGTATCGTCGCCACGCCATCGGAAATCGCCTCCTTCGAAGCCGTCCCGAGCGATCTTGGCGTCGAGTTGCGCATGGAGTTGACAGGCGCGGTGGCCGACAAGTTCACGGAGCGCCGGCGCCTCATGGCCGGCCCCGTCGGATGTGGACTCTGCGGCATCGAAAGCCTCAATGAGGCCATGCGCCCCCTGCCCGTCCTGAACAGCGGCATGCGCATCGATGCCCATCTCGTTCACCAGGCGCTCGGCGACATGCACCGCAAGCAGGAGATGAGCCAGCTGACCCGTGCGGTTCATGGCGCGGCGTTCTGGACGCCCGCCAAGGGCCTTGTCGCCTTGCGCGAGGACGTCGGCCGTCACAACGCGCTCGACAAACTCTCCGGCGCATTGGCGCGCCTCGACCATGTCGCCGCGGGAGGCATCGTCGTCATCTCGAGCCGCGTTTCGGTCGAAATGGTGCAAAAGGCCGCGATGATGGGGGCGCCCTTCCTGGTCGCGGTTTCAGCGCCGACGGCGCTGGCGATCCGCACCGCCGCCAAAGCAGGCATTACGCTGATCGGGATTGCGCGCGACGACGGATTCGAAGTGTTCACTCATGGGGACCGGGTCAGCTCGGTCACGCTACAGCATGTCATCAGATAAACTTGTCTATATGGCCAACCAGATTGGCACGGCCTTCAACTATCAAGACGACGCCGAGGCCGTGGCCTCCATCGCCGGCCACATCAAGGCCTACTGGGATCCACGGATGCGCGCGCAGATCCTTGAATACGAAAAGACCGGCGGCGCGGGTCTCGCGCCGCGCGTTCTGCAAGCCATCCGGACTCTTAAGCCCTAAGGCAGCCTATGCCTTTTCGCTCGCCGGCGCGCGTTTTCGCGGCGCGGGTTTAGGCTTTGGATTGGCGGCTTCATGGGCAAGCCGCAAGGCACGGAGTTCCAAGGTGCGTTTGAGATTGGCGGCTTCCTTTTGGCGGCGTTCGGCCAGAAAAGCCTCGTCGCGCTTGGCGGTCGCGGTTCTCGCGGTATCGGCTTTGTCGAATGCTCTCTCAGCCCGCTTACGTTCCGGTGTCATGTCGCACTCCCATCATTGAATTCAGGTCACGAGCGATGCACCAATGCGATGCGCGGTCCGGGTTGCATTCCTCCCTTCAAGGGCAATCGAGTACCAATAACGGCGATGGCCGTTAGGTCGATCTTCTGCCGCGCAGGCGGCTAAGTCCAGGGATAAAGCCGCTATCTTGCGTTGCCGCGGCCCGAGATCAGCGTCGTCAGATCGAGCAGCACCCGGCCCACGGCAAGCCCGCCCGGGCACGCCAGATACTTGGGCCGCCATTCCGGCGCGAACTTATCCTTGTACCGGCGCAAGCCCCGGAAGCTGTAGAAGTGTTCGCCGGCGCGATAGATCATCCCACCCAGCTTATGCCACAACGGGCCCAACCGGCGGCCTTCAAGGCCCGATAGAGGCGCCATGCCGAGGTTGAACCACGCGTACCCTTGCGCCTTGCCCCACAGCATGATTTCCACGAACAGGAATTCCATCACGCTATGGACGTTGGTGTGCCCGTAGCGCATGAGATCAATGGACAATTCCACCTTTCCCGCGCTTTCCCAGATGTTGGCGAAGGCCACGATCTCCTCGCCCACCACCACCGCGCCGCAAGTGAAACGCGCGAGATAATTCTCGTCAAAGAAGCCGAGCGAGAAGCCCTTTTCCTTGCCCGATTTCGCGTCCAGCCATGCATCCGAGACCTTGCGAAGCCGCGGCATCGCGGCGCGCACGTCGTCGGGAGAAAGCATCTTGAACGAAGCGCCTTCGCGCATCGCGCGCCGGTGAGCCTGACGGATATCGCGCCGCGCCGGCGCGTCGAGCGCGAAGCTGCGCAAATCCACGCGCGCTTCGTCGCCCATCTTGTAGAGCGCGAGCCCCAGATCGGCGTAGAGACCAAGGTTCTCTGGTTTCACCTGATAGAAAACGCAGCGCCCGCCGTATTGATCGCTGAGTTCGCGGAAGCGCCAGAGCAGATCGGCCTGCCGCATCGCCGGGGCGACCGGATCGCCAAGCGCGATCCACGATCCGCCCTGCACGCGGTACATCAGGAAACCGTCGCCGGTTTCATTGAACAGCAGCGATTTGTCGCCGAGGAGCGCGAGGTTGGCCGAAGAGTCCGCAGACGCCGCGACGATGGGCGCGGCGCGCATGAGGTCGGCCTCTGTCGGCAGCGCCTGCGCCCGCGTATGTGGCTGCAGCAACTGCCGCGCCCCGAGCAGCACGAAGGTCAAAATCGCGAACAAGGATGCACGCAGGAAGCGCGGCGCGTTGCCGTCCAGGGCAAACTCCCACCACATCTCGGAATCGTATTCGACATAGCGGTGCGCAAAGAAGCCGAGCCAGATGCTGCCCGCGAGGATGGCGCCTGCCGCCAGCAGCCACTGCGGCGACAGCTGCAACTGGGTCAACCGGCCGTGCCGGTAGAAAGCGCCGCGCGCCGGCAACAGCACCAGCGCGATCCCCAATAGCGCCGCCGCTTCGTGGTAATCGGTCCCACGGCCCAACGCCGCCACCGCACCGACGCTGAGCAGCGTTATGGTCGCGAAGTAGGCGGAATCGACCCGTTGCAGCAGCGAACCCGACAGCAGGAGAAGCCCAACCCCGACTAGCGAGGCGATAAGATGTGAACCTTCAATGAAAGCAAGGGGCAGCCAGTCGTTGATCGCTTCCAGCACATCCGCTTCTTCAGGGGCCGCGCCGGAGATCAGCAGCATCGCGCCCGCCGTGAAGACAGCCGCCGCCATCAAGGTCGGCGCGATCGACGACCATTGCCGCGCCGCCAATTGCGCCGCCGCCGAAAGATGGTGCTTCCGCGCCGAGAGTTCCGAGAACCCGAACCAGGCGATCGCAATCGCCAACGGCGCGACATAATAGATCGCGCGGTAAGCCAGCAGCGCGCCGAGAGCCTCATGCGCGTCGATCTGCCCCGACGTCAGCGAGACGATCAGGCCTTCGAAGACCCCGATCCCGCCGGGAACCGCGCTGATGACGGCGGCCAGAAGGGCCGTCACATACACCGCCACGAACGGAAGGAAGCCGATGCTGCTTTCGTTGGGCAGCAGCAAATAGAGTGTCGCGGCCGCGAAAACGAGATCGAAACCCGCCGCGACCGATTGGCCGATCGCGGTCCCAAAGTCCGGGATCTGCACGCGCCAGCGCAACACACTGACATGGGGCACACGCATAAGGCTCAGGATGAAAAGCAATAAGCTCGGCATAACGAGCGCGAGACCGAGCACACGTACCGCGATCTCCGGAACACCCGTGACCTGCGCGAGACTCATCGGTTGGAACAAGAACGCGATGCCGCCGAGCAGCGACGCGCCGAGCGGAAACATCGCGGTGTGGAATGCGATGGCGGTCGTGATCTGGAAGCCGCTGAGCCCGGCCGCCGAATACGCACGGTAACGGATCGAGCCGCCGGTGAGCGCCGAGAATCCCAGGTTGTGCGCGAGCGCGTTGGCGATGAACGATGTCTTTGCCATCACCGGTAGGGCGACCTTGCCGCCCGCATAGCGCAACGCGAAGAAGTCATACCCGATCAGCGCGATATAGCTGACGGCGGCCGTTCCGGCGGCGGCGAGTAACGCGCGGCCCGGTAACGCCTCCAAGTAGTCGATCGCCTCGCCGAGATGATGGTCGGCGAGTTCGCGCTCCAGCAGCCAGATGGCGGCCGCGAAGATCGCGATCGCCCCCAACGGTAAAAGGCGGCGCAAATTTTGAAGCAGACGAGACATGATCGATTTCCCCGGCACGCAGTTTAGCCGTAGGGCTTCACCTTGGCACGCAGGACCTTTATGTTGGGCGTGAAAACCATGAGCCAACGCCGTTCTCTTTTATGCGCCGCGATGTCAACCGCCGCCCTGCTTGCGGGCTGCGATGATTCGCGCGTGCGTGAAGCCCGGCTGGCCATCAACGAACAGCTCGCCGCCCGCCTCACCTGGGTTCAGCCCGGCGCCGAGCACCTGGTGATCCTGTTCGGCTCCGCGGACACCGCGAATACGCGCACCGTGGCCAAAACGCTCGTATGGCCGGACCGTGCCGTTCTGACGCTGCCCCCACCCGCGCCCGGCGCCGCGCCTCCGCGGTGCACGGACCTCGTGAACGGCGTCATGCGGCGTATTTCGGATCTGCGCCGCAAGAGAGGCCAGCCGGAGCCGGAAGCCCCCATCGTCGTAGCCATGAACGAAGCCGGCGCGCCCGGCCTGGCGCTCGCCGGCACGCCCCAAACCACCGGCTTGCGTGCGGCGGTCGTCTATGAACACTGCCCCGGCGACCCGCCGCCCGCCGTGCCTTTTTGCACCAGCGATTTCGACCTGCCGGCCGAGCCCTCCGCCGTGCCGGTCGTCGTGATCACCGACAAGTCCCGCTGCGCCGAAGCCGATGTCGCCCCCGCGGTCCGTCACTTCACCGACGCGCGCGTCATCGCCGCGAATGGGGGCAACCGGATCGACCTCCTCTCGACGACCGTCGATCAGGTCCTAGGTCACGTCGCAGGTCCGGCCCCAGCCGCCGATACGGACCTTCCCATCATCCCGCTGCCCGCGACCGGCAACGGCAAGCAGCTCGTCATTTTCTTCAGCGGCGACGGCGGCTGGGCCGATATCGACAGCGATATCGGCGAAGAGCTCTCCCGCCGCGGCGTCGCTGTCGTCGGGTTCGATACCCTGAAATACTTTTGGCGCAAACAGGATCCGGCCACGGCAGCCGCCGATCTCGCCCGCGTCATTACCCAATACTCCGCGGCCTGGAAGCGCGACGACATCGTGCTCATCGGCTATTCCTTCGGCGCCGACGTGCTACCGTTTCTCTGGCAGAACCTCGATCCCGCCAGCCGCGCCAAAGTCTCCAACATGATCTTCCTCGCGCTCGGCGATGCCGCGTCGTTGGAAATCACCGTCGGCGGCTGGGTGGGCGTCACGCCTGCCGAAGCTCTGCCCACGGTGCCCGCCGTACGCAGTATCTCGGGCGTGCATATCATGTGTTTCTACGGTGTGGAGGAAGGCTCGAACGCCTGCCCCGCGCTCGCCGCCTACGGCGCGGAGGAGTTCCCCCTGCCGGGCGGCCATCATTTCGACGGCGACTACAAGAAGGTCGCCAATCTCATCCTTTCCCGCATCACGAAATAAAAACCGGGACAACGGGCCAAAAAAACGGGGACGCTCAGCGTCCCCGTTTTATCGTCTCGCGGTGAAAGCGAATTACTTCCCTTTGGCTTTCGCTTTGGCCTTCGCGCCTTTCGGCTGCATGCGGCCGGCGTCGATGAGAAGGTCCTCGACCGAACCGACCCGAGAACCGTGCAGGCCCGCCACCTTCGTCACTTCCGTGGCGCCGACGCGTTCCATGTTCTCGATCAGGGCAACCGCGCCCGGAATCGGAGCTTCGGGCGGAGCGGCATCGGCCGGCGCCGGCGTATAGACGTCGGCAACGGTGATCACCTTTTCCGTCGGCAGGTACACCATCAGCATGGCGTCCGTGTGGTTCAGGCCCTTCATCGCATAGATGTCGACCGAACGCTTACCGTCGGAGAGCGTGTACTTGTCCGCCACCGCTTGGAAGGTCGGGACCGACTTCTTCTGCGTCATCGCGTCCGGATTAATCGTGTGCGGGTTCGCCCAGGCCTTCTTGTAGAACTCTTCGTTCACGGCATGCGTGACCACGGTCGCGCCTTCCGCCACATAGGCGCGCAAGCCGCCCGAGTGGTCGAAGTGCGTGTGGGTGTTCACGACGTACTTGATCGGCTTGCCCGGGACGAGTTCCTTGGCTTTTGCGATCACGGCCATCGAACGCGCTTCGTTCTGCGGCGCTTCGACGACGATGAGGTGATCGGCCTGGTCGATCAGGAGGCTATGATGGCTGCCGCCGCGCAGGTGCCACACACCCGGCGCCAGCAGTTCTTCCGTCACGACGATCGGCGGTTCCTGATAATTCTTGATCTCGTCCGGAACAACGACCGCGACACTCGGATTGGCCTTCACGCCCGTGATGGTCAGGCGCAGCGCGGGGTGCTCGCCCACGATCCGCGTGATCTTCGACGGGAAGTGAACGCCACCGTAGTTCTTATAATCGGAGTATTGCGTCTGGATGAGCATGTCGCCCAGCACCGGGTTATCAACCCATTCCTGCACCAACTCCAGATCGTTCGCCGCGTTGAAGCGGCCGTAGTATTTATGCTTGCCGACCGTGAAGGTCGTATCGGCGCCGCGGCGGGTCTTGCGGACCGGCGCCTTGTTCTGCTGCGCGAATTTCACGAAACCCACGGGGGTCGCGGTGATCGCGGCCTGGCGCGATTCCACATCGGCCATGGCCGGCTGCGCCGGATTGGTCGGCGTCACGTTCCATGCCTTGTCGCCCGCCAGGAACTCTTCGCCGGTCGCGCCAAGCATGTTGAAGTATTCCTTACGGAATGCGGTATTCGGCAGCTTGTCGGCGTCGCTCGGCTCCGTGCGCGTCATCTGCACATGGCTGACATTGTTCGCATAATCGATGGTCATCGTGTAATTGCTCACGGGGATCTGCGCCCACGAGCTTGCGTTGCTGAATTGCTGGCCGATACGGCCGTACATCCCATTGCCTGTGAACAGGATGGAATTGGTCGTCGCGACATTCAGATTTTTCGCGGCGACATCAATGGCGCTTTCTTCTTCGCACGAAGAAAGGGCGAGAGCTGCGGCAATCATTACGCCGCGAATCACGACTTTATTCATTCGGAAAACCTCCCCTACTCAAGGACGAGAGCTTAACCCGCACTCCGGGCGAGTTCCAAGAGGGTTCAGCGTCATAACCCCTTGCCCCGCAATGCGGAAAAGTACGAAAGTTGTCGCGGCGCCGCCCGCATAGGACGGTCAATAAACGACAGGGGGCCGGTATGACGCGTTTCCTATGGTTCGTTTTCAGCTTCGTGTGCATCGCAACATGGCGCGATCCCGCGCTGGCGCAGGCTCAAAAACCCTCGGATTCACCGGTCTTTTTATCAGGCGGCACACTCGTGGACGTGATCCGCGGCGAGGTCTATCCGGACGTCGGTGTCCTCGCCCAGGGCGGCAAGATCACCGAGCTGTTCTTCGACTTCCCCTATAATAGCGCCCGCATCCCGGCGAACGCCGTTCGCGTTGATTTGAAGGGCAAGTACATCATGCCGGGCATGATGGACCTGCACGTCCACGCCCAGACCAACTTCAAGGGCGTGAAGGTCGACCTTCCACACTATATGAAGATCTTCATGGCCGGCGGGGTCACCACCATCCGCGCCATGGGCTCGGCCGAGGACAACCTCGTGCCTCTGAAGCATGCGATCGATACCGGCGCCGTCGCTGGACCGAACCTCATTATCGGCTCCTTCCCGCCCATCGAACAGGCCCCGGGGTTTCCGCGGGTCGAGCGTACCGAGATGGTGAACACCGCCATCGAGGCGCGCGCCCTCACGCGCGATCACATCTTCAAGGGCGCTGAATGGGTGAAATTCTACAACTACATCGACCGCGATATCGGCGCGGCCGTGGTCGACGAGGCGCACAAACATGGCGCCAAGGTGTTCGGCCACTTCACCATGCTCGGCGCCGATGACGCTGCCAAAATCGGCGTCGACAGCCTGGAGCACACGGTCTCCCTGATCCAGAAGTCGCTCGCCTACGAAGATCAGATCGCCATGACGGATATCGGCTACTACCGATACTTCGTGCAGTGGACGAAGGTGAACGAGAAAGCCCTCGACGAAACCTTCAAAACGATGATCGCGCACAAGACCGCGCTGATCCCAACGCTCATGATCCAGTATGTCGGGGCCGACCCCGATTACCTCACCAAGGTCAGCGGCGAATGGTTCGACCTCTATCAGAAGGATCTTTTCGCCGCCTATCAGAAGGACCCGCTGCGCGTTCCCGCGGTCTATAACTTCAAGGCCTACGGACCGCAGTGGAAGCAAAGCATCCTCGCCCAAGCCAGACAGGTCGCGCGCTTCGTGAAAATGGGCGGCCGCGTCGGCACCGGGTCCGACTTGAGCCCCGCCCCGCCGCTCGTCCCGGGACTGTCCATCCGTCAGGAACTCGAACTTTTCGTCGCCGGCGGCATGACCCCGCTCGAAGCGCTCCGTTCCGCGACAATCGTGCCGGCTGAAATCCTCGGTTGGGAAGACCGCTTCGGCTCCATCGAGATCGGCAAGCAAGCGGACATCGTGGTCCTGAACGCCAATCCCCTCGCCGACATCAAGGCTGTTGGCAATATCGATAGCGTGATGGTGGCGGGACGTGTTTACAGGATCAACGAACTGACGGCGGAATTACGGAAGGCGCCGTAACACCGCGGGTTATTGCGCCAGTTTCCGGAATTTCATCGCCGTCACGCCTCTCGTGAGGTCCTTCGCCCCAACCTCCGGCGGCGATGAAACGCCCGGCTTGCGTAAGCCTCTCACATTTCCCGCAGCGACAATCGCGTTCCTTGCGCCGCCCGGTTCGTCGAGTAGCTTCACGGCCCAGCCGCGCGCCGCGAACCCGTTCGCGATCTCGTCCGCCAATCGGTCCTTCTTATCGTGCAGGCACACGTTCACCAGCGCGAGTCCATCCTTCTTCACGCAGCGTTTCGCGGCTTTGTAGAAAGCCTCGCCCGTGAAATGGTCCGGGATCGCTTCGCCGATAAAAGCGTCCACGATCACGACGTCGAACGTGCCGCGTACTTTCTGCATGAAGCGCAGGCCATCGCTGACGTGGCACGCGATATCCCTCGGCAGCTGAAAGTAGCTTTTCGCCAGCTTGAACGCCGCGCGGTCGATATCCACCAGCGTCACGTCCCGCCCTTTGCGCGCCAGCATGGTCGCCAGCGTCCCGCCGGCGCAGCCGATCATCAGCACCTTGGTCCCGCGTTGAAGCGCGAGGCCGTAAAGCGCGTGGATATAAATGTCGAGACTGACACCATGGGCGTCCACCGTGCTCTGGTTTCCGCCCTTCTGGTGGTAGCCGCGCGTCCCGTCTTTTTTGGCGCGGATGGTGATGGTCCCGAACTTGCCGGGATGGCGCAGAGTCCAGCCGCGCGCCTCTTCAGCAGCTGAGCTTGGCATAATCTTCCGTCGTGTCGACGCTTTTGACTTCCAAGCCCGCGAGCTCCTTGAGCCCGTTCCGGCCGATGATATCGCACAGCGGCTTATGCACGTCCGCGACCTTCACCCCGCGCGGCAGGCGGATTTGAAACGCGCGCTTCTGGTCATGCACATAAACGTCGCCGCGGAATCCGCTCGAATACACCTGGTCGAGCATACCGGTGATTTCGGTATTGGCCTGCTCCCAGTCCACTGGCGGCGGACATTCGCCCGCGCCCATGGTTTTAAGGTCGGCGGCCATCAAGCGGTTATAGGTTTCGGCGAAGGCCTTCGCCTTCTTCTTCAGCGCGGCGTGACGCTCGTTTTGCACGGCTTCGGTGGTTTTATCGACCGTATCGACCGGCAAGGTCGGATGGCACATGCGCACCGTCACCTCGCCGACGCCGACAATGCTGCAGCCGAGGCTGCATACGCTCATGAAGCGATAATGTCTTTGCGCCTGGTCCTGCTTGACCCATTGGGCTGGGTTGGCGCCCTCCACCCAACCTAGCTCCTGTTGCAGCCAGGCTTCCGCGTCGGCCGCGGCCTCAGTGGGAGCAGTGTCCGCCGCCGGCGCCTGTTCCTTACATGCTGCGAGAAGGACCAGGGCAACGGCGGCGAAAACCAATCTCATATCAGACCTTATCTAACGCCTGCGCGATGTCCGCCTCGATGTCGGCGGCATGTTCAATCCCGATGGCGAGGCGCACGTAACCCGAGGTCACCCCCGCCGCGCGCTGGTCCGCTTCGGATAGCTGCGAGTGGGTGGTGGACGCCGGATGGATCGCGAGCGAGCGCGCGTCGCCGATGTTCGCCACATGATATAGCAGCTTGAGCCCGTCGATGAAACGCTTGCCGGCCTCGACGCCGCCCTTAAGCTCGAAGCCCACCAAGGCGCCGTGACCGCCTTTAAGATAAGCATCCGCGCGGCGGCGCGCCTCGCCCGACATCTGGCCTGGATAGATCACCTTCGTGACCTTCGGATGTTTGGCGAGGAAACCCGCGATGGCGGCTGCGTTCGCACAGTGGCGCTGCATGCGTAAGGGCGCCGTTTCCACGCCCTGGATCGCCTGGAATGCGTTGAACGGCGTCGTCGCCGCGCCCATGTCGCGCAGCAGGATGACGCGCATGCGCAGGATGTAGGCGATCGGGCCCAAGGGCTTCACCGCGTCCACCCACACCGCGCCGTGATAGCTGGGATCAGGCTGATTCAGGAGCGGGAAACGCTTCGCATTGGCCTCCCAATCGAAGTTTCCGCCGTCGATCACCGCGCCACCGATGGATGTGCCGTGCCCACCGAGATACTTCGTGGTCGAGTACATGACGATGGCCGCGCCATGATCGAGCGGACGGCAGATGAGCGGCGCCGCCGTGTTATCCATGATGAGGGGCACGCCCAACTTGCGGCCGATCTTGGCCACTTCGGCGATCGGGAACACTTCCAGCTTCGGATTCGGCAAGGTCTCGGCGTAATAGCAACGCGTCTTGTCGTCGGTCGCGCGTGCGAAGTTCTCGGGGTCCGCGGGATCGACAAAACGCGCTTCGATGCCAAGCTGCTTGAAGGTGTTCGCGAACAGGTTCCACGTTCCGCCATAAAGGTCGGTCGAGGCGACGAAGTTATCGCCCGCGGAGCACAGGTTCAAAATCGCGTAGGTCGACGCCGCCTGCCCCGAGGCCAATGCAAGCGCCGCGACGCCGCCTTCCAGCTGCGCGAGGCGGTTCTCGAGCACGTCCTGCGTCGGGTTCATCAGGCGCGTGTAGATGTTGCCGAGTTCCTTCAACGCGAACAGGTTCGCCGCGTGCTGCGTGTCGCGAAACTGATAGGACGTCGTTTGATAAATGGGGACGGCGACCGCGCCCGTCGCCGGGTCCGCGCGCCAACCGCCGTGTACGGCGATGGTATCGGGATGAAGTTTGACGTTGCTCAAGGAAGCCTCCTGGAATGGGAGGCCGAAGGATAGGAATCCCCTTTCCCCGGTCAACGGCAACAATGTGAATAACGGAAAACGGCCGCCGCATAACGAATACGGCGGCCGTTCCTGGCCGGAACCGGAGCATTTTCTTCTGCGCGTACGTCCTGGTGCGCGGAAGAGTTACCCCGGTTGGCCGAGCACTTGGAGTTTTTAGGCCAAAAGAAAACGCGCCCCATCAAGACTCTCGGGCGCGTTTTCCGGGCGCTTTAGAACGCGATACGCAGCGCGGTCTTGAAGGTCCAGGCAGTCAGGTTCGAACCGTTGGTGTCGACCCACGAGTAACGCACGCCCGGGGCGATCGACAGACGGTCGGTGACCGGGATCGAGACGCCGGCTTCGCCGAACATCGAGAAGTCGGTGGCGCGGTCGCCCCCGGTGGTGACCGTGCCGACGGTGAACGCGTCGATATCGGTGCGCGTCAGGCCGACGCCGGCGCCGATGTACGGGCTCACGGTGCCCATGTTGAAATCATAGTAGCCGGCCGCATGCAGGGTCAGCTGGTCGACGTCGCCGCCGGTGATGGCGAAGCTCGTCGCGCCGGCACGCGCGCTCTTGAAGCCCGTATCATTGAGGCCGAGTTCGAGTTCGGTACGCAGGCCATTCCCAAAGTCGTAACCGAGGGCGGTCGTCAGCGCGTAGCCCGTGTCGAATTTCACTTCGCCGGCAGCCGTGCCGACCTGGATGTCCAGCTTTTCCGGCACGAGAACGCCGGCGCTCACCGAGCCGTACATGTTCTGAGCCTGAGCTTGGGTCGCAGCGACCATGGCGAACGCGGCGACGGCACCGATTTTTGCGAGCTTCATAAGTTTGCACTTTCCTTTTTGTTTTTAGAGTCCCCCTGCGCGAGACGAGATCCCGCGTCGAGGGAGGCGCAACCTAGTGTCGCTTTGAGGCATGTTCAGGGCAGCGTACGAAGATACGAACGATTTCACGCGCGTCGTTGCATGAACGACACGCTCGCGTTCATTTGCGCAAGGTTGGTATGCGTAAACGTCGCGACGGAATCAGAAAATGCACAACGCATGCGCAGTTCGCCCAGATTCCGCCATGAAGATTACGTGCGACGCTCGGTGTGTAAGCATCACGTAAGCGAAACTCAGCCGTGGGAATTTTTGTGGGCGGCGCGGCCGCTCACTTTTTCAGTGAATCGACCGCGGCAATGATGGCTTCGGAAGGCGGACGGGTTTTGTAGCCCTCTTCCGCGAGCTTCGCGCGCACGACGCCGCCTTTATCGACGACGAAAATCGCGGGCTTCGGCACGCCGTAAGCGCGCGACGTCGGCGGGTATTGCGGATCGCGGATATTGAAGGCGTCGATCATCTTCGAGCCCTCGTCCGAGGTCATGGTGTAGGTGACGCCATATTTCTTCGCGAAGGCGGTCAGGATGTCGGCGGAATCGTAACTGATGGACACCAGCCGGTAGCCGCGCGCCTTCAACTCGGCGTTCACGCCTTCGATGTCGCGGAGCTGCTGAATACAATAAGGACACCAGGAGGCCGAGCGGACGAAAACCAATACCGCGCCGGAGGGGCCCGCGAGATCGGCGAAGGTCTGCACCGCGCCTTGCGTGTCGTGGACCGCGAACGGCATCGGGATCGACGCCCCCACGGCCGGACCGATGTCGATACGCTCAGCCGCGAAGGCGCTTCCAAATCCGAAGACCACCGCTAACGCCAGCACCAGAGCACGCATCTCGTCCTCCTATTGCGCTAAGAACCCGCCGTCCACGGCAAGGATGTGGCCCGTCACCATGCCGGCGGCGGGGCTTGCGAGAAATACGGCCGCGCCTGCGATCTCTTCAGGCTCCGCGAGGCGGCCCATCGGCACCATGGCCTCGATGCGCGCGATCAAGTCGGGCTTTTCACGCAAGCCGTCGATGAACGGCGTATTCACCCATTGCGGCGCGATGGCGTTGACCCGGATATTGTCCTTCGCCCACTCCACGGCCAGCGCGCGGGTCATATTCACCACCGCACCTTTGCTCGTTTGATAGGAGATGTTGGGATAGAGCCCGCCGCCCGAGAAGCCCATGATCGAGGCGACGTTGACGATGCTGCCGCCCTTCCCCGCCGCCAGCATCACGCGCGCGGCGTGACGGGACATCAGAAAAGTGCCGGTGACATTCACCGCCATCACCTTATCCCAATCCTCGAGCGGTAGATCCGCGCTCGGTTTGCGGATCGCGGTCCCGGCGCTGTTCACGAGAATATCCAGCCCGCCGAATTCATTCATCACCGCGCCGATGGCGCGCTCGACCTCGTCTTCCTTGCTGACGTCGACGGACGCGGCGAAACTCTGCTGGCCCAGCTTCACGATTTCCCGCGCGACCGCCACCGCTTTCATCTCGTCGCGGTCCAGGATCGCGACCCAGGCGCCGGCCCGTGCAAAAGCCAATGCGATGGCCCGGCCAATACCGCTTCCGCCGCCGGTCACCGCGGCGACTTTTCCGTCCAAACGAAAGCAGACTGCGTCTTCGAGGTTCATGCCCAAGACTTCACCCGGGCCGCATCCCGGCGCAAGCGCGAATTCGCTTATTTGGCCTTGAGGAGGCTGCGGCCCGAACTATGCCGGGTCGCGAGAAAGCGGTAGGTCGCGCGCGTCGTCTCCAAATAGCGCGAAGCGGTGTCCGGGGTGCAGTTGCGCCACTGCACGACGATGTCGCGCCAGACCAGGGTCAATCCGTGCAGGCGGTCGCGTTCTTCGCGGATCGTTTTTACCTTGGCGCCGATGGTCGTCAGCGCCGAAACGACATCTTCCGAGAGCTTGTCGGCCCGCGTGAAGATGTCCCGGTACTCCTGTGATACCGGCATGAACAGCGCGCGCATCTGCGTGATCTCGCCCTTGAGACACCGGTCGCCGTCGTACGCCTTGCCCACCCACTGGATCTTCTTCAGGATCGCGCCGACTTGAAGGAACCACTCGCGCAGCGCTTCGATATAGGCGAGTTCGCGCGCGAAGGTCACCAGCTTGTCGAGCACAAAAGCCGTATCCTCCTCAGGACGTCCCAAGGCTTTCGCCGCGACACGGAACGCCTCGCGCAGCTTGCCTTTGTTCTCCGGCTGCTCGAGATAAACCGTGATCTCCTTGGTATTCGTCAGCTTCACCTTTTTGGGCTCGACGGTCGCCAGCAATTGAAGCTCGAGCCGCTTGCGCGCAATCTCGGCGTGGCGCGGATCGATCATCCACGACGCACGGCCCGTCAGGATCTCGTTGGGCACGTTATCGCCGGGGCGGATCTCCGAGACGTACTTCAGGCTGCGCACCGCGAGGTCTATCATCTTGTCGTCGGCGCTGGCGTAAGGAATGTTGAACTGGCGCTTCATGGCTTGAATGCCGAGAAGGCCTTTGGCGTCGCCAAGATCCACCGCGAACATCGGCGTGCGATCATTACCGGCGCCGACAAACCGCGCGCCCGGGGTCTTGAAAAGAATGTGCGTGAAAACGAAGGTCGTGTTTTCGCCGTCCGCAAGCTGCGGGGGCGCCTCAGGTTGCGCGGGAGCCGGTTCCGATCCTGTATCGGGTGGCGCCGTCATCTCGTCCCTGGAAACCAATGAAAATACCCCTCGCGATTCCGAGGGAACCGCGCGTCCAATTGATAAGGGGCGATATTGTTGCGCGTCGACTATATTTTGAGTCGCTAAAATGTAACAATTGAGAGCTCAAAATCGGCCAATGAATCCGGTGTTTCATGATCCGTCCGGCGCGGCCGGTCTCATAAAAATATTATCCACAGGGTAGCGGCGCGCGCCAATCTTCCGTCGACTCGGAAGCCCCATGCAGAAAAACTCGTCTCATGGTTTTATTATTTTATCTAAAATCTCTCTTTCAAACAAAATCACAACCAATTCGGGTTTAGCGCACACCTCTCTCTCACGTATAGCTTGCCCATTGACCCGCGAAAGTCGATGCGGAAGAGAGCGCATCGAAGTTTTTCGGCTCCGCCATCACGCCGCGTGACCGGCGTAGGTGGTGCGCGCCAAGGACGCCGCAGATCGGCGGACGCAACAACCTCATCCACCGTGCCGGCACGCATCGCGTCACCGCAGGGGCGGGTTTCACCGAAAAGTACGCGCACACATGGAAGAATGACCCGCCCGGTCACGCCGGGCGATGACCTGGAGCGCGCGCGAGCGCGAATTAGGTCCGCTTATGACTGACGATCAGCGCATCCAGCATCGCGTAGACGCGGTCCGCGGCATGCGCCTGGCAGACGCTTTGATTACAAATGCGCGCGCCTTCCATCGTGAGGAACAACGCGTCGCCCAAACGCTCCGGCTCAACAAAACCGGCTTCAGTGGCAAGCGCGATGAGAGCATCACGATGCTGCCGCTTGCTCGCTTCGATCACGCGGCGCGCCGGATGATCGACCTGCGGCAGTTCGACGGCTGCATTTGCCATGAAACAACCGCGCTCTTCGCTGGTCACGCATTCTGCCACACCGCGACACCACTCGCGCAAAGCACCGAGAGGATCGCCGGGATGAGCGTCCACGGTTTGCTTCCACTCGCCTTCCCACTCGCGCGCGCATTCACGCGCACATTCGGCGATCAGTTCGTCTTTTGATTTGAAGTGACGATAGAGCGTCATCTTATTCGACGCTGCCGCTTCCGCGATCTGGTCCACGCTCACGACGTGAAGACCATGCTTGTAAAAAAGGTCGTGCGCGGCGGCGAGGATGCGTTCGCGCGGAGACTCCTTCGAAGCAGCCCCTTTAGCGGAGCCATTCGGAATTTTTTCGGATGCTAAAGTTTCCATGCCCTTGACATGTTACTTACCAGTCAGTATTTCAAGCCGCGTTACTTACTAGTAACACACATTTCCTAGGGTCACTACAGAAACCCGCCGCCGTCCGCAACAAGAAAGCGCTCGTCATGTCGCACCGCACACATAAGCCCCTCATTCTAAAAGAGTTTCTGCCTGCGATCAATCCATTCGGCGGCTGTGGTCTCCCCCACGGCGTCCGCGCCTTCATGCCTGCCGAAGTCTAGGCAGGACGGCGGGCTCCCAAGCCCCCCCCCTTCGGGAGCCCGCCACTCTCTTTCTTATTCAGATCTCACCGGAGATATCCCGATGCCCGCCCCTCACATCGAAGACGAAGGCCTCGCCCCGCACAGCCTTCAAGGCCAATCCCCCCGATGGTTCGCCTGGAGTCCGTTCCGCACGTCCAACCGCAAGGGACTGACCGTCGCCGGCGCGGTTGTCGCCGCCGGTCTCATCGGGTCCGCGCTCTCGGCGCCCGGCGCCAAGAGCAGCGCGCCGGCCGCGCCGCCGCCGCCGGCCGTAAGCGCCGCCGCCGTGCTCGCCAAAAGCGTCACCTACTGGGATGAATTCCCAGGCCGTGTCGCCGCCATTGACAATGTCGAGATCCGACCGCGCGTCGGCGGCTATATTGAAAGCATCAAGTTCCGCGAAGGCGACGAAGTGAAGAAGGGCGATGTGCTCTTCGTCATCGACCGCCGTCCGTTCCAGGCGCAAGCATCCCGCGCCGAGGCCGAGCTGGTGCGCGCCCACACGCAGGCCGATCTCGCCAAGACCCAAGCCGACCGCGCGCAGAAGCTGCTCGACGGCCGCGTCATCAGCCAAGAAGAGTTCGACCAGCGCATCGCCGCCCATGCCGAAGCTTCAGCGGCGGTGCGCGCCGCCGAAGCCGCCGCGCAATCGGCGCGTCTTGATCTGGAGTTCACCGAGGTCCGCTCTCCGATCGATGGCCGCGCCGGTCAAGCGCTGATCACCGCGGGCAATCTCGTGAATCCGAATCAGTCGCTGCTGACGACCGTGGTGTCCCTCGACAAGGTGTATGTGTACTTCGAATCCGACGAACAGACCTTCCTGCGTTACGCCGAGATGGGCCAGCGCGGCGAACGTTCGGCTTCGCAGGATGCCCGTCACCCGGTTCGCGTTGCGCTCGCCGACGAGAAGGATTTCCCGCGCCAGGGTTATCTCGATTTCGTCGACAACCACCTCGATCCGGCGACAGGTACGATCCGCGTTCGCGCCGTGCTCGAGAACAAGGACCGTTCGCTCACCCCGGGCCTGTTTGCCCGCGTGAAACTGCTCGGTAGCGGCAAGGTGGATGCGCTCCTCGTCGACGAAAAAGCCATCCTCACCGACCAGGACCGCAAGTATGTCTATGTGGTCGACGATCAAAACCGCGCGGTGCGCCGCGATATCACCTTGGGGCGCGAGTCCGAAGGCTTCCGCGTCGTCACCTCCGGCCTCACCCCGGCCGACCGTGTGATCGTACATGGCGTGCAGAAGATCTTCATGCCGGGCATGCCCGTGAATCCCTCCGAAATCCAGATGGGCGCGCCGCCGGCCTCGGCTGAGGCGCAGTCTCCTAAATCGGAATCTCAATCATGAGTTTCGCCGGCTTCTTCATCAACCGCCCGATCTTCGCGGCGGTGCTCTCGATCGTCATCTTCGTCTCGGGGCTGATCGCGCTGCCCTTGCTCCCCGTCAGCGAATACCCCGAAGTCGTTCCGCCGACGGTACAGGTCACCACCCAGTACCGCGGCGCGAACCCGACCGTGATCTCCGAAACCGTTGCCGCGCCTCTGGAAGAGGCGATCAACGGCGTCGAGAACATGATCTATATGAAGTCCGTCGCCTCCTCGGATGGCGTGCTTCAGATCGTCGTGACGTTCAAGGCGGGCACGGATCCGGATACCGCCCAGGTGCAAGTCCAGAACCGCGTCGGCCAGGCGTTGCCGCGTCTTCCGGAAGAAGTGCGCCAAGTCGGCGTGATCACGCAGAAAAGCGCGCCCGATCTCACGCTCGTCGTCCACCTCACCTCGCCGGACGGCCGTTACGACACCACGTACCTGCGTAACTACGCTGTTCTCCATGTGAAGGACGAAATCTCGCGCATCAAAGGCGTCGGGAACGCGCCGCTCTTCGGCGCCGGCGATTACGCCATGCGCATCTGGCTCGATCCGGCCAAGGTCGCGGCGCGCGGCATGACCGGCGGCGATATCGTCCGCGCCATCCGCGATCAGAACGTGCAGGTCTCCGCCGGTCAGATCGGCGCCCCGCCGCAACCCGGCATGTCGGACTTTACGTTATCCATCAACGCGCAAGGCCGCCTCGTCACCGCGCAAGAATTCGGCAACATCATTCTCAAGACCGGCGAGAATGGCGAGATCACCCGCCTGAGCGACGTCGCCCGCCTCGAACTCGGCGCGTCCGAATACGCCCTGCGCGCCTCGCTCGACGTCAAACAGGCCGTCGCCCTCCCGATCTTCCAGTCCCCGGGCGCCAATTCGCTCGACCTGTCGCGCGACGTGCGCGCCAAGATGGCTGAACTGTCCAAGCGCTTCCCGGAAGGCATGGCCTGGGACGTGGTCTATGACCCCACCGTCTTCGTACGTGAATCGATCAACTCCGTCGTCACCACGCTCATCGAAGCCGTGGCGCTGGTCGTGCTGGTCGTGATCCTGTTCCTGCAAACCTGGCGCGCGTCATTCATCCCGCTGCTCGCGGTGCCGGTCTCGATCGTCGGCAGTTTCGCGGTCCTGCTTCTGCTCGGCTTCTCGATCAACACCCTCACGCTCTTCGGGATGGTGCTGGCCACGGGGATCGTTGTCGATGACGCGATCGTCGTCGTCGAAAACGTCGAACGCGCCATCGCCAATGGACTGGCGCCTAAAAAGGCGGCCATTCAGGCCATGAAAGAAGTGAGCGGACCGATCGTCGCGATCGCGGCCGTGCTGGTGGCGGTGTTCGTGCCGATGGCCTTCCTCGAAGGCGTCACCGGCCAGTTCTACCGTCAGTTCGCGGTCACCATCGCGGTATCCACCGTGATCTCTGCGATCAACTCGCTGACCCTGTCGCCCGCGCTCGCCGCCGTGCTCCTGAAGTCGCACGGTGACAAGCCGGATGCGCCGACGCGCTTCCTCGACACCTCCTTCGGCTGGCTGTTCCGTCCGTTCAACCGCTTCTTCGAAGCCAGCTCGGCCAAGTACGCGGTCGGCGTCACCCGCAGCATCGGCAAGAGCAAGCTCGTGTTCGGCCTCTACGGCGTGCTCGTCGTCGCGACCTGGTTCGCGTTCCAGGCGGTTCCCGGCGGCTTCATCCCGATGCAGGACAAGCTCTATCTCATTGGCGGCGTGAAAATGCCGGAAGGCGCGTCGCTCGACCGTACCGAAGCCGTCATCAATAAAATGAGTGAGATCGCCCTTGCCACGGACGGCGTCGAACACGCCGTCGCGTTCCCGGGGCTCAACGTCCTGCAGTTCACCAACACCCCCAACATGGGCACCGTGTTCCTGGGCCTGAAGCCGTTCGACAAGCGCGGCCGTCCGGCCACGGAAATCGCCGGCGAACTCATGGGCAAGTTTCAGGGCCTGCAGGAAGGCTTCGCTTTCGCCATCATGCCGCCGCCGATCCTCGGTCTCGGCACGGGCTCGGGCTACTCGGTCTACATCCAGGACCGCACCGGCCTCGGCTACGGCGAATTGCAAACCGCGGCCACGACGCTCTCGGGCGCCATGACCCAGGTGCCGGGTATGCACTTCCCGATCTCGTCCTACCAGGCGAACGTCCCGCAATTGTCAGCCGAAGTCGACCGTGAGAAGGCGAAAGCGCAGAACCTGAACATCAAGGACGTGTTCGAGACGCTGCAGGTCTATCTCGGCTCGGTTTACGTCAACGACTTCAACCTGTTTGGCCGCACCTTCCGCGTCATCGCGCAAGGCGAAGCAGCCTCGCGTGACGACGTCGAGGACATCTCGCAGCTCCGCACGCGTAATCAGGCGGGCGAGATGGTCCCCATCGGCAGCGTCCTGAAGACCCGCAACACCTACGGCCCGGATCCGGTCGTGCGCTACAACGGCTATCCGTCCGCCGACATCATCGGCGAGGCCGACCCGCGCATGCTCTCCTCCAACCAAGCCATGGGTGCGGTTCTCGCGGTCGGCGAAAAAGTCCTGCCACCCGGCATGACCCTGGAATGGACCGATCTCAGCTTCCAGCAAGCCAACCAGGGCAACGCGGCGCTGATCGTGTTTCCGCTCAGCCTTCTGCTCGTCTTCCTCGTGCTGGCCGCGCTGTACGAAAGTTGGACCCTGCCTTTGGCCGTGATCCTGATCGTGCCGATGGCCATGTTCGCGGCGCTGACGGGCGTGCGTCTGGTTGGCGGCGACAATAACGTCTTCGTGCAGGTTGGCCTCGTGGTGCTCATGGGCCTCGCGTCCAAGAACGCCATCCTGATCGTCGAGTTCGCCCGCGAGCTCGAACATCAGGGCCGCAGCATCGTCGAAGCCGCGATTGAAGCCTCTCGTCTGCGTCTGCGTCCGATCGTCATGACCTCCGTCGCCTTCATCGCCGGTGTGACACCGCTTGTGTTCTCGTCCGGTGCGGGCTCCGAAGTCCGTCAGGCCATGGGCATCACCGTTTTCGCCGGCATGATCGGCGTGACCGTGTTCGGCCTGTTCCTGACACCGGTCTTCTATGTGGCTCTGCGCAAACTCGCCGTGCGCCTCAAGGCGCCGGCCGCGGAACCGGAACTCCCCCTGGAGAAGAACCATGCGTAACTTTGCGGCCGCCCTCCTCGCCACATCGTTCCTCACCGCTTGCGCGGTAGGCCCGGACTACGCACGGCCGGAGACAACGACGACCGCGACGTTCCAGCGGAAGGCCGCCAACGTCTCGGCCGCTGAACCGGCCGGTACGTTCTGGACGAGGTTCAACGATCCTCTGCTCACGCGTCTTGTCGATGAAGCGCTCCAGCGCAACACCGATTTGCGCGTGGCGGTGGCGCGCCTCGACCAGGCGCGCGCCCTCAGCTTCCAGTCGGCGCTCGATCTTCTGCCGACGGTGACGGGTGAAGGTGGTTTCACCACCACCCGCACTCCGGCGAGCCGCACCCTGCCCGGCGCCGGCCGTGACAGCGACAGCTACGACGCCGGCCTCAACGCCGCCTGGGAAATCGATCTCTTCGGCCGCGTGCGCCGGGGTGTCGAAGCGGACCGCGCGGAAGCACAGGCCGTCGCCGCCGACTTGCGCGGCGTCCAGGTCAGCGTTGTGTCGGAAGTCGTGAAATCCTACTTCGAATTGCGCGGCCGCCAGGAGCAACTGTCCGTCGCGCGCCGCAACGCCGACAATCAGCGCGACACGCTCAAGCTCACCGAAACGCGCCTGGAAGCCGGCCGCGGCACGGACTTCGACACCGCCCGCGCCCGCGCGCAATTGAAACTGACGGAATCGCGTATCCCGCAACTTGAAACCGCCGTCGCCGCCGCCGCTCATCGTCTCGCGGTGCTCACGGGCCGCGAACCCGGCGCGCTCAAAACCGACCTCGCGGTGCCGGCGCCCCTCGCCGTGCTTCCGCAAGACGTCGCGGTCGGAACACCGGCGGAGCTGTTGCGCCGCCGCCCGGACATTCAGGCGGCCGAACGGCGCCTGGCTTCTGCGACGGCCCGTGTGGGCGTCGCGACGGCCGATCTCTTTCCGCGCCTAACACTGGGCGGAACGTTGTCGTCCGTCTCGCCAACACTTGGCGGGCTGTTCTCGGCGTCGAGCGAGTCCTACGCCGCGGGCCCGCTGGTCAGCTGGGCGTTCCTGGACCTCGGGCGCGTGAAAGCGCGCATCGACGCCAGCGACGCCAATGCCCGCGCCAGCCTCGCCACTTACGAAGGCACGGTTTTGAAGGCTCTTGAAGAAAGCGAGAACGCGCTCATCGCTTACGACCGTACGCGTCTCGAAGCCGAACACCTTGAACAGGCCGCCGCGGCCGGGCGCGAAGGCGCCCGCCTCGCGCGCGTCCGGTTCGAGAACGGCATCGCCGACTTCCTGCCCGTGCTCGACGCCGAACGCGCGCAGCTCGAAGCCGAAGATCGTCTGGCGGAAACCCGCACGCGCGCCGCCACCAGCCTTGTCGCTGTTTACAAGGCTGTGGCCGGCGGCTGGCCGGATCGCGTCGTGCAAAACGAGACAGGAGGCTGAAATGTCCATCCGCGCCCCCCTCGCCGCGATTGGTCTGAGCTTGATGGTTCTTTCTGGCTGCGCCTCCGCGCCGCCGGCGTACC
The DNA here is from genome assembly GCA_020160875.1 of Pseudomonadota bacterium. Taxonomy (GTDB): domain Bacteria; phylum Pseudomonadota; class Alphaproteobacteria; order Rhodospirillales; family Rhodospirillaceae; genus SHVO01. The sequence continues at coordinate 23,054 of JAIUPE010000045.1, forward strand.
AGGCGGCGCCGGGATGTTATTGGCCTGGCCCGACCTACGCCGACTGCCGCGAGATCATCGAATTCAACAGCTGGCGCTAAGCCATGAGCAGGCCCCTGCGCGTCACGTCGAGGCAGGATACATCGGGAACCGCGGTCGCCGTTGCGGCGGTCTTCGCCATCATCGGCTTCATCGGTTTCCTGGCGTTCCTGCCGACGTGAACGTCCACAGACTCTGATCGTCATTCTGGACCAAAGCCCCAGGATCCAGAAGCGGCACTCCCGCGCGGAAAGCATGGCGCTCTCCGTATTTTTTTACGCGCCCGCACTCCCGAAACTCCGTAAGATGCCTTCGCGTCGCCGGGAGGATATCTGTGTCGCACCGAAGCCCGTTGATCCGCGCGCTGAAGCTGAGTGCCTTCGCCATCACCGTCACCCCCGCCGCTCACGGGCAAACGCCGCGCGTCGAGGAACTCACGATCACCGCCAACCGCCTTCCGCCCGCGGTCAGCGAACAGCTCCACAATACGACCGTCCTCGACCGCAGCGTGCTTGAGCAAAGCGGCGGCGCGCGTCTTGATGAGATCCTGACGCAAGTTCCGGGCTTCGGCCTGTTTCGCCGCCAGTCCTCCCGCGCCTCGCACCCGACCACGCAAGGCGTAACCCTGCGCGGTCTCGGTCCCAGCGGCGCGGGCCGCACGCTCGTCCTCCTCGACGGCGTTCCGCAAAACGACCCTTTCGGCGGCTGGGTCGACTGGAGCCGCCTGTCGCCGGACGCCTTGGACTCGCTTTCGGTCACGCGCGGCGGCGGCGCGGGCGCCTGGGGCAATAGCGCCATGGCCGGCGTTGTGCGTCTCTATCGCCGCACGGAGCAAGCGCCCGGGGGCAGCGCGCGTTTGCGCGCGGACAGCTTCGGCGGTTACGACGCCGCGGCCACGTTTCGCGGCGGGTCCGCGGTTCAGGTTTTCGGCGCCGCGCAAGCGCACGGCGGCGATGGGCCCTACCTCATCGCCGCGAATCAACGCGGCGCGGCCGACGTGCGCACCAATAACCGCGGTGGCGGCGGCGAACTCGGTGCCGTTTTCAGCGCCGGCGGCACCGACATCAGAGCCGCGGTGAATTATTCTGAAGACCGTCTGATCAACGGTATCGATATCGCCCGTTCGCGCAGCAAGATCTTGGAATTTTCATTGAGCGCCACGCACAACGTGGCCAATGGAACCTCATGGGAAACGCATACCTACGTGCGCCGTCAAGGATTCAACGCGGTGTTCGCCGCTGTTGCCACGGACCGCAATACCGCCACTCCGTCCCTTGACCAGTTTCGCGTGCCCGCCACCGGCGCCGGCGGGAATCTCCTTGTACGGATGACGCCAAACGATGGCCTTAGCGTCGAAGCGGGCGTGGATGTCCGTTATGCGACGGGCGCCACGCACGAACGCCTTACGTTCAGCAACGGTGTTTTCACACGCGAACGCGCCGCCGGCGGTCAGCAGACGGTCGCCGGCGCCTTCGCCGAAGTCAGCTGGGATGCCGCACCCGGCATCATGATCAGCGCCAGCGGCCGCCTTGACCACTGGCAACAGAGCAACGGTTATCGCCGCGAACTCAACACCCTCGATGGCACAACCGTCCGTAGCGATATGTACGCAGACAAAGACGGAAGGGTCGCCAGCTTCCGTGCCGGCGCCACGGCCGGCCTTTCGGCCGGCTGGACCGCCCGCGCCGTCGCCTACTCCGGTTTTAGGGTTCCAACCCTGAATGAGCTCTATCGTCCCTTCCGCGTCGGTAACGATATCACGGAAGCGAACCCGGCCCTCGCGCCGGAACGTCTCCTAGGCGCCGAAGGCGGCGCCGTCTGGGAAAGCGGCACCGCCTCGTGGTCCTTCACGCTGTTCCATGCCCGCCTGACCGATGCGGTTTCCAACATCACCGTGCAAACGACGGCGGGGCCAAACGCCGCTCTCAACGTCTTCGTGCCTGCCGGCGGCGTCTTGAGGCAGCGCCGTAATCTCGACCGCATCACCGCCAGCGGCGTTGAAACCGAAGCGGGCGTTCACCTCTCGGATCAAGTGGATCTTCGCGCCAGCTATCTCTACACCTCGCCCAGGGTGCGCAGAGCCGCTGACCAGCCGGCGCTCGAGGGCCTTCGTCTCGCGCAGGTCGCCCGGCATCAGGCCACGGTCTCCGTCTCCTGGCGGCCCATCGACGGCTTGCGCGCGCACGCTGATGTCCGCACGGCGAGCGCTCAGTTCGACGACGACCAAAATAGCCGGCGTCTGCGCGGCTACACCTCTGTTGACGGTCTCATCGAATATCAGGTCACCCCGGCCATGACCGTCTTCATCTCAGGCGAGAATGTACTGGGCGAGCGGATTGAAGCAGGCCTCAGCGCCGCTGGCGTCATCACCGTCGGCAACACGCGCACTTTCGCGGCCGGAACATCTTTTAAATTCTAAGCGTTCATCAACGCCCGCGTGCGACGCCCCCGCGCTTTTCCGCATTTTTGTGCGCGCGCGTGGGGGGACCTTCGCAATCCGGAACAATTGAAGAAGCCTTCGATTCTATTGGCGCCTCACGCGTGTCACAGGAGGGGCTTCTTATGAACGGCCTCATCTATCTCGTCGGTCTCATCGTCGTCGTATTGTTCATTCTGTCCTTCCTCGGTCTGCGTTGACCGTCGAACGGACGTATTCTCCCTGCCCCGGCGGCCTGTGGAGGCCGCCCCCGGGCGCACCGGGAGCCTCGGCGTTTATGACCCGATGGACGCGCGCGGCTTTCGCCCGGCCACGCGCGTCGGCCCCATCGATCAGCGGCGTTACCGCGGCCGGGCGGGCCCCGGTGTTCTAGAAGCCGTAGACCAGGGACAATCTTGTCGCCGTATCCGTGGCGCGCCGTCCCAGTGGCGAGTTATTCTCATGGATGACATCGAATGACGCGCGCGAGGACAATGCGTCATTGAGCACGAAAGTAAGCGCGGTCGTCGATGTCCACTGGTTGCCGACAAAAATCGCGGCCTTCTCCGACAACTTGAGATCGTTGCGGATGGCCCAGGTGAACTCGGCGCCGGCACGCGCCGACACGTCGTCCTCGCGCCGCCCGTCGGTGTAGCGCGTCTGCTGAAACGCCAGACCGGCCGTCAGGTCGAGGGTCATCGTGTCGGTCTTCAACAGTGAATAGCCGGCGCCCGCCGACTCCGTGAAGCGGTGCGAGAATCCGGCGAAGGTGTTGCGTTCCCATCCCCCCAATCCATAGGCGTAAAGGTGGGCGTCGAACTTGTAGTTCAGCTCGTAGTCGCCCATCCCGCGATTGCGCGTCACAAGACCGTAGCTTTTCTGACGGTCGATCAAGCCCCGCAGCTTGTGGCGGAA
>JAIUPE010000046.1 GCA_020160875.1 Pseudomonadota bacterium
TTCGCCACCGACAAGGCCGCGGTTTTCCTCAACGAGTATGCCCGCGCCAACAATCCCTTCGCGGACGTGGGCGTTAGGTCCGTCGCCGTGCAGATCACCAGCGTCGTGCGCGCAACCGACTCGTCCTATCAGGTCAAATGGCAAGAGCAGACCTACAGGCAGGGTGCTCTGGCTTCGACCGAGCATTGGACCGCGATGCTGACGGCGGTGACGCAGGCGCCGCAGACCGCCGATGCCTTACGCAAGAATCCTCTCGGCATCTATGTCAACGGCCTGGCGTGGTCGCAGGAGTTCAACACTTCCAACAGCCGCTAACGGAGGCAGTTCGATGAGCACACGTTCCAGCCCTGGTCTGATGCTTTCCGCCGTCATCCTTGCCGCTTGTGCCGGCAAGACGCCTCCGCCCGCCATCGCTTACGACAGCAAGAGTTTTGTGCCCGCCGTCGCTGTGGTGGAGCCGCCGCCGGAGCCGGTCGCGGTTGCAGAGGTTCCGCCCATGCCGACGCTGCCGGAGCTGGTTCCCGCCAAACCCGACCGCCGGCCGCCCACGGTGCGGGTGGAGGCCGCCAACAAGGCCGCCCTGCAGGAGCCCACGGCGCACGGCTACATCAACGCCGTGCAGGTCTATCCGTTCGTGGACGGTACGCTCTACCGGCTCTATGCCGCGCCCGAGCAAGTGAGCGACATCGCTTTGCAGCCGGGCGAGAGTCTAAGCTCGGTTTCCGCCGGGGACACGGTGCGTTGGGTGATCGGAGACACCACCAGCGGCGCGGATACCGAACAGCGGGTCCATATCCTCGTCAAACCCTTCGCCGCGGGCCTCAAGACCAACCTCGTCATCACCACCAACCGCCGCAGCTATCACCTGCAATTGGAAAGCACCGAGTCCACGGCAATGGCGGTGGTAAGCTGGACCTATCCCCAGGATGTAATGGCCGCCGTGCGCCGCAACGCCGAACCCGACGTGCGGCAAGCCGTTTCCTTGAACACGGCGCTTGAGGATATTCGGTTTCGCTATGCCATTACCGGCGATGCGCCGCCCTGGCGGCCGCTCAGGGCCTTCGATGATACGAGCAAAGTCTATATCGAGTTTCCGGAACGGATCGACCAGGGCGAAGCGCCGCCGCTGTTCGTCGTCGGCCCCGAAGGCGATAGCGAGCTGGTCAACTACCGTGTCCGCGGGAATTACTATGTGGTGGACCGACTGTTCGCCGCGGCCGAACTCCGTCTCGGGCAGAAACCGCAGCAGGTCGTCCGCATCAGCCGCACCGATACGGTTGCGGGCGGCCGGTAAGGGCAGGTCCGTATGGCCGATCAGACCTATACGCCGCCGCCCAAGGAGAACCCGGAACGCCTGAGTCTGCGGGCCGCGCCCCGCCGCGCCATCCGCTTCAAGCGGAACCTCTTGATTGGTGTCGCGGGCGTTGTGTCTCTCGTCCTGTTCGGCGTTGTCGGCATGGGCTTGAAGCCGCCCGCGCTCCGCTCCGGCTCCAACGGACAGGAGCTATACAACGTGGACCGCAAGGCTATGGCCGACCAAGTGGCGGCTTTGCCGGCCACTTACGGCCAGATGCAGAAGCCGGACGTGCCCGCCTTGGGGCCGCCGCTGCCGGGCGACCTGGGCGGACCCATTCTCGAGCAGGAACGGGCGTTGGGGATTTATGAAGGGGACGGCGGGTTCGGCCACGACGCCGAGGCCGACGACGCCCGCGCCGAACGCATCCGTCTCGCCCAACAGGCCCGCCGCGCCAAGGAGGCCAGCGTGTTCTTTCCGTTGACCACGAATCAGAACACGCAGGCCATGACTCAGGCGGGACAAGGAAACGGAACCGCCATGCCTGCCGCCAGCCCGGGCGCCGAATATCTCAATCTCGATCCCGAGCGCGATCAAAACAACCAGCAGCGCAAGATCGACTTTATGAACCGGCCCGGCGGCCAAAGCATCTACAACGCCTATCCGTTGCAGGACGCGGTATCGCCCTATCAGGTCATGGCCGGCAGCATCATCGCTGCAAGCCTCATCACCGGCATCAATTCGGACTTGCCGGGTATGGTGGCCGCGCAGATCACAGAGAACATCTACGACACTGTATCGGGGCGGTTCTTGCTCATCCCGCAGGGCGCGCGTCTCATCGGCTCCTACGATAGCGTGGTTGCCTTCGGCCAAAGCCGCGCCTTGTTGGTTTGGCAGCGCATCATCATGCCCGACGGTTCCTCCATCCAGATCGAGAATCTGCCGGCCACCGACGTTGCCGGCTACGCAGGGCTGGCGGATGAAGTGGACTTTCATACATGGCGATTGCTCAAGGGCGTCGTGCTATCGACGCTGCTTGGCGTGGGAACTGAACTCAGTCTCGGCAGCGACGAGAGCGACCTTGTGCGGGCCATCCGCGAGTCCACACAACAGAACGTCAATCGTGCCGGTCAGCGCATCACCGAACGGAACCTCAACATCCAGCCGACCATCACCGTGCGGCCGGGCTGGCCGCTCCGGGTGATCGTTCACAAGGATCTTATCTTGCGGCCATACAGGGGATAGGACTCATGCCCATCAAATTGCCCAAGTTGCCCGACAGGGAACCTGTCAAAGTCACCCTGTCGCTCAGTCCCCATCTCCACAGGGCCATCGCCGAATATTCGGAGATTTACCGAGAAACTTACGCGGAGGAGGCTGCGGAACCTGTTGGCGAAATCATCCAATACATCGTCCAAGACTATCTGGACCATGACAAAGGCTTTGCCCGGGAACGGCGCAAACGTGCGGAGGCCGGCGCAGCCAGAGCAATGCCCCGAGAGGCAGGTAATGGACATGCGAAGAAGTAACGCGCCGATACCGACACCCGCCGCAGAGATGTCACCGCTGCAAGTCTTGCCGAAACTGGCTTACTCAATCGACGACGCCTGTAGCATCAGCGGCTTGAGCAAGACATTTTTTTATCGCGCTTGGCGTGCCGGCGGCGGGCCAAAGAAAATTAAGGCCGGCAAGCGCACCTTGATTTCCGATGAATCCCTGCGCGCTTGGCTGCGATCCTTGGAATACCGCGAAAATGATGAACCGTAGGAGAAGCCTTAAAAATCTACGTCCGGCGGGATTGGGTCGAAATCGACGGCTTCCGGCGCACGGCGCGCTATGAAGATTCCGATGATGGGCACTTGTGGATAGGTCTGACGCAAGACCTTTTCGCAGGCTTTGAAATGCGCGCCGGTTGTCAGCACATCATCAAAGAGACAGATCACCTGCGGCGGCGGTGCGATGAGGGAGACATCAATCTCGTAGTTCGCAGCGATCGCGTCGGGGGATGGGCGGTCCTCAACGCTGTGTACTGCGGCGGTGCTGACCTTTTGCACGATCAGTTCCCGAATATCCAAGGGCGGGTTGGGGCGAATGGCGTGCAGCGTTTTTACAAGCCTGTCGTCATACAGGGGATCAGTTTTGGCCTTGGAGGGCGGAATAGGCACGAATGTCAGCCGTGCCAGGTTCTCGTCCGACAAGGATTGGCGCAATGCGGTGGCTGCTTGCCGGATCGCTTGGCCTTTGTACTTCCATTGCGGCGTACCCCGCCGATCCATCGTTTTCTTAAAATTCAGGATCAGTTGGTTTGTGGCGCTAAAGCTAAATCCCTGGCGCGCGGTGTACTCGCCGATGAAGAGACAAACATCCTCATCATCGAGATAGAAGTGGTCAGACCGGGTAAGGTCGTCAATCCGCGTGAGACGTTGTGGAAAGATGTCGTTTGATGTCATCGTATTCCGACACCCGAATGGCGCCCCGCTGCGCGAACTTTGCCGGCCAAGTCAATTTGGGGTCGCGAAAACAACTGTCAAGGATGAACAGTTTTCGGCCTTGTTGGAGAGCGGCCTTGGCCTGGATGAGCGTGCCGGAGGTTTCCCCGGCTTCCACAATGATCGTGGCTTCCGTGAGGGCGGACATGGTGACGTTCCGCTCCGGGAAGAACAGCCGGTTTTTACGATAGTCCTGACGCTCATACTTACTGAGGGGCACTTGGCTAATCACCAAATACTCCTCCGCCAAACGCTTCTGTAATTCGACGTTAGTTTTCGGATAGGTATGGGAAAGCGGGGTGCCGATCACAGCGATAGTGCGGCCACCCGCAGCGATGGCCGTGGTATGGGCTTCGGTATCGACGCCCTTTGCCAGTCCCGAGACAATCGTAAAATCGTCCTCGACGAGATGGCGCACCAGTTTACGGGTACGCGCCAAGCCTTCTGGCGAGGGTTCGCGGGTGCCCACGACGGCCACAGATCGCGATTCAACGAGATCCCACCAGCCCTGATAATAAAGCAGCTCGACGGGATGCTGGGCGACGCGCAGCTTTTGCGGATATTCGCCGGCGCCATGAACCCGGACGCCAAAATTCTTGATGCCGGCTTCCGCGAACACGCGGCGGACATAGGCCGCTTTTTCGAGGGCCTTTCCGGTGGGTACGAAATCCGAAGGGATGGCGTTGGGGTGAGCGGCGAATTTCTCGGCAATAGATTTGAAGCTCGCCGCGTCATTATCCCACAGGTATTCGTAAGCCCCCATTTCCAAGAAAGGGGAAATGGCGCGTTCGTCCAGATCAGAAAAAGCGAGCGCCGCCTGGGGGGCCATGCAAATCCTCAATACCTAGTTCAATCTTAACTTGTTCCCGCTACGAATAGTAGGGAACAAAATAGGAACAATACTATGCCGCATCAAGAGAGCTGAGTCAAAACAGTCGGTTACGGCCGCCGGTTCCGCACCTTAGCGCGCGAAGGGGTTAGCCCGCGACCACCTTTAGGTTGCCGGCCCGAATATTCATCTTCGGCATCTTGGCCCGGATCACGTTGGTAACGTGCGTCGGGTCGAGGTGGGCATAGTGCCGTTCGGTGACGCGGGTATCGGCATGGCCCAGGTTGGCGGCGACGACCTGGAGCGAAGCGCCGCCCATGACCAAGTGGCTGGCGTAGGTGTGCCGCAGCACATGGAATGAGACGGCAGGTTTGATTTTCGCTTCCTTGCAGGCGTCCTTCATGGGGCGGTGCTGGTGCGATTTGCCCCAGGCATGGCCGTCCTCGCGTTTGAACATGCGTTCGTCGCCAGGACGGTCCCCCACGGTGGCCCGGAAGAACGCAGCCCCTTCGTCCGTCAGAATGACGTGGCGGGATTTGCCGCTCTTGGACCGCCGGATAAAGAGCGTCTTGTTGAGATCGTCGTATTCTTCGACGTTCAAGGCGATCAGCTCGCCGTAGCGGCAGCCGGTGAGGAGGGCGGCTTGGACCAGCGGCCGAAATCCAGCCTGGGTGTTGTCGATCAAGGTTTCGCATTGTTTGAGGGTGAGGTAGCGGATCTTGGGAATGTCCACGTCCTTGAACGGTTTGACGTGGCGCCATGCTTCGTCCGTCTCAAACTTGCCTTCCGCGACGGCGAAGTTGAGCGCTGCTTTAAGGATCGTCAGCAGACGGTTGGCGCTGGCGCGGCGCTTACGCACCTGTTCGTCGTCGGTGGTGTCGAACTCCCTGAATTTTTGCTCCGCCTTCTTTTCGGTCTTTTTGGAGGTCCGCAGGCGTGCGCCGGCGTCGGCAACGCCGGCGTGCCAGTCCCGGAGCCGCTTCTTGGTCAGCTTGGAGAGCAGGAGCTTGCCCAAGGCGGGCTTGATCTGTCCGTTGATCCGGGATTGTAGGTCTTTGGTAGCTTTGTTGCTGCGCCGCTTGTAGTCGGCGAAGTAGTCATCGAGGGCATTTTCGACAGAATAGTTATGGGTGACCGGCTCGCCGTCCTTTTTCAGCTCATAGGTCTTGAGCCACTTACGGGCTTCGTCCTGGGCCTGGCTATAGTCCAAGATGTTTTTGCCGTCGGGGTCCAGGGCATCGTCGGCCGATCCCAAGGTCTGTTCGGCGCGGTCGCCGTCGCGGACCAGCTTGACCAGCCAGACGCCGCCCTTGGCGCCTTTACGGTAGCCCATAGCAAAGCCGCGGGAGATCGTGACCCAAAAGACGGACTTCTGGACGGGCAGCTTGGCGCGGGCGGAGCGGCTATCAATCTTTGCATCGCGGACAGTGCGGGCCATGACGGTAAACTTCCCACAAATCTCCCACAAAACCGTGGGAAAACATGGTGCATTATACCGGCACGATGAGACACAAGAAAGTCAATAAAATAAGGAACTTGTTGAGTATCTGGACGTGTCGTATGGTGTCCCGAAGTGCCCGTTACGTTTCTTTCACGGCGGTAACCGGGGTTCGAATCCCCGTGGGGACGCCATTCTTGATGAAATAGCGAACACCTGGATTTTGGTGGTCAGGCCCAGCCTATCGCGGCGTTGAACGACGCCGCGCCGCTTCCGTGGGCAGGTAATCTTTTAAATCCGAATCGCGGTGCTGCGGGCCATAGGTGACGGAGATGAGCACCGGTGGTCCGTTAGTTGTGCGTCGTGCACAGAAGCGATTCTCCTCGCCGTGGGAGATCCCCGCGACGTTAGCTCGATGCATAAAGATGACGAAGGCGGCCGCGGTGTTTCATCGGAGATAGACTGCGATTTCAGTGCCAGGACGCGCTGCTTTTCCATAGGATATAGGCAGCGACGACGAAGATCAGCCCTGCGAATATCGTTGTGAGCCGGCCGCGCTTCTCGGACAGGCGCTTCGCCGCGATTGCGCCGCCAAAACCACCAAGAACACCGCCCGCGATGAACACCAGCGCGAGCGGCCAGTCGATCAGTCCCGAGCGCGCGTAATTGAGAGCGGTGGTCAGTCCGAAAGCGAACACGGCCACAAGTGAGGAGCCAATGGCATTGATGATTGGCATCCCGGTCGCGCCGAGGAGGCCCGGGACGATCAAGAACCCTCCGCCAATTCCAAAGAAGCCGGAAAAAACGCCGGTGAGCGCGCCGTAGCCGACCACCTTAAAAGCATTCTTACGGTTGCACTCCGCTCCCGGATCGCCTTCTCCGGCGCGCCCTCGCAGCATCACAACGCCGACAACGACCATCACAAGCGCAAACAGGAACAGGAGCCTTTGGCCGTCGAATGCCTTACCTGCTGTCGACCCCGCGAATGCACCCAGCACGCCGGCGCCTGCAAAGATCAGGGCGCATCGCCATTTAACGGTTCCCGCACGGGCATGATTTGCAAGGCCCGTCGCGGCGTTGATGGCCACGGCCAGGGCGCTGGTGCCGATCGCAACATGCGGATTGGCCACCCCGACGACGTAAACCATCAGTGGGACAGCAAGGATCGAGCCGCCGCCGCCGACGAGCGCGAGCACGAATCCAACGAGCAAGCCCGAGCCAGCACCAAGGACGTATTGCAGGATATCAAGCATCTATCGTTCCCTCACCGAGGCCCTACCACCTGCACGTCAGGAAATCTGCTGCGCCGCTTTCCATAGGTTTGTCGACCGGGTACCTGTGCGGCAGTAGGCGAGCACAGGCCCCTCTACGCCGGAAAGGGTAGTCACCAGACGGCGTGCATCCGCGTCCGTCATTCCGCCGGGCACGATTGGAATGTACCAGTAGCGGAGGTTGTGGCGTTTCGCCTCGGCCTCGATTTCAGCCGATTTCGGCTGGTCGGGGGCTTCGCCGTCGGGCCGGTTGTTAATGAGGGCGGTGAACCCCGCCGCCGCAATCTCGGCGATGTCCGCCGCCTGGATTTGCGCGCTGACGGAGAAATTGGGATCTAGTTGCGTAATTTGCATTCTAAACCTGCTGGGATTTGGAGAGAGCGACGCGCGCGGGTGGCGTGACACGGTGTAGGGCCATGCCCACGATCATGGCGGCGACGAATAGCCAGGGCTGCCAGACGCCGAGGACGATGGATGCGAGAGCCGGCCCGGGGCAAAAGCCGGCAAGGCCCCATCCGACACCGAATAGCACCGCGCCAGAGAAAAGCCGCCAATCCAGGGTACGGCTCTCGGGAATAAAAAAGCGTTCACTGAACAGCGGGCGATACATGCGTCGCCGGATCAGGTAGGCGACGGCCGAGGGGGGGATCGCGGCGACCATAACGAAGAGCAGGGTAGGGTCCCAGGCGCCGGCAACATCAAGGAATGCCTGCACGCGCGCCGGATTGATCATGTCGGATAGGGCGAGGCCGGCGCCGAACATCACACCGACCAGAAGGGCTGCGAGCGTTCTCATCGCCTATCCTCCGACGACGTGGCGGGAGATGAAAACCGCGAGCGCCGCGCTCGCCATGAAGGTCACTGTAGCGGCGATAGAGCGCGGCGACAGCCGCGCGATCCCGCAGACGCCGTGCCCGCTAGTGCACCCGTTTCCTAGCCGCGTGCCGTAGCCAACGAGAAGGCCGGCCGCTACCAGAACAGGCGCTGACGACGTTACTGCGATGTCCGGCTGCCGGATCAGGTGAGCGACGATTGCCGCACCGGCCGGAAGACCCACGACAAACGCAATAGCCGACGGCCAGGGCGCGCCTTCGGAGGCGATGCCCGTCGCGCGCGCGGCCATGCCGCTGACGCCTGCAATCCGGCCGTTCAACAGAAGGAACAGCGCGGCTGCGAGGCCAATCAAGAGACCGCCGGTGAGCGGCATGAGGGGAGATAATGGTTCCATGACGCCGATCCTTTTAGAGTTGATTGAGCGGTAGCTTGAGATAGCGCCGGCCGTTGTCCTCGGGCTCGGGCAGGCGCCCCCCGCGCATGTTCACTTGAATCGAGGGCAGAATGAGTTTCGGCATCGGGAGGGTCGCATCTCGCTTCGTGCGCATGGCGACGAAGGCTTCTTCGCTAACGCCTTCATGGACGTGCACATTGCCGGTGCGTTCGGCGCCCATAGTCGTCTCCCAGGCAAAGGTGTCCCGGTCCGGCGCCTTGTAATCATGACATAGAAAGAGGCGTGTTTCGTCGGGTAGCTTCATCAGACGCCGGATGGCCCGGTAGAGGTTGCGTGCATCGCCACCTGGAAAGTCGGCGCGCGCCGTACCGTAGTCGGGCATGAACATCGTATCACCCGTGAAGAGCGCGTCGCCGATGACATATGCAATGTCCGCCGGCGTGTGACCGGGCACATGGAGCGCAATCAGCGGGATGCCGCCGATCATGAGCGTATCGCCGTCAGACAAAAGCCTGTCGAACTGCGACCCATCGCGCGCGAATCGCGCGTCTTCGTTAAAGATGTTTCCGAAGACCTTTTGGACCGTGACGATATCCGCCCCGATCGCAAGCAGACCACCAAGCATTTTCTGGAGATAAGGGGCGGCCGAGAGATGATCGGCATGAGCATGGGTCTCGAGGATCCACGCGATCGTCAAGCCGTGCTCTCTTACGAACGTTACGATCTTGTCCGCCGACCCGGTGCGCGTCCTGCCAGCGGCGTGATCGAAATCGAGCACGCTGTCGATAACCGCGCCGACTTTGGCGACCTCGTCGTAAACGACGTAACTCGCGGTGAACGTCGCTTCGTCGAAGAAGGACATGACCTGCGGTGCTCTAAGTGCGCCTCGGCGAACGCCTAAGATTTGGGACTTGGCACGCGCGATGTTTTCGTCTTCTTCCATGGCAACTTACGTGGTTTTTTTGTTCTTTTCGCGCCCCAGATCGGGGCAAAATAAATCGTGGAGAACTTCGATAACCCGATAAGCCTTGGGGTCGCTGACTCGGTAGAAAACAGTTTGAGACTCCTTCCTGGTCGAAACGAGGCCCGTCTCCCGCATCTTCGCGAGGTGTTGAGAAACGGCCGACTGACTGAGATCTACCCGTTCGACTAAATCGCCCACCGACAGCTCACCCTTTTCCGCCAGAAAGCAAAGGATGAGCAGCCGAGGCTCATTGGCGAGCGACTTCAGTAATTTAACTGCGGAACCAGACTGGCGTTTGAAGCTGGATATGGTCATGAGGAGTCAATTCGTTATATTAGCATTAACTAATATAATGTCGCCTCGATTTTCGTCAAGACGCGGCACGTCATTTCCTAGAGCTATATTTTCAACGCATTCGCGCCGCCGCCCCAACGGGGTTCGAACACCTTGGTACGTCCGCTATGCGGACGCTAGAGCGCGTTTCGGCGAAGTGGAAGCCGGTGCGCCGTAGAACGCCCGGCCAAATAAGAATCTAGGGCGTGTTGGCGATTCGCCATTACTTCAACACGCCCTAGGGGCATAGAAGTAAGCGCCTCAGGGTTTTCCGGAGAAAACGCCGGGCCGCGTGTCAGTCGAATGCTTATCGTCTGCCTGCGTCAGGAGCGGGGCTCACCACTGCGAAGCACATGAAGCGACCTTCGCCGCTTGTCGCCCACAGGGACGCAACTGAGCAGCCCTCGGTGTCATGGGAGGAGTTCCAGGAATTGCTGGTTATGCCGGAGCGATCCCAATGACCGACACGCGCGCTACCAGCGATTTTGCCCGTGGCACGCGACATATGCAGATTGGCATTGCTTGTCCAATTGCCGCAGGTGCGATCAACATCATCTTCGTAATGTCGCCCATCGAGCTTGGAGCCGGTGAGCAAGTCGTGGTTTTCGCCTGGCCCTTTGGGAATGGCCTCGCCATGTGGCATCTTCTCGCCTTTGGCATCGACTGCGTTGCGCGCATTTATGAGATTGCCGTCACGCGCCTCATCAAGTGTATCGCCGTGCAAATGGCCTAGATCGCGCGCAATGAGGGCTCCGTAATAGTTATGCCAGGGGCCATTGCCTATGCGGTCGCGCGCGTTGACGGCGTTGGGGCCTTGGGTGCTGAGATACGCGTGCCATGTACGCTTTTCGGCGCCTTGAGCATATTCGCCCACACCGTGAGCGGCAGCTTCTTGCTGGCAGTGGCGATCCGCTCCTTCCAGTCCTCCAAGGTTTCCACCATCGCCCATGGGACCTGCGATGAAAAATGTCATCGGCCCACGAACCATGAAGTCAGCCTCGTGCCGAGGTTCCACGCCGTAGATGTTCTTGGTTGGAGGCGCAGAAGATTTGTATGTCTGGGTTCCTTGCGACGACGGTTCTGTCGCAGAAGCTGCGCCAAGGAGTGTCGCTGCAACAAGAATAACCGCGCGCTTCATGGTCGCTCCTCAAGTCACGCTGTCGTCTTTGCTAGTCCCAATACCCCATTTGCGATAGCGCGCGAATACCGCGAAAGCAACTTCACATCTACCGCCTCCGGCCAGCGATCATTGATGTTGTGATAGGCGTGGCTCGCACCGGCCAAGGTCACAAATTTGCCACCGCCGCGTTGCAACCAGCCCGCTTCGCCGCGCGCGGCGGGCTGGCGGCGATGTTTCAGACCTTCACTCATTTGAAGTCCCCGGATACTCGCGTCCGGAATTTTTTCGGATGTTTTCTCCGAAGAGATCCTATCGATTGGAACGCCCTAATGCGGTCACCAATTCGGCGACCTTGCGTTTTTGTTCCGCGGTGCTGCCCGACTCGATTGCATGTTGAACGCAATGCGCAACGTGGTCGTGCAAGACTTCCTCCTCGACCCGGCGCAGGGCCGCGCGCACCGCGGCAATCTGTGTCATGACGTCGATACAGTAGCGATCTTCATTGACCATGCCGGCGAGGCCGCGCACCTGGCCTTCGATGCGGTTGAGACGCTTGAGGACGGCGGCTTTGGTTTGTTTCTGCATGCTTGCCAGATATACCCTATGGGGGTATACCTGGCAAGAGAATCCATACCCCTCGGGGGTATATTGTATGGAGACGGCCGATGGCTGGAGATCACTCTCACCACGATCGCGGCGGACATTCCGGTCATGGGCATCAGCACCACGACCACCATCATCGCCACGACGCGACCCCGCCGGCGCGTGCGTCGGGCTGCTGCGCCCACCACGCCACGCCCTCGGGCGCGGTACAAGCCGTAAAGGATCCGGTCTGCGGGATGAATGTCGATCCCGCCACTGCGAAGCATCGGGCGGATCACGCCGGCCAGCCGTTCTATTTTTGCTCCGCTGGCTGCCGCGCGAAGTTCGAAGCCGGCCCGCGGACATATCTCGGCGAAAGGCCCGCGCCATCACACCCGGTGGACGAGACGGCCGTTTACACCTGTCCCATGCACCCGGAGGTCCGCCAAGTTGGCCCGGGTTCTTGTCCGATTTGCGGGATGGCGCTCGAGCCGGTTGCCGTCAGCGCTGAAAGCGGTCCCAACCCCGAGCTTCAGGACATGACGCGCCGTTTCTGGGTCGGCCTCGCGCTCGCCCTGCCGGTCGTTGTCTTGGAAATGGGGGCTCATCTCACGGATTTGCATCATCTCGTTTCCGCGCAACTCTCGACATGGATACAACTCGTGTTGGCGACGCCGGTCGTGCTGTGGGCGGGATGGCCTTTCTTTGTGCGCGGCTGGCAATCGCTCAGAACGCGCAAGCTGAATATGTTCACGCTGATCGCCATCGGCACCGGTGTTTCGTGGCTCTACAGTATCGTTGCCGCCGTTTCTCCAGAGCTGTTCCCTGCGGCATTCCGCAGCGGCGAGGGGACCGTCGCGGTCTATTTCGAAGCGGCCGCCGTGATCACGGTGCTCGTGCTTCTTGGTCAAGTGCTGGAACTGCGCGCACGGGAGCAGACCTCCGGCGCACTCAAAGCACTGCTGAATCTTGCACCCAAGGTGGCGCGGCGTATTCGCCCGGACGGCGCCGAGGATGAGATCGATCTGAGTCTGGTCCAGATCGGCGAGCGCCTGCGCGTACGCCCCGGCGATAAGGTGCCGGTCGATGGGACGGTCGCCGAGGGCCGGTCCGCGGTTGATGAAAGCATGGTCACGGGTGAATCCATGCCGGTGACGAAGGAGGTTGGCGCGGCCGTCATAGGGGGAACCCTCAACCAATCCGGCACACTTGTGATCACCGCCGAAAAGATCGGCCGCGATACGATGCTCGCCCGGATCGTGCAGATGGTGGCGGATGCGCAGCGCAGCCGCGCCCCCATTCAGCGTATGGCCGACCAAGTCTCAGGGTGGTTTGTACCGTTGGTCATGCTCATCGCGTTCGCGGCGTTTGCCGCGTGGATGACCTTCGGCCCTGAACCGCGCTTCACTTATGGATTGGTCGCGGCGGTGGCCGTCCTCATCATCGCCTGTCCATGCGCCCTCGGTCTTGCCACCCCCATGTCCATTATGGTCGGCGTCGGCCGCGGGGCGCAGCACGGCGTGCTCATCAAGAATGCGGAAGCGCTCGAGCGCTTGGAAAAGGTCGACACCCTTGTGGTCGATAAAACCGGGACGTTGACGGAAGGCCGTCCGAGCGTGACCGCGATTGTCGGCGCGCGCGGCTTCCAGGAGTCCGAGATCCTGCGGCTGGCGGCGGGTGTCGAGCGGGCCAGCGAGCACCCGCTTGCGCGCGCTATCGTGAATGCGGCCATCCAGCGCAATGAAAAGATTCCGGCCGTCACGGACTTCGACTCTCCGACGGGTCAAGGCGCGCTGGGGATTGTCGATGGGCGAAAAGTCGTCATCGGTCAGGACTCTTACTTGTCCAGCATCGGCATCGATGTCGCCGAGGTAAGACAGCAGGCCGATCAATTAAGAACCGATGGCGCAACCGCAGTCTATGTCGGCGTCGACGGTAAAGCCGCGGGGGTGATTGGAATCGCGGACCGGATCAAAGGCACGACGGCGGCCGCGCTGGAGGCGTTAAAGCGCCACGGCGTCCATGTGGTCATGCTGACCGGCGACCATCGTGCCACGGCTGAAGCCGTTGCAAGGCAACTCGGTATCACCGAGGTCGAAGCACAAGTGTTGCCGGATCAGAAGAGCGCGGTTGTGCAGCGCCTCAAAGCCAAAGGGCACATCGTGGCCATGGCTGGCGACGGCGTGAATGACGCGCCGGCCTTGGCCGCGGCCGATGTCGGTGTCGCCATGGGAACGGGCACGGACGTCGCCATGGAAAGCGCCGGCATAACTTTGGTCAAGGGCGATTTGACCGGCATCGTGCGCGCGCGCGCTCTCTCGCGGGCGACGATGCGCAACATCCGCCAGAACCTGTTCTTTGCCTTTGTTTACAATGCCGCGGGTGTGCCGATCGCAGCGGGTGTGCTCTATCCCGTCTTCGGGCTCCTACTGTCGCCGATTATCGCCGCCGCGGCGATGGCTCTGTCGTCGGTCAGCGTTATCGCCAATGCGCTGCGCCTGCGGATCGTGGACATCGAGAATTAGTCCGCCGGACCATCGGCGATCGCGGCCTGTCCTCCCATGGTCAGGGGTGGAGCGCGCCGGGCATGCCGCTCGTGTTGTGGATGAATGCGCGCGGCGGTTCGGTGAGCGTGAGAGACGCCGCGGCGCCAAGCACGAGGACCAGCAGGATGTATTCTACCTGTATGATCTTGTGTAAGCGGGGCGCCGCTTGGCGCGCGCCGGACGTAATTTGCGGCGTCAGAACGAGCTTATTGTAGGCCGCCAGCGCCAGCAGCGCTCCGAAGAGCGCGACTTTGATGATGAGGCGTACACCGTACGGTGTGGTTACAAGCGCGGCGGGAGCGGCGAGCTGTATCCTACTGATCGCAAGGCCTGTGATGACAATTGCCGATACCAGCCACAGCGCGCGCCGGGAAAAGGCGGCGATAAGCGTGCCCGCCGCCGCCGGCTCTAGCGCGCGGGCGGCACGAGAGAGCGGAAACAAGGCGCCGATCCAATAGGCGGCGCCGATGAGGTGAATGGCGACGGACGGAGAGGCGAGCCAAGTGGGCTCGGCGATGGCCGCGTGCCCCGTTAACAAGAAGCTGAGGATGCCGGCCAGGAAACCGGTGGTCAGCAGGACGCGGCGGTTCCAGGCGAAGCCTGCCCATAAGATCAACATCCCCGGCGCGCCGACAGCGGCGCTGAGGCCGAGGGATGTGCGTGCGCCCATGATCCAGGTATCCGGGGCAATCAGCGCCGCCGGTCCGCCGGTCATGATCTCCGCGCCGCCGAAGCCCACGGCCGCGAGATAGGCGAGGGCGGCCAGAAGCGCCGTAAATTTCGCGAAGCGACGCGTCGCCCGTGCGACAAGTTCAGGCGCCGGCGTTATCAGAAGGAAAAGCGCCGATCCCGCGCTGATAAGCATCAGCGCGTACAGGGCCCACCTGTTCAGACCGGCAAGGATCGTCCACGTCGCGGTCTCGGCATCCACGGACGATCCTCCGGAGCGTGCGTTACTGCGCCGCTTTCAAAACGGTGATCGGGCCCGGACGTTTGCCGCCCTTTGGCTCCACCCAGTCCGCCCGTGTTCCGTCGGCGTAAACCTGATGAGCCTTCCAGGCGATGTCCGCGCCGGCCGCCGGATTTTGCGCCACAAAGGTAAGTTCGCCGCGCTCCCCGGCGGGGATGGATGTCTTCCAGAGGATCGATGTGATGCGATCCCCTGACTTTTTGATCTCGTACTTGTCGTTCGGGCCTTCCACGGACAGGACCGTCACGCCGGCGGGTATTTCGAGTTCAACGGAGGTCGTCGCGGAGTCACCCTCAGAGGGCACACGCACCGTGTACGTCGTTGTCGCTCCCGGCGGCGCTTCCGCGGGCCGGAGGGTGACGTGGGCGTAAGCGGCCGAGAGGTGGCCAAAAGACGCGGCGAGAAACAAAAGACAGCTTAAAGCGATTGAGCGGCGCATGGGTCACCCCCGTTTGGCGCGTGAGGCAAAGGTCGGCTACTTGGCGCCGGCCGCCGGGACGACGAAAGAGATGGTTTCGTTGATCGGGTGGCTATCGGGGCCGACCACACGGCACCCCAACGCATAACGTCCCCCCGCAAGGGCCTTCAGGATCGGAATGTGGAGCATCATCCCGTCCGCACGCGGCTTGCCGAGGCTTTCGACCTCCTTGCCATCCTGCGTGAGTTTGCAGGTGACCGGCGTGACGCTCTCGTTGAACGTAAACGTGATCTCTTGGGCCGAAGCCGCCAGCGTGCCGTCGGCTACGGGATCGGACTTGACGAGTTCCGCGTGTGCGAACGCGGCGCCTGGCAGGCTACAGGCCGCGAACGTCGCCGCTACGAAGATGAATTTGGATTTGTTCATGGCGCTACCTCTTCACGGCCTGGAGGGCCTGAATCTCAGGGAGGCCTTCCTTGTTCTTACCCACCGTGAACTCCACTGGTGTTGCAGGCTGTATCGCTTCGAGATCGACGGAGGGCGCGACCGCAAAATCCATTCTCATCGCCGGCCAGCCCAAGCTCGGAATCGGGTCATGCGAGACATTGACCGTATGTCGCGCGGTGTCGACTGAATTTACCACACCTTTGCCTTTCGCGCCCTGAGCGGCGGTATGGTCATGATTGTGATCTGCCACCCGCACGAGGGAACCGGCGGACGGTGCGTTCGATGCGACGGCGTATGTGGGCGCCGCACCTAGCGACAGGGCTGTTAGCGCGGCGGCAAGTCTGGCGGTTCTCATCAGAAAGCTCCTGTTTCAACGTTCAAACCGGTCCGTGATATAAAGAGTACGCGGCGGCGGGCTTACCCCCTCTCGGCGAGGGTTCGCGGCGCCGCGCGCGTACATGTACGTAAAGCAACAAAAGTAGGCCTATGCTCGAAAAAGACCTGGAATCGCTCAAAACTCTTGTCTCTGCCACACCCTTGGAGGGTTTGGAGGGTCAGGTCTGGCGCCGGGTCGCCGCCGACGAAGCGATGGTTCGCATGAACCGTCTGATCCTGGCTTGTCAGGCCGGTGTGGTCGTCATGTTTATTGCCGGGGGTGCATTGAGTGCCCTTGCGCTCCGCAGTCCTCAGCCGGCCCTTGATGCCTTTTCACTCGAGCGCCTGCCGGCGCCCTCGACGCTGCTGTTGGGACACAGCACATGACCGGAGCCCGCACCGCAATCGCGGTCGTCCTGCTCACGATCGTCGCGGCGGCGGCGGGCGTATGGGCCGGAATGGAAGCGGGCGGCCGTCATGGCCACCAGCATGCCGCCGGTTTTCACGATATTCTGCATCATGAACTGGGGCTTACGCCGGATCAGGAGGAGCGCATTGCTTCGATGGAAGCGAAATTCGCTTTAGATCGAAAGGACCTCGAGATGCGGATGCGCGCCGCGAACCTGGAGCTGGCGCGGGCACTCGAAAATGAGCGGACGTATGGCGCGGCGGCGAAAACAGCGATTTCACATTTCCACGAGGCGATGGCGGCGCTGCAAGAGCTGACAATCTTGCATGTTCTGGAGATGCGGGCGGTGCTGACGCCGGAACAGGCAGAGCATTTCGATACGACAATTCGCCAGGCGTTGTCCGCGGACCCTCCCTGATGTCGGCCTCCGCGCAGTCTGATGCGGTTCTCGCCGCGCAAGCGCAGAACGGCAGCAGATCGGCTTTCGACGAACTCGTTTCGCGCCATAAGGCACAAATTTTCCGAATCGCGCGGCACTATGTCGCCAATAGCGACGATGCGCTCGATATTCTTCAGGATACTTTCGTTGCCGCTTGGCTGGGGTTGAAGCGTTATGACACCGGCCGCGATTTCGGCGCATGGCTTCGCACGATCGCCTTGAACAAATGCCGCGATTTTGGGCGCCGTCAGACGGTAAGGCGTACGGTCATGCGCTTATTCGCCCGGCTCGATACAAGTCAAACCAGCGTGCCGGCTCCGGACATCATTGCCGAGCACGCGCAAACGCGGGAGGGGCGCCTGCGCGCGCTCGACGTCGCGATTGCGACGCTTCCGGCCGCGCATAAGGAAGTACTGATTTTGACCGCATTCGCCGGACTGAGCCAGCAGCAGGTCGCGGACCAGCTTGGCATCACGACGAAAGCGGTCGAAATGAAAGTCCGGCGCGCAAAACAACGCCTGGAAGAGATTTTGCGCGAGTCCGGCTGGGACACTTAAGCGCTGCGCCCTTGAAGAGAGGGTAATAAGATCGAGCTGCGTATATACGGTAGGGCCACGGGTTTCGTGCGCTTGCCAACGGCTTTTGGCCGTCATTTATAAGTATGGATGACTCGAATGTTACCTATCAGGCGCCGCCGGCTTTTAGGCATTGGCGCGGCTGCTTTCGGAAGTGGCCTCCTTCCGGCCTGGGCGCAAACCAATAACCGTGGGACAGCCCGTGTTCTCCCGGCTCTGGCCGGGCCGGATGTAAACCTGAAAATCGGTCATACCGCATGGCCTATCGGCGGGCGCAAGGCACATGCCGTGACGATCAACGGCACGGTTCCCGGTCCGCTGCTGCGTTTGCGGGAAGGCCAGAATGTGCGGCTCTCCGTGACCAATACGCTGGATGAAGAGACCTCTATCCATTGGCACGGCGTGTTGCTCCCGTTCCAGATGGACGGCGTGCCCGGAGTCAGCTTTCCGGGTATCAAGCCGGGTGAGACCTTCGTTTATGAATTCCCGATCAAGCACGCGGGAACGTTCTGGTACCACAGCCATTCAGGGCTACAGGAACAAATGGGTCACTATGGCCCCCTCATTCTTGAGCCGGCCGGCGCGGATCCGATTGCCTATGATCGCGAACATGTCGTGGTGCTGGCCGACTTCAGTTTCATGCATCCACACACGATCTTTAGCCGGTTGAAACAACAGCCCGGTGTGTTCAATTTCCAAAAACAGAGTTTAGCGAGCCTTCTCGCCGGAAAGGATCTACCGCTCAGGGATCGGCTCATGTGGGCCGAAATGCGCATGGATCCGACCGACATTTCCGATGTCACCGGCGCCGCGTACACATACCTGATCAACGGTCATGCGCCGGAAGATAATTGGACGGGCCTGTTCAAGCCGGGAGAGCGCGTCAGGCTGCGTTTCATCAATGCCGCGGCGATGACCACCTTCAACGTTCGCATTCCCGGCATGACGCTCACGGTCGTGCAAGCCGACGGCGAAAACGTTAAACCGGTGGATGTGCAGGAGTTTCAGATCGGCGTCGCGGAAACCTACGACGTCATTATTCGTCCGGAGGACAAGGCCTACACGCTTGTCGCCGAAGCCGTCGACCGTTCCGGGATGGGTGTCGCGACATTTGCGCCGCGGGAGGGAATGACCGCCGCGGTTCCGCCGCTGCGTGAGCGGCCCATCCTGACCATGAAAGACATGGGGATGGATATGGGACCGGGTGGTATGGCGGGCATGGCTCACGGCGCTATGGGTGGCATGGATCATTCCGCCATGGATCACGCGGCGATGAATCATGGCGGTACGGCGACCATGGATCACGACGGCATGGACATGCGTGATCCTCAGAATGCGCCGCAAGTGAAGATGGGGCCGGGCGTCCAGTCGATTTCGCCGATGCCGAAGGATCGGCTCGGCGAGCCGGGGCTGGGTCTCGAGAACGTCGGTCATAAGGTGCTGGTCTACACCGACCTTGTTTCATTGCATCCGAACGCCGATACGCGTGCGCCCACGCGCAGCATGGAGATCCACCTGACAGGCAACATGGAACGCTTCATGTGGTCCTTCGATGGCGAGAAATTCAGCGAGGTAAAGGCGCCTATCTCATTCAGGACCAACGAGCGGGTTCGTGTGACGCTAGTGAACGATACGATGATGGCCCACCCCATCCATTTGCATGGGCATTTCTTCGAGTTGGTGACGGGCAATCCCGGGCATCATCCGCGCAAGCACACGGTGAACGTGGCGCCCGGCGGCAAAGCGACATTTGATCTGACGGCCGACGCTCCTGGCGATTGGGCCTTCCATTGCCATCTGCTCTATCACATGCACGCCGGCATGTTTCAGGTTGTCAGTATTCGTCCGATGCCGGGAGACGTTCTGTGAGAACCGTGGCGTTACTTGGGGCGCTCCTGGCGGCCGGGCCTGCCTACGCGCAGGATCATGTTCACCAACACGCTGCGCCCGCGGCGTCCGGACCGGCGAAGCCGGCGCCCGCCGCCGATGCGCACGATCATGCGCAGCACCAACCCGCTCCAGCCGCGTCGGCGCCCGCCGCGAACGCCAAGGGCCGCGTCCTCTATTACAAGAACCCGATGGGTGAGCCGGATACATCGCCCGTGCCCAAAAAAGATTCCATGGGGATGGATTATATTCCGGTCTACGACACAGAGGCTCCTCCGATAATTACCGATCATGCCGCGGACCGGTACTACGATCCGGGGCTGATGGCGGCGGCCCGCGATTTGCTGAGACTGGAGCACGGGGGCATGCCGGCATCATTCGTCGCGCTTAATATCCTCGAATTACAGAGCAACAGCGGCGGCGAGGGATATCGGTGGGAGGGTGAGGCCTGGTACGGGGGTGATCGCCACCGTGCGGTGTTCAAATTCAAGGGCGAAGGGGAAATCGATGGGTCGCTCGAAGAGGCCGAAGCGCAGGTCCTCTATGCGAAGCCGATCGGTCCCTATTTCAATCTTCAAGCCGGATTGCGTTACGATATTAAACCGGACCCATCGCGGGTTTACGCGGCGTTAGGTGTCGAGGGGCTCGCGCCGTACTGGTTCGATGTGGCAGGGGCATTATTCGTATCGGACCAAGGCGATGTTCATGCCCGCCTTGAGGGCTATTACGACCTCAACCTCACGCAGCGTCTGATCCTGCAACCTCGCGCGGAGGTCGATATCGCCGCTCAGAACGTCCCGGACCTTCACACCGGCGCCGGCATTTCGTCGGTCGAGGCGGAGTTGCGCTTGCGCTATGAAATCCGTCGCGCGTTCGCGCCGTATATCGGAGTGTCTTTCGAGCGTAAAACCGGTCGAACCGCTCAGATGGCGCGTGTCCAAGGCGAGCCCGTGAGCGCAACGCGTCTTGTCGGCGGCGTGAAGATGTTTTTCTGAGGTTGCATAATCGATCGTAGAACCAACGGGTCGAGCCCGGCCTTCGCCGCCCGCGGCCGCCTTGTTCGACGCGACGTCGAAGCGGGACGGTCGGATGTGAGAAAGGCGCAATGTCATTGACGGACATTGCGTGGGCCCGAATGGGGCCCTGCGGATCACGAGTTCAAAATGCACGGACGCGCCAGCGCGCGCGCGGCGGCGATGATCGAATGGGTATCGATCCGGTAGTGCCGGTACAGATCCTCCAGCGCGCCGGTCTGGCCAAACTGCTCGACGCCGAGGGCGTGCGCGCGATTACCGCGCACCGCGCCCAGCCAGCCCAGGGTCGCAGGATGGGCGTCCACCACGGTCACGATCCCCGCATCCCGTGGCAAGATCGAAAATAGCCGCTCGATATGGGCGCGTGCGGCGCCATCGCCGTTCTCGCGGGCGCGCTGGGCGCCGGTCCATCCGGCATGCAGACGGTCGGGTGAGGTGACGGCGAGCAAACCGATGTCGCGCATCTCTTCGCCCATCAGTCCCACGGCCGACATGGCTTCCGGGGCCATGACGCCCGCGTAGGCGACGATCACCGCGCAATTCGGCCCCGGTGGGCGGAACCAATAGGCGCCATCGGCAATGTCTTGCTTCTGCTCGGGCGTCAGCGTGCGCACGGGCTGTTCCATCGGGCGCGTGGAGAGGCGGAAGTAGACGGAACCGCCGCTTCCGTCGGGCAAGCAGTTGCGGGGGTCCGGCGCGGCGTCACCATGCCGCTGCAGATGCGCGAACGACCAGGTCATGAGCGCCGAGAGTTCGTCGATGAACGCCGGCTCGAACGCGCTGAGGCCCGGCTGCGCCATGCCGATCAGCGGTGTTCCGATCGATTGGTGCGCGCCGCCTTCACTCGCCAGCGTGATCCCCGAGGGCGTCGCCGCCAGGATAAAGCGCGCGTCCTGGTAGCACGCGTAGTTCATGGCATCCAAGCCGCGGGAAATGAAAGGGTCGTACAGCGTGCCGATCGGGAACAGCCGTTCGTTGTGGATGCTGTATGAAAGACCAAAGGCCGAAAGCGCGATGAACAGGTTCGATTCCGCGATCCCAAGTTCGAGGTGCTGGCCGGCGGGCGCTGCGGCCCAGTTATAAGTCGATGGGATTTTTTCCGCCTTGAAGGTGTCGGCGCGCCCGTCTCGTGCAAAGAGACCGCGGCGATTGACCCAGGCGCCGAGGTTTGTGGAGACCGTGACGTCAGGCGCCGTGGTCACGAGGCGGCCCGCGAATTCAGTTGATTGCCGGCCCAATTCGTTCAGGAGCAGGCCAAAGCCCTGTTGCGTCGACATGGCCGACTTCACGGGCACGGTGATCGTTTCGGGAACCGGGATGGTTGGCGCGATATAACGGCGGCGGCCCTTGCGCGTGAAGGGCACTTGCGCGAGGAACTTCTCGAGTTCCGGCGCGGGAGTGATCATACCTTCGAATTTGTCCCACTCATGGCCGGGCCGCACGTTCATGCCGGCACGGAAGGTTTCCATTTGCGCCGGTGTCATCAGGCCGGAGTGATTGTCTTTGTGGCCGGCGAGCGGCAGGCCAAAGCCCTTGATAGTGTAGGCGAAGAAGCACACCGGCCGGTCATGCGCGATCGCGCCGAAGGCATCGAGTAGGGTGCTCATGTCGTGGCCGGCGAGATTAGTCATCAGCGCCTGGAGTTCGTCGTCGCTGCGGCTGTCGATGAGGCGCGATACAGCGTCTTGATCGCCGATGTCGTCAAGCAGGCGTTTGCGCCAGGCGGCACCGCCCTGGAAGACCAGCGCCGAATACAGCTGGTTGGGGCAGGCGTCGATCCACGCGATCAGCTTGTCTCCGCCCGGCTCCTTGGCGGCGGCCTGCAGAAGCGCGCCGTACTTCAGGATAACGACATCCCATCCGAACTGCGTGAAAATGTTCTGCAACGGCGACAGCAAGCCGTCATGCGTGCAAGCGTCCAGGCTCTGGCGGTTGTAATCTATGATCCACCAGACGTTCCGCAGACCGTGCTTCCAGCCCTCGATGAGCGCTTCGTAGATGTTGCCTTCGTCCATCTCGGCGTCGCCGATCAGCGCGATCATGCGGCCGTCGGGTTCCTGCAGCCATCCGTGGGAGCGTACGTAATCCTGGACGAGGGAGGAAAACAGGGTTTGCGCCACGCCGAGGCCGACCGAGCCGGTGGAGAAATCGACATCGTCGATATCCTTGGTGCGTGATGGGTAGCTCTGGACGCCCTTGTAACCGCGGAACGCCTCCAGCTTTTCCTGCTTCTGAAGGCCGAAAAGATACTGGATGGCGTGGAAGATGGGGCTGGCGTGCGGCTTCACCGCCACGCGGTCCTGGGGACGCAGAACGTGGAAATAAAGCGCGGTCATGATTGTGGCGAGAGACGCGGACGAGGCCTGGTGCCCGCCTACTTTTATGCCGTCATCGTTTGGGCGCAGGTGATTGGCGTTGTGGATCGTCCAACTTGCGAGCCACAGCACTTTTCGTTCGAGGTCGGATAAGATTTTAAGGGTCATCTGCGCGTCTCATCGTTGGCGGGCACGCCGGCTTCACTTCCGCTTCAGCCGTAACAAATAAGATATGGTTTTTATCATATGTCATTCTCTGCGCCTTCGCTGCGGTGAAATACGCCGATCATGGCATCTGCACGGCGGCCGTGACCGAAGCCGTGCCTCGAAATGACATTTCGCCACCTGCGGGCGATGCCGCATAGGGCGAGGGTCCGTCGCAAGGGGCATGCGCGGGAACGAGGCGCCCGCCGCGCCATTTCAACCCAGGCGCCTCTGGCGCTAAGCTGCGATGATGTGACAAAAGTCGGTGCGGGCACGGCGGTTCTGTGCCGCTGTTCGATGCCGCTCGGAAATACTCTGCTGATGACGCCGGATTCCACCGATCTGACCGCCCGACCGCCGGTTTTTGCCCCCAGCCCCCTGCTGAAAGGGCTCGATGACGCTCAGATTTCGGTGCTGCGCGCCGCGTGCTTGGAGCGCGACTATGCCGTCGGCGACGTCATCCTGGCCGCCGGCACGGTCAGCGCCGGCATTCAGTTCATCGAAACGGGAGCCGCCGAGGTATTGGCGGTCAGCGCGCACGGCGGCCGGCCGGTGCCGGTCGCGACCCTCGGCCCGGGGCAGGCGTACGGTGAGCTCTCGGCGTTGACCGGCGGTCTTGCGATTTCGACCGTGCGGGCGGCGGCGACGCCGACACGCATCCAGACGCTATTGCTCGGACGACTTGAGAGCCTGTCGGGTGGGCACGCGATCAGCAATGTCATGATGCGCAATATCATCCGCGTGAACCAGCAGCGGCTGTCGACCGTCAATATGAACTACGCCAAGCAGCTCGAGGAGACCATGGAGCTGCTCGCGCTGCGCACGTCGTCGACGCGCGTTTTCATCTTGGTGCTCACCCTGATGAGCATCGCGCTGCTCGTGAACTATTTCCTGGCGCGCACGCCGGGCATCGACGTCTACGCGCCGGAGTTCGCCTGGTCGATGTTGATCACGCTGGTGTTGCCGAGTTTCATTCTGGCGTGGCGCGAAAAATTGCCGTTGAGAACCTTTGGGATCACGACCGAGAATCTAGGCCGCGATCTGGCGTGGAGTAGCGCGATCACAATAGGAGTGATCGCGGTCGCGGTGATCGGCCTGCTTGCGGCCGGCTATCCCGTCGCCGAAAAGGCCAGCCTAAAATACGTGATTCAATATGGGCCGTCCTACGTGGTGCATAGCTTTTTCCAGGAGATCATCGGGCGAGGGGTGATGCTCGGGATGATGTTGCGCATCTTCGACAGCCGGACGTGGGGTCAACGCCAGATCTCCAATGTCGCCGTGAGTTTGATGTTCGCTCTGATGCATATCCACTTCGGGCTGGTCACGGTCGCCATCACGGGCGTCTTCAGCCTGTTGCTCGGCACCTATTACATGATTTACCGCAACATCGCCGGGCCGACGTTGATTCACGTCGTGCTCGGACTAGCGGCGTTCATGCTCGGCTTGATCTAGATCAGCCAAAGCCGGATTGCCGCGGACACGGCGAGCATCGCCGCGACGCTGGCGCTCCATATCAAGGCGAACCAGCCGAGGCGCGTCCACTTCGACGGCGGCCGGTCAGTGGTAGCCATGGCTGCCGACCTTGCCGCGGAAGACCCAATAGGCCCAACCCGTGTAGACGACGATGATGGGGACGATGATGACGGTTCCCACCAGCATGAAAAGCTGGCTGCTTTCAGGCGCGGCGGCGTCCCAGATCGTGACGGATTCGGGGACGACGTAGGGATACATGCTGATTCCGAGGCCGATGAAGCCCAGGAGAAAAATCGCGAGTGCGAACAGGAACGGCGCGCGGTCGTCGTTTCGCCGCAGTGCGCGGAAATAAAGGAATCCCGCGAGCGCGACGAGCAACGGGACCGGCGCCGTGAGAAGGATGCCGGGGTACTCAAACCAGCGCCGCCAGTATTCGTAATTCAGGAACGGTGTCGCCGCGCTGACCGCGATCAGCGCCAACAATGTCGCGAGGCCGAGTTTCATGGTGGTCTTGCGGGCGCGCGCCTGCGCCGCGCCCTCGGTCTTCCAGATCAGCCAGCCAGCGCCGAGTAAAGCGTACCCGATGACAAGGGAAATCCCCGTCAGCAGGGTGAAGGGCGTCAGCCAATCCAGCCACCCGCCGGCATAGGCGTTGTCCTCTACCCGAATGCCTTGCAGCAAGGCGCCCAATGTCATTCCTTGGGTGAGCGCGGCGGCCACGGACCCGACCGCAAAGGCGATGTCCCAATACTGGCGGTGCGCGGGATCGCGCCAGCGGAACTCGAACGCCACGCCGCGAAATACGAGACCCAGCAGCATCGCGATCATGAGCGGATAGGTGGCGGGGAAAATGATGGCATAGGCGGTGGGGAAAGCCGCGAAGAGTCCGCCGGCGCCCAGCACGAGCCAGGTTTCATTCCCGTCCCAGACCGGCGCGATGGAGTTCATCGCCTGGTCGCGCTCGTCCTCGACCTTGAACAGGAGGAAGAGGATCCCGATCCCGAGATCGAACCCATCCATGACGACGTAAGCGAATACGGCGAATGCGATGATGAAGGCCCAGATCAGCGGAAGGTCGAGGGGCATGGTCAATGCTCCGGGCGGACGGCCGGCGCGGGCGTGATGCCCGCGGCGCGGGTGGGCATGGGTGGCGGCTCGGGCTCACCCGCCGCCGGCGGTTTCGCCATCAGGCGAAGGACATAATAGGTCCCTGCGCCGAAGACGCAGAAATAGACAATGATGAAGGCCATCAGCGACGCGGCGACGGCGGGCGCGTCGAGCGGCGAATGTGATTGCGCCGTGAGCAGATGGCCGTAGACGGTATAAGGCTGGCGGCCCGCTTCCGTCGTGATCCATCCGGCGATCA